>NZ_CP023449.1:4090593-4402653 GCF_002355275.1 Rhizorhabdus dicambivorans | reverse complement strand
CGCCACTATTCCGGTCAAAGACGAAGCTTCCGCGCAGCGGGTAGCGCGCGCTCAAACCAAGCTCCGCGCAGAGCAGATCGCGCCGTTGGCAGTGGCGTTGGCAGCCAAGCCGGAATTCTGCAGTGGGCAGATTCTAGGCGCCCGCGGCAACGAGGTCTTCCTATTCAGTCAGCCTCGCCCGATCAAGACGGCTATTAACCTGAGCGGTTGGACCGTCGAATCCTTGGCCGAGAGCGCCTTCCCGGCAATGCGCGGCGCTTTGACTCCGCTGGAGACCTCACCTGACCTGTTCAATTATGATCCCGTGTGAGCGTCATTGGGCTATAGCGCCCTGAGGGCTGAGCCGCCGCGCGTCAGCGGGCTAACCTGCACCAGTCGAGACACCAGTCTGTACGCGCTTGGCATCAGCGCGCAACGCGCGCCGACGCGGAGGTCGGTGCACTGAATCTGTCTACCAGGAAGGACTGCACGCACTGCCCTCAATGGCTGTCGTGTAGTTCATCCGTGGTTCTGGGCCAGAGAGCCGAACGCGCATCAATCGCTTAAGATCGAAGCGCCTATTCCCGTCCAGGGGCGATTCGCGGCGAACGGGTCTTCGAAGAGGTCGCGCGTGGAAGTCGTGACCCTGTGTTCGATATCATGGCTCCAACCGGCGCGATCGAAGGTATGGCTACGCCGGCGAGCGGTCGGACCGTCGCGGTTCTTCGGCAAATCAGCGAACTGGATGTCATTATCGGTCGGCATCTATGGATGGCGTAGGGTATCGTCCCACGGACACGATCAGATAGGCACTCAGTAAACTCAGCGGAACCGCGCCCCATAGCGCCGGCACGTAAGAGCCGGCGAGGTCGTAGCTCAACCCTCCGAGCACGGGCCCGAGTCCATTGCCGAGCGACATGAGCCCTACGATCACGCCAAACAGCGTGCCGAAGTTTGTCGGGCTGAAGATCTTGCCCGCAAGATAGGCGATCACCTCCACTTCGGCGCCCACCGACACGCCGAACACGATCACCGCAAGGATGGCGAGAGGGGCCGATCCTGGGGCGAAGATCAGGATGAGGCATGTCACCAACGGGCAGCTCAGGGTGACTGCGCCCACAAACCGCGCATCGACGCGGTCCAGCAGCAGTCCGGCGGACAGCCGGCCCACGATTTGCGAAACTCCGATCACCCCGACGATGGCCGCCGCATTGGCCGTGCTGAAGCCGGAAGATTTCAAGATCGGCACCATGCTGACGATCAACCCCGCGCCGACGATCGACATGATGAGCGCCGTCGCCACCAACTTGAGGAGGGTGAAGGATTTCAGCTCGTCGCGCAGCGGACGTTTGATTTCAGCAGGCGCCGTGGACTTGGGAGCCGCCGGCGCAAATGTGGGCCGCTTGTCCCGCGCGCTCCAAAAAAACAGCCCGATGATCGGCACGCTGATCAGGCCTATTATGCCGCCGAGCATAAGATAGGCCGTACGCCATCCAAAACTCTCCAGTAGAAGAGCGGTCACGATCGGTGCCACGGAGGCGGCCAAGCCGGACGCGCTGAGCGCCATGGCGAGGGCGAGGCCGCGACTTTTTCTAAAGAGGCTCGTGATCGCGGTCACCCAGACGGTTGGCTTGATGAGAAGATGTCCGAAGGCGACCAGCAGCCATAGAAGCCACCACGTCCATAGCGGCTGCCGAGCCAGCGAAAGCAGCGCGATGCTGAGCGTGTATGTTATCACGCCGCACAAGGCGATCTTGCGGGGACCGATACGGTCGATCACCATGCCGACGATCGGGGCCAGGGGGAATATAACCATTGAAATGATCAGAAGGCCCGAGTTGAGCTGTGTCCGGCTCCAGCCAAACTCCTGCTCGAGCGGCGCAGTCATCACGCCCAATGAATAGAGGTGCGCCTGGCCGATCATGATGCCGACGATGGAGGCGACCACAACCGTCCAATGGGCGCGCCACTCGGCCCTGCCTTCAGACGGGATCAGATGGTCCAACGATTTTGGCAACGTGGCGTCTCCCTTCCCTCATTTGCGGTCAGGGAGTCTGCTGCTCGCCTGTTCGTCCGCCACCTTGCCATCCAGCGCCGACGATCAGCGCGTCAGGGGGCGCCACGGCCGTCCGTCATGGCGGCCTCAAGCTTGCGGATGGTGGTGCGCGGATAGGTTTGCACACTCCGCAGAAACTCGGCCACTTCCTTGTCGCCCTCGGTCAGGCGGACCCTGCCGAACTCGACCGAGTTCATGACTGCCAGATCCTCCTCGGCAATCTTCCGGTGCAGCGCTTCAAACTCGTCGAGACGCGCTTCGGCTTCCTGGCGCGCCGCCTCGCTGGGATCGGACAGGTCGGTAAAGATCGTCATGAACAGCTTCAGCCCCTCGTCGCCCTTGGGGCACAGGCCTCCAAGCTGGCGCTTCATTGCTTCGCCGGGCTTGCGCAGATAGCTCACGACATTTGAGATTCCGTGCAACTCGATCCGCATGAAGCCCTGTTCGCCGATATCGCCTTCCCAACCTCGGACGTGGCCGTCGGAAAACTTCGTGATGTCGTCCATGTTGAAATGATGGACCGCCCGGAAATGGGCGAAATCGAACGTATTGGCGGTCAGCGCCCAAGGCTCCACCTGTAACGGTTCCTTGAAGTCGATCCCGAACGACCGGGAGAGAACCTTGCCTTCCTCGCAATCGGCAAGACGCGGCGCCCGATGAGGCGCCTCCCGGCCCAGGAATACCCAGATAAGCCCCTCGCTGTCTTCGCATGGGAATGTCAGCAGCGTCGTATGGTTGGGAATTCTGTCACCTGACGGGATCCGCACGCACGCGCCGCTCCCGTCATATTCCCAATGATGGAAGGGACAGCGGACATTGTTGCCCACGACGTCCCCCAGCCCGATATCCGCGCCCATATGTTTGCAGCGCGCGTTCATGGCGTGAACCGCGCCGTCCTCGCCCCGGAAAACCGCTATGCGCCCGTCGCAAAACTTCGTCGACTTGACCTTGCCCGGAGCCAATTCCGACGACGGCATGACGGCATACCAGCTCATGTGGTACTCGCCGAACGGCTCGTAGAAGCCCCGCTTCGCAGGCGTGTCCGACCGTTCTTCCATCGTCGTAACCGTCGCCATCCTTCTCATCTCCTGCTTCCTGGTCGAACCTGCCGATGACTGCGTTTGATGAGGGGGTGATTAAAACCACGCCAGATTGCCGGTGCGCCATTCCCTTCGGAACGACGCACCGTAATTTCCTAGAATGTCGCGCCGAACTTCACGCCCCATAAGCGGGGTTCTCCTTCGAACGAATTATTCGCACCGAAATTTCCAAAGACGGCGTCTCGATTCAACAGGAGATACTTCCTGTTGAAGGCGTTCGTAACGAAGGCCTGAGCGCTGAACCTCTCGTCCTGCGACCTCCACATGACCCGGAAGTTCACCACGAGTTTCACCTCATCCATCGCGAGAGGGTGGTTGGTGATCGAATAGTGGATCTTGCTCCTGGCGTTCGCTTCTGACTGCAAGGTGAGGGTTCCGGCTCCTCCCAATGGCAGGTGATGGGCGACAACCGCGTTCGCCGTCCATTTGGGCGCCTGCGTCAACTCCAAGCCTTTCAGCGGAATACCCAACACCGGCGCGCGATGGTCACGAACCACCACGTTCGAATCGACGATCTTGGTATCCAGCAACCCACCCCCCAGGGTGAAGTCCCAGCGCTTGTTGGGCGTGTAGGCGATCTCGAGCTCCGCACCACGCATCTCGGCGTCGCCGGAATTGATGAAGACGCTCGATGCGACCAGCGTCTGCGGGTTGAAACTGGTGACCGACTGCTGCTTGCCCTGGTAGAGGTAAAGGAAGGCCGCCCCGCTGACCCTGAGCTTGTTACCCAACAACTGATGCTTGCCGCCGATTTCAAAGGCGTCCAGCGTCTCCTGCCCCACCGGGCCGGTCAGATTCACATTGGCTTGCAGCGTACCTGGATTCCAGGTGGCGTTGAAACCACCGCTCTTCGCCCCTCGCGAATAGCTGGCGTACCACAGATGATTGTCGCCAGGAGCCCATTCGACGCCGAACTTGCCAGTCAGGTCTCGCGTGTCGAGTTTCGATTCCGGCAACGCCGCCCGAACGTTCTGGACTTCGCCAGTCGAAAGGTTCGCATATATGCCGCGCGTCAGCTCACGGCTTTCCTTGTTGTACCGCACACCGGCCACCAAGCTGACTTCGTCCGAGATGTGGGCGTTGATCTGACCGAACATCGCATAAGACTTCGTCTCGACTCCCGCGTCGTTCAAGGTCAAACGTGACGTCGGCAGAACCAGCGTATCCAGCTTCTGGTACGACTTGTCGTCAGTATAGAAATAGAGCCCGGTGACCCAGTCGAACGTCTCGGTGGAGCCATTCAGCCTGACTTCCTGGCTGAGCTGTTTCGCCGTATTGTCGAGGGAGACATATTGCACAATGCCAGGGCCAAATTCGGCGGTGTGAAGTCCATTGTCCCCATCTATCTCGTAATGGAAATCGTTGTGCGAATAGTTTGTCACCGACGTAAGTGTGGCCCAATCAAGGTCGACCTCAAATTTCGCGGTCAGTGAATAGAACTCCTGGCGGAGTTCCAGGTCCTCACCTGAAAGTTCGGTATTTCCCTGTCCCGCCTTGCGGCTGGTGATCGGCCCGAGCGGCGAAAAGGTGCTGACGCACTTGGCGTCGAGGGTTTGCCCGAGCGAACAGAAGGCGTTCGGCCAGTCTGCGGGGTTTCGGCTGCCGTCGGGTCGGAGCGCGCCATAACTGTTGCCGGGGACGGCTTCGCCATCGCCTTTGGAATAGCTGCCGATCAGCGTCATCAAGACATTGTCGGCGACATCGACTTCGAGCGTACCGCGCACACCCCAGGTGTTTTCCGCCCCTAGCTTCTGGTCGGCTCCGGGCGTTTTATTGATATTTTCGCGATGTCCGTCGTGCCTGTTCCACTTGCCGGCGAGACGCCCACGCACCTTGTCGCTCAGCGGCCCGCTAACCGCCCCCTCCAGGACCACCCAATTGTCGGAGCCGTACTGGGCATTGCCATAGCCGGTCGGCTCGGCGGTCGGCCTGGACGAAATATAATGCACGAGACCGCCGGTGGTGTTGCGGCCGAATAGAGTCCCTTGGGGTCCGCGCAGGACCTCCACGCGCTGGACATCGAAGGTCTGTCCTGCCAGCGCTGTCTCGTCACCAAGATAGACGTCATCCACATAGACGGCGACCGAGCTCTCATTCAGCCGGCTCAGGTTAGCGTCGCCGCTCACCCCGCGGATATTGAAGTCGGGGATGGCCCCACGGGCGAGAGAGACGGTGAAATTGGGGACTTGATCGGCGACCGCCGCGAAATTCTGCAGCCCTTGGTCCCTGAGTTGTTCGCCTGAAAGCGCAGTGACGGCGACGCCGACATCCATGATGGATTGCTCACGTTTTTGCGCGGTGACGACGATTTCGCTGACTTCCGCGCCCTGGGCGAAAGCGGCCCCTGCGGTTGCCATCAGCGCGCTCACGGCTGCGCTCCCAGCGAGGAACCTCTTGCGGCGCGGCGAAGCCATCTTGGCTATAAGATCCATTCTCCCCTCCCGATTTTTTTCTTGTGGTGCTCGAGAGTCAGAACACGCCCTCGAGGCTGGGATACGAAACGCATATTCGACGCGCCATTTTCCATTGCGCCCGGCCTCTTCCGCAAGGCGGGTTGGCGGAAATTAGATATGTGATGCGGAGCTATAGGGAGCGAAGATTCAGGCGGATGCAGCCTTCCGGCCGCGCTCGACTCGTTTCCTCCATCAGCGACCTTCGGCCATCTCCTTCCAGATTTGGACCGCCGCTGTCACGGCGTCGAATGGCTCAAGCGCCGGTCCTGTACGCTCGTGAGCTTCTACTTGGCTTTATTGTTGGCGATCTCGATCACGTGGAGCGTCATTTGCAGATACTCCCGAACGGCGTGGGCGAACGGCGCATCGCCCGGTCCGCAGCGAGCAGACGCATATCGCCCTGGCGCATGTTGTTCAGGATCGGAAATCCTCGTTGACGAACCAGTGTCCAAGCGGCCAAAACCCTAAATGATTTCGCAGCCTGAGACTCGGCGCCCGCAAAGTCGGGCTAAATCAGATGCGTGATAATTCAAGTTCAGCCGGGCTAGCGCCTATCAAAGTCGGATCGCGTGAGTTAGTCGATTTGCTCAGCGCCGCACGATAGGCGGTTTGTGGTTGGAGGACTTCAATGACTGGTGACTGGCGGATTATTTCGAGCGATTCGCACGTGGTGGAGCATTGTGATCTCTGGCAGACGCGGGTGGCTCAGAAGTATCGCGACCGGGCGCCGAGGCTGGTGTCCGAAGCGGACACCGACCGGCTGGTCTGCGAGGACGTCGCCATGCCGCCCATCGGCTTCATGGCCGGCGCCTACCGCAGCAACAAGGACGTGAAACGTGAGGGTCGCTGGGAAACAGACGTGCCGTCCATCGGATATGACCCGGACGCGCGTCTCAAGGCGATCGACGCCGACGGGGTCTATGGCGAGGTCCTGTTTCCTACTCTGGGCCTTATCTTCTTCACCCTCGACGACCTCGACTTCAAGTGGGCGCTGTTCCGCGCTTACAACGACTGGATCGCCGAGTTCTGCAAGGCGCATCCCAATCGGTACAAGGGCATTGCTCTCGTCGCTCACGACGATGTCGAGCTGGCTGCTCAGGAAATCCGGCGCGTTCACAAGCTCGGCCTCTCGGGCTTCATGCTGGCGACGGTGCAGGGTGAAGCCTATCAGCCCTATTCCTCCAAGCATTACTACCCGATGTGGCAGGCCGCCGTTGAGTGCAATATGCCCGCGCACTTCCACTCCGCAACGTCGCGTGACAAGCGGAACTCGTTCAACAACGCGAAGGGGCGTGACCCGATTTGGTCCTTGCTGCGTGTCGACCGCATCCAGCGTCCGCTTCTGGGGATGCTGATGGGCGGCACGTTCGATGCGTTCCCGGATCTGCTCTTCGTCTCGGCGGAGAATGAGGTAAGCTGGGCGCCGTTGATGCTGGAAAGCGCCGACTTCGAGTTCCACCGGCACCGCGGAATCGAATATCAGGGCTTCGATACCCGCAGTGATCATCCGCCGAGCTACTATTGGCAGCGCAACGTGAAGGCGGCGTTCATGCGTGATCACGTTGTTGCCCGCTTCCACGATATGATCGGCACGGAAACGCTGATGTTCCAGACCGATTTCCCGCACAGCGTCAGCACCTTCCCGAACACGCAGGCTTTTGTCCAAAAGCTGCTTGCCGGGGTCGATCCGGTGGCTCGGGACAAGATGCTCTATCAGAACGCGGCGGACCTGTACGGGTTCTGAGCTGTCGGATCTTGTGACCGGCGAGTGGACCGACCACTCGCCGGCAGTCCGATAAAATAGTAGGGAAGGGGAATACCATGGGACGCGAGCAGCGGCCGCTCCGGACGTTAGCGATCTATGTTGACGAGGGTGACGATATCGATCACCTTCGCGCCGCGTTCGACCTCGGCGCAGATGCCGTGTTCTTCGATCTTGAGGACCATGTTCCTCGCCACAAGGTGGCAAACGCACGGGTGAACATCCGCAAGATCCTGGACGAGCGAGGGAGCGAAAAGACGATCTTCGTGCGGGTGAACAGGATGGGCGCGCCCGAACTCCTCGACGATCTGGACGCGATGGTCTGCCCCGAATTGTATGCCGTTGCCCTCCCGAAGATCGAGAAGGTGGAAGAGGTCTTGATCCTGGATCGCCTTCTGACCTTGTTCGAGCGGAAGAAGGGGATGGAGGAAGGCAGTGTGAAGATCCTGCCGCTCCTCGAAACCGCACATTCGCTCCGATCGGCCTACGACGTCGCGTTGGCGTCGCCGCGGATCGTCCACATGGGGGCGTGCGTCAACCAGCATGGCGATCCGGTGCGGTCCATCGGCTACCAGTGGACCCGCGACATGGAAGAGTCGCTCTACATTCGCCAGAAGGTGCTCATCGACGCGAGGGCGGCGGGCGTCCGCTACCCGATGTCGGGGTTGTGGAATCCGACGAATGATGACGAAGGACTCGAGAACTTCGCGGTGAAGACTCGCAACATCGGATATTACGGAATGATGGTCATGCCGCTTCCGGGCCATATTGAAATCGTCAACCGGGTGTTCACGCCCGCGCAGGAAGAGATCAACTATTGGGCCGAGATCGCCCGGATAATGGACGAAGCGAACCCCGATGTTGCGCCGGATCTGGTCGTGGGCGGCCAGGTCGTCCCCGCGAACCGCAGGTCATGGGCCGACATCCGGCTCGCGCTCGGTGCGGCGTATGGCGTCGTTCCAAGCGCCGACCGTCCGGTCCTCGTGGCGGATCACATCGGCAAGGCTTCCGAGAACTTCCGGAAGGCCGCGGAGAGGGCTTGATCGTCGGGTGTTAGGAGGCGGCCGGCGCGCTCGTCGAGAGGAGCGCGTGAGCGCCAGATGCATTGAGTGAGGAGAGGTACCTGATGGACGTTCGCACGATGATGCGGCGAACGGTGGAACAGTGGGGCGACCGTGAGGCTGTCCTCGCCGGAGACCGCCGCCTGAGCTACTCGGAGGCCTGGGAACGCGGAGTCCGGCTGGCGAACGTCATGATCGAGGCCGGGATGCGCCCGGGTGACCGGATCGCGGTCCTCGAGGACAACTGCCTGGAGTCCGTGGACTTCTTCGTGGCGACCGCGGTCGGCAACTTCGTCCGGGTGCCGTTGTATGCCCGCAACTCGCGGGAGAGCCACGCCCACATGATTGGACACACGGGTTCGAGGATGCTGGTCGTTGCGGAGCACCGCCTGCCAGAGGTCGCCGGGTTGGAACAGGAGATTCCCACCCTGGAGCAGATCCTGGTGCGCGACTCCAGGTACGTCGGCTTGCTCCAGGCCGCGTCGCCGGTCGACCCACAGGTCGCGATCTCGCCGGACGATCTCTACCTCATCCGCCACACCGCCGGCACGACGGGCAAGTCGAAGGGCGTGCCCTTCTCTCACAGGCAGTTCCTCGACGCGGAGCGGGACTGGTTCTACGGCTTCCCGCCGGTCGAGCTCGGCGATACGGCCCTGCACGCTGCGGCGATCTCGCATGGGTCGGGGTACTTCTTCATTCCACCGTGGTCCGTGGGCGGCCGCAACATCCTGCTCGAGGGATTCGACGTTCCGAAGGTGCTCGACATCATGGAGCGCGAGCGGGTCGCCTTCATGTTCCTCGTACCGACGATGCTGGGGATGCTCGCCCGACACCCTTCGGCCGCCGGACGGGACTGGTCGGCGCTCAAATGCATCGGGATCGCGGGCTCTCCCTCGGGCGAGGCCGCGTTGCACCACGCTCGCTCGGTCTTCGGCGACGTCATCTACCAGGTTTACGGGCAGAGTGAGGTCTTCCCCGTCACCATGATCGGGCCACGGGAGCTTTTCGGCGAAATTCCGGGCTCGCAGCCCATTCGATCAGCCGGACGTGCCTTCCCCTTCGCTGAGCTCGCGATCCTCGACGTCGAGACTCACGAGCCGCTCGCGATCGGCGAAGAAGGGGAGATCGCGGCGAAGACCGACGGCCAGATGAGCGAGTTCTGGAACGACCCCGAGGCGACGGCGGCGAAGATCCACGAGGGCTGGGTCCTGACCGGCGACATCGGCAAGCTCGACGAGCACGGCTACCTCTACGTCATCGACCGCCTCGCCGACATGATCATCTCGGGAGGGTTCAACATCTGGCCGGCCGAGCTCGAGAACGTGATCGCTTCTCATCCGGCGATCATCGAGGTGGCCGTCGTCGGCGTTCCCGACGAGCGCTGGGGGGAGACGCCCATCGCGGTGTGCGTGGTCGCCGAGGGCGAGCGGGTGGACGAGGAAGAGATCATCGAGCTCTGCAAGGAGCGGCTCGGCTCGTACAAGAAGCCGTCGCAGGTGATCGTCACCACGGATCCGCTGCCGCGCAGCCCGGTGGGCAAGGTACTGCGCCGGTCGTTGCGCGCGCCCTATTGGAAGGGGCGCGAACGAGCAGTCGCGGGCTGATCAGCACGGGCTGCGCAACCGTCTCGGCGCTTGGAGATATCGGCTTACCTGCCCGCAGTTCGGCTTCGCAGCAGAAACATGTTCGACACCTTCGTTATGCGTGGCGACAACGACCTGCCGGGCGACGGTAGCTGCGCTCGAGCGAATGTTGAAAGACACCGAGGATCGTCTCAGGAGGCTAGAGCGGGAGCAGAATACGTCTAACTAAAAAACTGCTCTAGGTTGCTTAAAATCTGCCGCTTCGCCTGTCGCCCACATTTAGTCCGGCCTCACAAGAATCTGGCGAGAGAGCAGATCGCACTGGTTGGCAAATGAAAGGACGGAAGCATGTCGTTCCAGGACATCGTGGTGGCGTCAGCAAACGGCGTTCAGACGATCACAATCAATCGGCCTAAAAAGCTCAACGCTATTCGAGGAGAGACCATCGACGAACTGGAGGCAGCGTTCAAGCAAAGCGCCGCAGATCGAAATGTGGGGGTTTTGGTGCTGACCGGTGAGGGCGAGCGCGCCTTCTGTGCCGGCGGGGACATCGAGTGGGAGAATGCCGGGGGCATGAAATCACTGGACTGGCAATTGGGCAATCTCATCCTTGATTGTCCCAAGCCGGTCATCGCGCGTGTAAACGGCTATGCGATCGGCGCTGGCAACCACATAGCGTATTGCTGCGACTTCACGATCGCCGCCGAACATTCGATTTTTGGCCAGAACGGCCCGCGCGTGGGGTCGCCCGCCGGCGGCTATCCCGTTGCGCACGTCGCCGGCATTATTGGGCATAAGCGCGCACGAGAACTGTGGATGCTCTGCCGGCGATACACGGCGACGCAGATGCTGGAGTGGGGACTCGTGAACTCTGTGGTTCCGAAGGAGAAGCTCGATGAAGAAGTGGCACGGTGGTGCGATGAATTGCTTCAGATGAGCCCGACCTCCTTGAAGACGATCAAATACTCGTTCGGCAAAATCGTCGATCGCACTGGCATTATGGAAGTGATCGATACCGTGGCGCCGAATTTTTTTGAAACTGGAGAACAGGAGGAAGGCACCTCCGCTTTTCTGGAAAAGAGGAAGCCTGATTTTTCGCCCTGGCGGGCGTAGCCAAGTCGGTGCGTCAGCCGCACCGCGCATACCGGCTTCGTGCTCGATGCATTGGAGCAGAAAATTATCAGGGATGTATTATCTGCCCACGAAAGGGTCGGGCGCATGGCCTCGTGCGCCGCAAACATTTATGGGCATACCGTCAGCCAATGCTCGCACCGATGGGATTTGGATCGTTATGGGGCTTTGTTACTATAATGTCACCTTCGATGGATGTGGTTCGACCTTGGTGATGGCGTGCACATCACGCGATGCCGTTTTACATGGCCGCCGATTTGCGCAGATCGGGCGTACCAATGTGCGGATCACGACGCCTGACGCCAGGACCTACACGCTGGAAGAGGTCGATGCGGCGCTGGCCGCCCGCGAGAAGGCGCGCCAATGAGCGGCACTCCGAACGAGGTCGTCGATCTTCTGCTGCGCCGGGCATCCGCGCTCAAGTTTGCTGAGCCCGGGCCGTCCGGTACCCAGTTGGAGCAGATCCTCTCGGCGGCCGTGACAGCGGCCGATCACGGGCGGCTGCGGCCGTGGCGGTTCATCGTGTTCGAAGGCGCCGGCCGAGAGCGGTTGGGCGATCTGATGGCAGCCCAGGTGCAGGCCGACAAGCCGGGGGCTGAAGCGGCGGAACTCGAAAAGGCGCGCGAGAAGGCGTTGCGGGCGCCCACGGTTGTTGCGCTCGTCTGCAAGCCGGTTATCGGACACAAGGTGCCGGTCGTCGAGCAACAGGCAGCAGTGGCTGCTGCCGGAGCGCACCTCATGCTGGCGGCCAACGCACTCGGTTTCGGCGTCGCATGGAAGACCGGGGCGGCTGCATATCATCCGGCCGTGCGCGCCGGATTAGGCTTGGCGGACGAGGATTCGGTTGTCGGCATCTTCTATATCGGCACCGAGCAGCAGCGCTCACCGCTGCCGCGGGCCACGCTTGAGGACGTCGTCGAATATCAGCGGGATCGGGCAGCTTAGCGCACCCGGTGGGCATCCAGATATGCCGCGATGAGATGACGAAGCAGCTTAATGGGATTTTCCGCACCTGGATGCGGGTCCGGCAAGCCCGTCATGGCGCCTTGCCGGTCATTTGGGGTGACTGCATCGTCCATCTTTCGCATCCGGAATTCTCCGGCAATGTGCTCCATACCTCCGGGATCATCCAAATCACGGAGCATGGAAGTTTCAAGATCGCGGAGACTCGCAACAGCTATTATGCGCTGTTGGGCCCCGAAATCGAGATGCCGGCAGGCAAGGGTATCGATCCGGAAGCTGTCGTGCTGGCGCATCGGCGCCCGGAGCCACGCCAGGACGCGCTTGTCAGCGCCGCGATGAACGCCGATCGGCAATGTGTCAAATGTGGCGGGACAGGCGTTCATGCCTGTGGCGAGCGGCAGCTGTGCGTGTGCGATGCGTGCTGCCGGCACAATCAAGGATGGTGGCAACTCGAAGGCGGCTATGGCGCCGACAATGGCCGATGGGCGTGCAAGGCAGGTTGCGGCGTCATCCTCGATGCGCCGCCGGCGGCGCTGCAGTTTCTGCCGCGAACGAGTTTGTGAGGGCGCTGCTCCGGCAACCGAGCCCGGCAACGACGAAGTCGGCGATCCGCATTGCGATGGCATCGCGCTCTTCGGCGCTGTTCGATTGCTTCGGGTCGAACCACACGATCAGCCAGGCGAGCGATCCCAGCCCGCCTCTCATCGCAAGTTGGATCGAAGGGATCTGGCAAACGCCGTCGGCCGCCGCTTCCTCGATCAACGCATTGATTAGAATTTCGAGCTGCTTACGCAGTGCATTGATCCGCGCGAGCGGCCGCTCCTGCGCCGCTGATCCACGGCCAATCAACTTGAACTGAGTCGCCTCCAGCGCCACGCGGTGAAACGGATAGTGTTCCATGAGCTCCGTCGCGAACGCGCGGAACACGTCGTGCAGCCGCTGGGCGGCAGGCACCCCCTTCGCTTCTGCGAGCGGATAGATCCGTTCGTTGATCATGAAAAAGGCGCCGACCGCCACGTCGAAGTATAAATCCAGCTTGCTCCGGTAATAGTGATAGATTTGGCCCTTGGTCGTCCCCAAAATCGTGGCCACATGATCCAACGTGGTGCCTGCGTAGCCACGCTCATAAAAGGCGGTGGCGGCTGCTTCGAGTACGAGCGCCCGTCCTTCCATCTTGGGGCTCGATCGCGCTTCTGATTCCCAGAGCGGTGTCAGCGCAGGCTTTTTCTTGCGTGAGGCAGGAGATCGCATAGTCACTCCAGGCATCCATTGGGACGGCATCGAAGACGCGCATCGCGGCGCTTTGAACCAGGTTGAGGGCGGATTTCCTAAATGGGGCGTTGCCTGCATGCAACCGATGTTGCAGCCGGGCGATGCCGATCTGGTCCCAAAGCGCTCCGCGCTATGTTCACCCATCACGGATGTGGCAAATTGCATTTGCGCGCACGCAAGGATAGGGGCCGCGAATTGACGCGGCGGGTGAAAAGCATATCCTGGGCAGGATCAGGGGTCTGTCACTAAATCATGACTGAACCGGCGAATTCTGGTGCAAGCAACGTACCATCACTTCTGGTCGATCGGCCAGGTGCGTCCGATGAGGCTCGCGCGGATATCCTCAAGGCGGCAGCAATTGCGTTCAACGCACGCGGATTCGAGGCAACATCCATTGATGATGTCGCGGATGTGCTCGGTGCGAGCAAGGGCAGGATCTATCATTATTATAGGTCCAAGGCGGATATATTTCTCGACCTCCATCTTGAATCCCTTCGAATCTTGATCGATCGCGTCGGCAGCATAGCAGCCCGGCCAGACCTCGGTCCCGTGCAGCGCGTTCGGGAGATGTGCTTCGCGCATGCGATCGAGGTTATGACCAGGATCAACTACCAGAAGGCCACGATGCTCGGTCTCAACCGCTTTCTGCTGTCCGTGTCGGCTCCCTATCAGGAGGCCGCCCGCCAGCGGGTGAATGAGCTCCGCGACGAGTATGAGGACCTGTTCGTCCGAGTGATCGCGAAAGGAGTGGAGGCGGGCGAGTTTCGACCGGTGGAGCCTCGGTTCGCCAGTAAGCCGCTGCTCGGTGCCCTCAATTATGTGGCGAATTGGTATGAAGAGGATCGCGATGATCCGCTCGATGCGGTGGAACAGATTGCCGCTGCGCTCGCCGACTACTGCGTACGGGGTTTGACACAAAGCTGAGCCTGCCGCCGCGCGGGCATTGACTTCGAGGTCGCTGGTGATGGTGCAGTGGCTCCTCAGCGGAGTTGCGGGCCACGAGCCGCCGCATCGATGCTTGCTGTAGCAGCAGTTGTCGACCTCAGGCTTCGCCCATCTACCGCTACACAAGATGAGCCGATGCGACCGGAAAACGATACTTTACAGCGAACATTCTAACGAGTAGGTTTTTTTTCGAATCAAACGGCGCCTAGTCGGTTGGAGAGGAGAGCTTCATGGCAAAGGCTCACGCAGTCCCTGCCTCGGTACCGCCGCGAACTGCGGTTGCCGATGCCTCGGTCGTCAAGTCGGCGGGCCGGGCGTTACAGATCCTCGAATATTTCGATGCGGTGCAGCGCGAGGCGTGCGTTTCCGAAATCTCGCGGGCGCTTGGGTGTCCGCAATCCAGCACCTCGGTTCTGCTGCGCAGCCTGGTTCATCTCGGCTATCTTCAGAACGATCGCCATCGGCGGACCTACTATCCCACGCGCCGCGTGTCGCTGCTCGGCAACTGGGTCGATCCAACGATCGTGCGCCAGGGTGAACTGTTGATGCATGCCGACGCGGTCGCGCTGCGGACCGGCCAAACGGTCGTTATTGGAACCATCAATGGTTTGCACGCGCAATATATCTATGTGAACCGGCCGCAAAGGGGGGCGGGAGAGGGCGAGTGCATCCATGTCGGGCGGCATTGCGCGCTCGCGCGCACGGCTCTCGGCAAGGCGCTTCTCGCACGGCATGATGACAAGCACGTCTCGCAGCTGACCTGGCGCATCAACGGAGAGCGCGCGGAGCACGAGCCACTCGTTCAGGCGCCAGCGCTGCTCGCTGAGTTGCAGTTGGGCCGGCAGCGCGGCTGGTTTGCTGGCGAGGGTGCCGACAGTTCGTGGACCGGAGTCGCGGTGACGCTCGATCGCAAGGAGCAATGGCTGGCGGTCGGCATCGAGCAGCGGGGCGCGATGGCGGAGGCGGAAATGCTGAATTACGCCGAAATATTGCGCGATCTCGCCTCCCAGGCACGGGCCTGAACACGCGGACGGCGGCAGGATGCGTGTCGGGCCGGTCTGGCCGTCAAGCAGCCTGCAGGATTGCCCCGATCGACCAGGAAGGAAACGGAGCTTAGATGTACGACCTCATCATTCGCGGCGGGACGGTGGTCGATGGCTCGGGGCGGCCGGGCTATCACGCCGACGTGGCGGTCCAGGACGGCCGCATCGCCCAGGTCGGCACTATTTCCGGCGTGGCCAGGCGTGAGCTGAACGCCGATGGCCATGTCGTGACGCCGGGCTTCATCGACGGGCACACGCACCTTGACGCGCAGATGCATTGGGACCCCCTCGGCTCGTCTTCCTGCTGGCAGGGGATCACCACGGCCGTGATGGGCAACTGCGGCTTCACGCTCGCGCCCAGCTCCAAGGCGCGGCGCGCGCTGGTCGTGCGGAATCTCGAGCGCGCCGAAGATATTTCGTGCGCGGCGATGGAGGCCGGCATCGACTGGCGCTGGACGACCTTTCGCGAATATCTGGATGTGGTCGATACCCTCCCCAAGGGGATCAACTATGCGGCGAATATTGGCCATTCCGCGCTGCGGACATTCGTCATGGGCGAGGACGCATTCGAGCGGACATCGAATGACGACGAACTCGCGCTCATGCGGCGTGAGTTGGAGGACGCGCTGGCGGCGGGGGCAATCGGTTTTACGACTTCGCGCGGGGAGGGGCATCTGACGTCCGACGACCGCCCCGTCGCATCGCGCCTTGCCGACTGGGGCGAGGTTCGCAGCCTTGTCATGGCGATGGGAAAATTCGGCCGGAGAATGTTCGAGCTGGCTCCGCCAAGTGCGTCGCGCTTTGGCGAATTGGACGTGCGCCGCCGCTTCCATGAGGAATTGCTGCAATTGTCCGTCGCCAGCGGCGCGACGATCACCTGGGGTCTGATCCCGCTGCCGGAAGTGACCGCCGAGGAGTTGCCCCTGCTGGATCGCGCGGCGGCCGCCGGCGGTAAGCTGATCGGCCAGTCGCACAGCCGCGGCATCTACCTGCTGTGGTCCTTTCTGACGCAGACGCCCTATGACTGGATACCCGAGTGGAAGAAGGTTCGTTCGCTGCCTTTGGAGCAGCAACGTCAGGCGCTCAAGGATCCCGCGCTGCGCTCCGCACTGGTGAACTCGGCGAAGCACGCGGTTTTTCCAACGTCGGCGGCCGCCGACATTCCCAAGCCACCGGACTTCGAGCAAATGGTGGTGTGGCAGAATGCACTGCCGCCCAATCCGACGATGCATGATATGGCCGCGCAACGCGGCGTGGACCCAATCGAGCTGTTCATCGATCTCGCGGTCGAGACCGACCTGCAGCAATTCTTCTACCAGCCTGGGATGCGCTGGGATGACAAGGCGCTGATCGATGCGATGCGCCATCCCCATTGCGTGATGACCTTCTCGGACGCTGGCGCCCATGTCACGCAGCAGGAATGTTCGCTGCAGACCTATCTGTTGTCGCACTGGGTGCGTCAGCGGCAGGAGTTCACGCTTGAAGAAGCGGTGCGTATGGTGACGCTCGCGCCCGCCCAGGCCTGGGGCTTCACCGACCGTGGCTTGCTTCGCGAGGGTCTGGCGGCAGATATCAATATCTTCGATCCGGGTCGAATTACCCCGACGCTGCCGGTCCTGCTCCATGACCTGCCGACCGGAGCGCCCCGGCTAGAATCACGGGCCGATGGAATGCTCGCGACGATTGTCGGGGGCGAGGTCACCATCGAACGCGGGGCGCACACCGGCGCCCTGCCGGGCAAGCTGTTGCGTCGCCAGGCATGAAACTGAACTTTGGTCCCTTGGGGTGCCTCCCGCTGGATTGTCCGACCAAGCCGGAGCGCCGGATCCGGACGAGTTGGGATTGGGGGGCCGCGACGCCGTCATTGCGAACGCGCCTTATTTCGTGCCGTTGACGCAAGACAACCGGACGCTGATCCCGATGGTCGAAGGGCGTTTCGACACGATCATGGCGGCAATGCCCTGACGCCCACAAGAACCGATCGCAAGGTGCTGGCCGGTCCTTCGGCTGACGCTGCTTCGATACAAGTAGAGAATCGCGACATGGCAAGAATTACGTTCGTTGAATTCGATGGAACCGAGCACCCGGTCGAGGCCGATGACGGCTACACTGTCATGGAAGTGGCGTTGGACAATGACGTGCCCGGCATCGAAGCGGAGTGCGGCGGTGCGGGAGCGTGCGCAACCTGCCATATCTATATCGACCGGGACTGGACTGCGGTGGCGGGCGAGGCCGGACCGACTGAGCGCGAATTGCTTGAGATGGTTGAGGACCGCCGCGCTGAAAGCCGGCTGAGTTGTCAAATCAATATCCGCGCCGAGCTTGACGGGATGGTTGTAAGATTGCCCGAAGTGCAGGGCTTCTGACCAGGCGAGGAAATCTTCGATATAGAAATCGAGGCTGTGGGTTGTGCCACGGCACCGAGGGCAGGGCGCCGGCCCGCGTCGGCCCCGCCTTGCTCCCGATCCGCTGCCGGTCGAGGCGGGCGCTGACCCGCTGACGCCCCGGCCGGCCGGGCCCGTTTCCGCTGATCAGATAGGCGATGAGATGGGGCGTGATGCCCAATCCCGCTGCCTTCCCGCCCCGGCATGATAGGGTCGCGCCGGTTGTACGGGAGAGGACCGATGAAGCTGTTGATTGCGGGCGCGAAGGTCTGGGACGGGCTTGCCGACGCAGCCTTCGCTGCCGATGTGCTGATCGAGCACGGGGCGATCGTCGCGCTGGGGACGATCCCTGCCGGGTGGTGCGAAGGCGCGCGGCGCATCGATGGTGCCGGGGCGACGCTCATCCCGGGAATGGTCGACGCGCATGGCCATCTCAGCTTTCCCGTCGTCACCTATGCCTATCAGATCGAGGACACGCCGCCCGAGGAGACGGTGCTGATCACGATGCACAATGTCCGCACCCTGCTAGACGCCGGGTTCACCGGGGTGGTCGGGGCGGGGTCGCCCAAGCTGCGGTCGGAGGTCGTGATCCGCAACGAGATCGAGGCCGGACGCATCCCCGGTCCGCGCCTGATGGCCTCGACACCCACCCTCACCGCAACAGGCGGTCTCAACGACACGACGCAGTTCCACCAGGGGCGTGACGTCGCGGCGATGGTGGTCGACGGGCCCGAGGCGTGCCGCCGCGCCGTGCGGATCGGCTATCGCGAGGGCGTCGATATCGTGAAGGTCAATGTCTCGGGCGACGATTTCTTCCCGCGTCCGTCGGGGCGCACCACCACCCTGGCCGAGGATGAGATGCAGGCGATCGGCGAGGCCGCGGCGGCGCTCGGCCTGCCGATCAGCGCGCACGCCCGCTCGGCGGAATCGATCAAGCGGGCGCTGCGCGCCGGGGCGACCCTGATCAACCATGCCGATTTCGCCGACCAGGAGGCGCTCGACATGCTCGAGGCGGCCCGTGACCGCGTATTCGTCGCGCCGACGATCGGCTATTATCACAGCCTGCTCCATGACAGCCCGTTCGACCGGGCGACGCTCGACCGGATGGGAGTAGAGGCGGCGATGGCCGCCAATATCGAGACGCATGGCGCGCTGCGGCGGCGGGGAGTGCGTGCCGTGATTGGCGGCGATTATGGCCTCGCCTGGCAGCCCAATGGCACCAACGCTCGCGACGTGGAGCATTTCGTCACCTATCTCGGCTATTCGCCGCGCGAGGCGCTGACTGCCGCGACCCTGCATGGCGGCGATCTGATGGGCCAGGGCGCGGGTCGGATCGCCGAGGGGGCACCCGCCGATCTGCTGCTGGTCGAGGGCGATCCGCTGGCCGATCCCGGGCTGCTTGCCCAGCACGACCGGCTGCTGGCCATCGTCAGGGGCGGCCTGCTGCACAAGGCGCCGGGATTGGCGGCGTGAGTCCGTTCAACATCTTCCAGACTGCCTATGTCACGGCCGATATCGATGCCGCCGTGAAGCTGGCGGAGGCGCGCTTCGCCGTTCCGAGGATGCAGGTCAATCGCGATGTCCCGATCGAAACCGTGTGCGGCACCGCGCACTGTCATTTCGCGCTGGCGTTCGTCGGGCCGGTCCAGATTGAGTTGATCGCCCCGGCGGGCGGCGCCGACGACGTCTATCGGGCGATGCTGCCGCCCGGCTGCGGGCTGCGGCTCCACCATATCGGCTGCCTGCTTGACAGCGATGCCGCATGGGATGCGGTGCTGGACGAGGCGGATGTCTCGGGCACGGCAATGCCGGTGCGCGGTGATTTCGGCGGGCTGATGCGCTATGTCTATCTCGATCGCCGCGACGATCTCGGCCATTTCGTCGAATATATGCAGCCCGGCGCGGGCGGCATGAGCCTGTTCGACACGGTACCCCGCTTCTGAAAGGAAGGGCCCGACGATCGGTCGCCGTCCGGCGCCGCCCGTCGGGCCCCCAATATGCCTCCTTGGGAGAGGACTGCCGCACCCGGCCCCGCCGCCATGACCATCTCCGGCGGTGGGGGCGGGCGCAGCTCAGGCATCACCGCAGCATGCGGCGATCTCAGAAATGGACCCGCACGGTCGCGCCATAGGTGCGCGGCAGGCCTGGCGTGTGGCTGGTGTAGCCAAGGCTGTCGAGGTTGATCAGCAGGAAGTCATACTTCTTCCTGGTGACGTTGTTGACGAACAGCGCCACGTCGAAGGCCGAACCCATCACCCGGTTCCAGCTCGCATCCAGGTTCAGGAGATTATAGCCCTTCACGTCGGTATAGCCGCGCACGAAGGTGTCGTTCCCGCTATAGCCGTCGGTGTGATAATAGCTGATCCCGGCAGAGGCGTTGCCCTGTCCATCGGCCAGCGGGGCGATCACGCGGGCGCCCAGCGTATAGACGTTGCGCGGCGCGCGGGCGAACGGATCGTTCGAATGATCGGTGCCGTCCGGATAGATGAACTTCGTGAACTCGGCGTTGGTATAGGCGTAGTTCGCGGTCAGTTCGATCATCTTTACCGGGCGGAACAATATATCCGCCTCGATGCCCCAGATCCGCGCCCGCCCGGCATTGGTGGTCACCGTGGTCGGGGGCACCGCCAGCGGATCGGTCAGCAGCCGCTGGATGTCCTTGTACTTCGCATAATAGCCGGCGAAGTTGGTGCGCAGGAAGGCGTCGCCCATCCGCCAGTCGGCCTTCACGCCGATCTCGATATCGTCGACCGTCTCGGGCGAGAAGGTTCGGCGCAGGCCCGCCTCGGTCCCGGCGCGCGCGCCGAAGCCGCCGGTGCGGTAGCCATGGCGATGCGCGATATAGACCAGCTTGTCGGTGGCGATCTTATATTCGAGGCTGAGATTGTAGGTGACCTCGGAGAAGGTATCGCTGACGTCGAGCTGGCACTGCGCGAGCGGCACCGCCGTCTCCGGCGTGGCCGGATTGTTGTCGAGATCGCGGGTGAAGCGGCAGGCGGTGGCGGTGCGGTTGCGGATCGTCGCCTGGCGCTTGTCGCGATTGTAGCGGATGCCCGCGGTGAGGCTCAGCCCCTCCATCGATCCGCCGAAGCGGTAGGTGCCCTGCGCGAAGGCCGCATAGCTGCTGTTGCGCGCGGCCGTATCGGTGTTGCTGAAGGCGGTGCCGGGGAAGGCGGCGACGTTGTTCGGCTCGATCAGCCCCGGATCGACCGCGCCCACCGCCGAAATGCCTTGGTTGCGGCCCTTCTCCCGGAAATAATAGAGGCCGGTGATCCAGTTCAGGCTGCCGGTATCGCCAAGCAGTTGCAGTTCTTCCGAGAATTGCCGGGCACGGTCGATGCGCTCCTGCGGGTGAAGCGAGTTGGACGTGCCGTCCATATCGTCGAAGATGTGATCCTTCACGCGGCGGTAGCCGATGATGTTCTTTATCTTGATCTGTTCGGATAGATCGGCGCTGGTGGTGTTGGCGACATCATGGGTCTCGACCCGGGTGAAGATCGGCGAACCATTGGCGATGCGGTAGATGCCACGCGCGCGCTGCTCGGTCAGCAACTGCTCCAGCGGGCGATAGCCGCGCGCGGTGCGCACCGCCGCGCCATTGAGCGAGCCGGTGGCGCGGACATTCTGCAGGAAGCTCGCCGTGCCGCCGTCATTCTCATGGAAATAATTATAGACGGTCAGCGATTCGAGGCCCGCGTCATTGTGCAGCAGCAGCGAGGCGCGCACCCCCTCCTGCCTGGTGTCGTTGACGTTGCGGCCCAGTATCTCGTCATAGACGAAACCGTCGTCGCGCTGGCGCTGGCCGGCGATGCGGATAGCGACGTTCGGCGTCAGCGGCACGTTGACCATGCCCTCGACATTGAAGGTGTCGAGGTTGCCGACGGTCACGCCGACCCGGCCTTCGAACTCGTCGGTCGGCCGCGCGGGGCGGATGATGATCGCGCCGCCCGTTGTGTTACGGCCGAACAGCGTGCCCTGCGGGCCGCGCAGCACCTCGACCGAGGCGATGTCGAACAGCGTGCTGTTGATGCCCTGGGTGCGCGCCGCGACGATGTCGCCGATATAGGTCGACACCGACTGGTCGGCGAGGATCGTCAGCTCCTGCTGCGACAGGCCGCGGATCGAGAAATTGGGCAGCGAGCGGCTGCCGCCCTGGCCGGGCACCGAGGTGAGGCTGGGCACAAGCCGGCTGAGTTGCGCGACATTCTGGATATTCGCGCGTTCCAGCGCGGCGGCGGAGACCGCGCTTACCGCAAGCGGAACCTCCTGGAGCCGCTCGTTGCGAC
This sequence comes from Rhizorhabdus dicambivorans, assembly GCF_002355275.1. Classification (NCBI taxonomy): domain Bacteria; kingdom Pseudomonadati; phylum Pseudomonadota; class Alphaproteobacteria; order Sphingomonadales; family Rhizorhabdaceae; genus Rhizorhabdus; species Rhizorhabdus dicambivorans. The sequence continues at coordinate 4,380,635 of NZ_CP023449.1, read as the reverse complement.
GGCGGGCGGTGACGACGATGTCGTCGATGGTGCTGATCGCCGGGTCGGTGGCCGGAGCGGCGGTCTGCGCCTGGGCCCCGCCCGGCAAGATGGCGACGAGTGCGATGGCCGTCATGCCGGCCGCATAGAGATGCTTTTTCATGTCCCCTCCCTCTTCTTGGATGGCCGTTGAAAGTCGGCGTCTGCTTGATGGGATGGAGCGCAATCTAACAGTTCCGGAGTGCCGCGCCGACAATGGTTGGGCAGATCGGCCCCAGCAATCGTGTATGCGATCCCGCGTCTCTACTCTCTCCTCGGAAGAGAAAATCCGCTTGCAACATCGGGGGCTCTACTATGAGATGTTTGGAATAAGGAATCCTCCTTAAAAATGATAGCGGTCACTTCATAGCGATATCTGTCTCCGCTACGCCTGCCATTTTTCTTCGATTTGGAGAGCGGCTGGTGCCGGTTCGATGCGGGACGCGACGGCTGCTGGCGGCACCGCGCCGCTCAGCCCTGTCGCTCCGGCACATGGACGATCAGGCCGTCCAGCGACGGGGTGATCCGGATCTGGCAGGACAGCCGCGAGTCGGGGCGGCGGTCATGGGCGAAATCCAGCATGTCCGCTTCGCCGGGGGTGGGATCGCCCACCGCTTCCAGCCAGGCGGGATCGATATGGACGTGGCATGTCGCGCAGGCGCAGGCGCCGCCGCATTCGGCGACAATGCCGGGGATGCCGTTGCGCTTGGCGACCTCCATCAGCGAGAAGCCGCTGTCGGCGGCGACGCTCATTGCCTCTCCCCGGGCGCTGACGAAGCGGATCGCGATCATTGTCTTCTCCTAGTTCCGGCGCGGCGGCCTCGTCCTGCTATGTAGCGGCGACATCATAGGTGCGATCCCTTGGCCGGTCATCTTGCACGAAGGCGCGTGGCGCGGCCACATCGCCGCACCATGGGACGCCGTAAAGGCGCGAAAGGAGGGACGATGCGGGCCGCCATTTTCCACGGCGCTGGCAAGCCGATGACGATCGAGCAATTGCCCGATCCCGAACCCGGCCCCGGCGAAGCGGTGATCAAGGTGTGCCGCTGCGGCATCTGCGGGTCCGATATCAGCATGACCTCGGGTGGCTATGCCGATTATCCGGCGGGCACCACGCTTGGCCATGAATATGCCGGTGAGGTGGTTGCGATCGGCAAGGATGTGTCCAACCTGAAGGTGGGCCAGCGTGTCTCGGCGATGCCGGCGCGGGGCTGCGGCCAATGCGGCGCCTGCCTTGCGGGCTTCCCGCTCGGTTGCGCGGCAATGGCGGGGATGATCGGCGGGTTCGGCGAATATATGCGGATCTACACGCCCGCCGCGATCCATCTGCCCGAGACGCTGTCGATGGCCGACGGAGCATTGGTCGAGCCGCTGGCGGTGGGACTGCGCGGCGCCGCGCTCGCCGGTCTGAAGCCGGGGGCGAAGGTCGTCGTGCTCGGGGCGGGCGCGGTGGGCCTCGCGTCGATCTATTGGGCGCGGCTGCTCGGCGCCGGCCGGGTCGTCGCCATGTCGCGCTCGGCGCGCCGGGCCGATCTCGCCACAGCGATGGGCGCGGATGCGTTCGAAGCGTTCGGCGATGGAGAGGGCGATCGTCTGGCGGCGGCGCTGGGCTGCATGCCCGACGTCGTGCTCGAATGCGCCGGCGCGGTCGGCCTGATGCAGAAGGCGGTCGAACTGGTGCGGCCCGGTGGCATGATCGTCTCGCTCGGCTTCTGCGGCAGCCCCGATCCGATCATCCCTTCGCTTGCCACCTGGAAGCAGGTGACGATGAAATTCTCCTTCGCCTATGATCTGCGCGAGTTCCAGCACTGCGCCGACGCCCTCGACGCCGGCCATGTGGCGCCGCGCATGATGATCACCGACACGATCGGGCTCGACGCGCTGCCCGCCGCGTTCGAGGCCCTGCGCACCGGATCGAGCCAGACCAAGGTCCATATCGACCCCTGGGCCGCGGCATGACCCTGCACGATCCGCTGCGGCCCGAAGCGATGCTGGCCGCGTCGGCGGCGCGGACCGGCCTGTCCGACTTCGGCGATCCCGCTTTCCGCGAAGGGCTGGACCTGCTGCTCGCCGACATCCGCGCGCTCGATCTAGCCGAACCCTTCGTCCAGGCGACCGCCTTCCGGATCGGCCAGTTCCTCGATGCCCGCGCCATGGCGGTCGACGGACTGCGGCGGCATGCCGATGTGCTGGCGATGCCGATCCGCCAGCCGCTGATCATAGCCGGACTGGTCCGCTCGGGCACCACCGCGCTCCACCAGCTGCTTTCGCTCGATCCGCAGTTCCAGGGCCCCGAGCATTGGTTGACCGTCGCGCCGATGCCGCGCCCGCCGCGCGGCCAGTGGCCGAGCATCCCGCAGTACCGTGCCGTCTCCGAGGGGATCGCAGCCTTCATCGCCAGCGCGCCGGAAATGCTCGACGACCATATGATGTCGGCCGAGGGGATCGAGGAATCGCTGTTCATCCTCGCCACCGGCTTCGCCAGCAACATGTGGCCGTCGATGTGGCCGGTGCCGCGCTATGACGGCTGGTATCGCGATCGCGACGACAGGGACAGCTACCGCTGGCTGGCCGATGTGCTGCGGCTGATCGGTAAGGATGACGACCGGCGCTGGCTGCTCAAGAACCCGACGGACCTCTTCTCGCTGCGCGAGGTGCTGGATGTCTTCCCCGACGCGATGATCGTCCAGACGCATCGCGATCCGGTCGAGGCGCTACCGTCGATCTGCAACCTGATCCTCGCCGCGCAGCGCGTCTTCGCGGGCGAACGCGCCGATCCCGAAGCGATCGGCCGGCGCGAGGCGGAGATGTGGGCGGTGGCGCTCGATCGCGCGGAACAGGTTCGCAGCCAGAGCGACAATCGCTTCTTCGACATCGAGTTCAGCGATTTCACGCGCGATCAGCTCGGCACGGTCAAGCGGCTCTATCAACATTTCGGCCTGACGCTGACGGCCGGGACCGAGGCGGTGATGCAGGCCTGGCTCGACGCCCATCCGCGCCGCGCGGCCGCAGGACCCCGCTACCGGCCCGAGGATTTCGGGCTGACCGCCAAGGGTCTGCGGCAGCGCTTCGCCGATTATCGCGCGCGGCGCGGCTACGCCTGACGAGGAAAGGACGGACATGAACAATCTGCTCGGCGGCAAATTCCATCAGATCGCCTATGTCACCGCCGATTTCGACAAGGGGCTGGAGGCGCTGCGCTCGGCCCATGGCATCGAACGCTTCCTCGAACTGCGCGACATCCGCTTCCCGATCGACCGCGCCGGGGCCGTGGCGCATTGCCATATCGCGCTGGGGCGAACCGGCGATCTGGAGATCGAGCTGATCCAGCCGCTATCGGGCGCGGTCGATCTCTACCGCGAGCCGCTGGGCCGCGAAGGGCCGCTGCATTTCCACCATGTCGCCCAGCGGCTCGACAGCCTCGCCGATCTGGAGGCGTTGCAGGCCACCGCGAAGGAGCGCGGCTTTGCGATCCCGATCGATTCCGAATCCAATGGAATGACCTATTTCTACGCCGACGCCCGCGCGACACTCGGCCATTATGTCGAATATATCTATGGTTCGCCCGACTATTGGGCGGCGGTGGGCGCGGCGATCCCGGAGAATTGAGCGCCGCTCAAACCACCCCTTCGTCGGCGAGCGCGGCGATCTCGGCTTCGCTCAACCCCAATTCGGCCGCCAGCACCTCCCGTGTATGTTCGCCCAGCATAGGCGGGGCGCGATAGTCGGTGATCGGGGTCTCCGAGAAGTTGAGCGGGCTGCGGATCACATCGAGGTCGGGCTTCAGTGGGTGCGGCACGCGGACACGCATGCCGCGATGCACTGCCTGCGGATAGTCGAACACCTGTTCCAGATCGTTGATCGGGCCGCTTGGGATGCCTGCCGCGCCCAGCTTCTCCAGCCAATAGGCCACCGTATTTGTGGCGAAGATCGCGTCGAACACCTCGGTGATCTCGTCGCGATGCTGGACGCGCAGGACATTGGTGTGGAAGCGCGGATGGGTCGCCAGTTCGGGATGGCCGACCGCGTCGCATAGCGCGACATATTGCTTGTCGTTGCCAGAGGTGATCATGATCGCCCCGTCGCTGCACGGGAATTTGCTGGTCGGCATCCCGCCATTGCCCTGGGTGCCGCGCCGCACCGGCACCTCGCCCGAGGTCAGGTAGATCTGCGCGTAATGCGACAGCGCGGAGATGCCGCAGTCGAGCAGCGCGACGTCGATATATTGCCCTTCGCCGCCGCCGGCGTCGCGATGGTAGAGCGCGGCGAGCACGGCATTGGCGACGTTCAGGCCGGTGAACAGGTCGATGATGCTGGGCCCCACCTTCATCGGGCCGGCGCCCGGCTTGCCCTCGGGAATGCCGGTCACGCTCATCAGCCCGCATTCGCCCTGGAATACCGCGTCGTAGCCGGGCTTGCTCGCCAGCGGACCCGTCTGGCCATAGCCGGTGACCGAGCAATAGATGATGCGCGGGTTGATCGCCTTCAGGCTGTCATAGTCGAGGCCGTAGCGCTTCAGGTCGCCGACCTTGTAATTCTCCATCACCACGTCGCACGACTTGACCAGCTCGCGGATCAGCGCCTGGCCGCGCGGCGAGGCGATGTTGAGCGCCACCGATCGCTTGTTGCGGTTCACCGACATGTAGAAGGCGTTCTCGCGGGTGCGGTTGCCCTCGGCATCGCGCAGATAGGGCTCGCCGAAGATGCGCGCGTCGTCTCCCGCGCCGGGGCGCTCGATCTTGATCACGTCGGCGCCCATGTCCGCCAGCACCTGCGATCCGAACGGCCCCGCCAGCACGCGGGTGAGATCGAGGACGCGGATATTCTCAAGTGGTAGTCTGGCCATGGTTCAACCTGAAACTATGCCCGATCATCCCTCGCCACGGCCAGCCGCCATGACAAGTCATGCCGTCCGCCTGTTCACAACCATGATATGCAGGACGCCGGGCTTCCCCGCAGGCCCGGACTCTCCTCTTTATGACGCTATTGGATCGAAACCGAAGACGACAGGATGGGAAGCCGCATGGGCGATATCTTGCGCGACACCCCGGCCGAAGGGGTCTGCCGCCTCACCCTCAACCGGCCCGATGCGCTCAACTCGCTGAGCTACGCCATGTATGGCGAGCTGATCGACCAGCTCGAATCGATCCGCTACGATCATGATGTGCGCGTGGTGCTGCTCACCGGCGCCGGTCGCGCCTTCTGCGCCGGGCACGATATCCGCGACGGCGGCCGGCCCGACTGGGTGTCGGAGGATCTGGGCAAGGCGCAGTGGCAGCGCCGCATCATGGACAAGCTCGGGCAGATCCCGGTGCGGATGCGGGCGCTGCCGCAGCCTGTCATCTGCGCGGTCAACGGCGCGGCGGCGGGCGCGGGCTATGCGCTGGCGCTGGCCGCCGACATGACGATCGCGGGGCGGTCGGCCAAGTTCGTCAATGCCTTCCACAATGCCGGCACCGGGCATGAACTGGGCTTCAGCTATATGCTGCCCCGGCTGATCGGCACCCAGCGCGCCGCCGAACTGATGCTGACCGGCCGTACCGTGATGGCCGAGGAGGCCGCCCAGATCGGCATGATCCTGCGCTGCGTCGACGACGACAAGCTGATCGATGAAGCGCTCGCGCTGGCCGACGCGATCCTGGTCAACAGCCCGATCGGGATCGCGCTCACCAAGAGCTCGATGTGGCTCAATGCCGATGCGCCAAGCCTGGAGGCCGCGATCGAACTTGAGAACCGGGCCATCTTCATGAGCCAGTCGACCGCCGACACCGCCGAGAAGCGCAAGGCCTTCATCGAAAAGCGGCGCCCTAAATTCACGGGACAATGACGATGAGCCCGATCGAACCGCTGCTGCGGCCCTTCGTCCTGCGCGGCCTGGACCTGCCCAACCGGGTGGTGATGGCGCCGATGACCCGCTACCGCTCGCCGCTCGGGGTGCCGACCGAAGAGGTCGCCAGCTATTACGCCCGCCGCGCCGCGACCGGCCTGGGCCTGATCCTGACCGAAGGGGTGGCGCTGCCGCATTATGCTGCCGCCGACCATCCGGACATCCCCGGCATCGATGGGGTCGAGGTGCTCGACGGCTGGCGGCGTGTGATCGATGAGGTTCATGCGGCGGGCGGGCGGATCGTGCCCCAGCTCTGGCACCAGGGGCCGATGTGGAACGTCGAATATGCCGGCCCGGGCACCGGCAATCCGATGCGCCCGTCGGGCATATGGGGGCCGGCCGACGGCATCATCTCCTTCCGGCCCGAGGGGCGCGACGCCAGCCTCGCGCCGGTGCCGCCGATGACCGACAGCGATATCGCCGACATCATCGCCGCCTATGCGCTGGCGGCGCGCAACGCCGTCGCGCTGGGGGCGGACGGCATCGCCATCCACGGCGCGCACGGCTATCTGATCGACACCTTCCTATGGGATTACACCAACCGGCGCGACGACCAATGGGGCGGCGATCCGGCAGGGCGCGCAGCATTCGGCGCGGCGGTGGTCCGTGCGATCCGCGCCGAGATCGGCGAGGAAAAGCCGATCGTGCTGCGCTTCTCCCAGTTCAAGATGCAGAACTACCTCGCCCTGCTCGCCGACACGCCCGACGGCCTCGGCGCGCTGCTCGGCCCGCTGGCCGATGCCGGGGTCGACCTGTTCGACGCCAGCCAGCGCTATTTCGACACGCCGACCTTCGAGGGATCGACGCTCAACCTTGCCGGCTGGGCGAAGAAGCTCACCGGCAAGGCATCGATGACGGTGGGCGGTGTCGCGCTCGACAAGGCAAAGGGCAGCGCCAAGCATATCGATGCCAGCCAGGACTCGGTGAACAACCTGCCCCGGCTGATCGAGCGGTTCGAGCGCGGCGAGTTCGATCTGGTCGCGGTCGGCCGGGCGATCCTCAACGATCCGTCCTGGTTCACCCGGGCGGTGGCTGGCGAGCCCTTCCTGCCTTTCGATCCCACCAGCCTGGAGCGGCTGACATGAGCGGCATCGAGCAACGAATCGATCGGCTCGAATCGCTGGCGGCGATCCAGCAATTGCCGATCCGCTATGCACTGGCGATCGACGGGCGCGATCTCGACGCCTGGGTCGAGCTGTTCATTCCCGACGTCAACTGCGGCAAGCGCGGCTCGGGCCGCGATGTGCTGCGCTCGATCATTGAGCCGTCGGTCCGCACCTTCTACCGTTCGATCCACCAGCTCTGCGGCCACCATGTCGAATTCGACGATGCAGACCATGCCCATGGCACCGTCTATTGCCGCGCCGAGCATGAGGCCGACGGCCAGTGGATCGTGATGGCGATCGCCTATTTCGACACCTATGAACGCCGCGACGGCACATGGTATTTCGTGCGCCGCCAGGAAAAGCACTGGTATGCGGCCGATTGGGAGGAGCGCCCCTCGGCGCCCTTCACCGGCTGGGCCGCGCATCCGCTGCCGCCCGCGCTGCCCCAGCATTTCGCCAGCTGGAACCCGTTCTGGGCCGATCAGGCCGAAGACAGCATCGCCGCGCTGACGGCGCTTCCGACAGGAGACAAGGCATGAGCAGCAGCCGCCGTTTCGAGGGCCGTTCGGTGATCGTGACCGGCGCTGGTTCCGGCATCGGCGAGGCGGCCGCGCGCGCCTTCGCTGCCGAGGGCGGGCTGGTCACTCTCGCCGATATTGACGCTGCCGGGGGGCAGGCGGTGTGCGACGCGATCGTCGCGGATGGCGGCAACGCCCGCTTCGTCCAGACCGACGCCACCGACGAGGCATCGGTCAGGGCGATGATCGACGCCGCCTGCGCGGCGCATGGCCCGGTGCGCCACGCCTTCAACAATGTCGGCGCGGCGAAGCTCGGTTCGCTGGAGGAACTGAGCCTCGACGACTGGAACTGGACGGTAACGATCTCGCTGACCAGCACCTTCCTGGCGATGAAACATGAGATTCCGGTGATGAAGGCGAATGGCGGCGGCACCATCGTCAACACCGCCTCGATGTCGGGCCGCATCTTCACGCCATCGGCGCCGGCCTCCTATTCGGCGGCCAAGGCGGGGGTTATCCACCTCAGCCAATATGCCAGCTGCGCCTATGCGCAGGACAATATCCGGGTGAACAGCGTGTTGCCCGGCCTCACCGCCACGCCGCAGATCGCGTCGATGTTCACGCTGGAGCAGCAGGCCGAGGTGGCCAGCCACCACCAGATGATCCACCGCTGCGTCCAGCCGTCCGAGATCGCGGCGGCGGTGCTGTTCCTGTCCAGCGACGAGGCGGCGATGATCACCGGCCGGGGGCTGGAAGTGGCCGGCGGCGGCGCGCATCCCGGCTGAGCGGCGTTGCGGCTATTCCGGTTCGAACCTTCTCACACCAGTTCGTCCATCCGCAGCCAGCGCCGCTCCGCGCTGGCCTGCTCGACCGCCTCGACCACGCGGTGGACCGCCGCGGCTTCGGTGAAGCTCGGAGACCCCTCGCCGCCCGATCGGATCGCCTGCACCATGTTGGCGAACATCCAGTCCATTGCCACGAAGGGGCGGGGGCCGGTCTCGGCGGTCGTGGTGCCCGGCACCGCGTAGAAGGCGGGGTCGATATCCACCTCGGCGCAGGTCCTCTCGCCATAGGTGAGCAGGCGGCCGTCGCCGGCATAGAGCTTCGCCGACAGCAGGTTGCCGAAGCTGTTGTCGACCAGCAGCAGCCGGCCGCGATCGCCCCATATCTCCACCCGCCAGCCTTCGGTGTCGGGCACGCACCAGCCCGCCTGCAGGCTGCCGATCGCGCCGTTCGCCATGCGCAGAGTCGCGCTGCCGAGGTCATGGGTTTCCGGGCGCAGCACCTCGCCATTGGGCAGGAACCATTCGGGGACGCCGGTGGTCAGCATGCCGGTCGCTTCCTCGACCGGGCCGATCAGGTGGGTCAGGAACAGCAGCGCATGGGTCGCGAAGTTGCGCCAGGCGCTGCCGCCGCTGCTCTTCTCGGCCAGCCAATAATAGGGGTCGGTGTGCTCCGAATAGGCGCTGTACGCATAGGGCTTGTCGTTGGCGACGATCAGCGGGAGCATCAGCTGGACGTTGAAGCCCAGCGGCTTGCCGATGAAGCCCGCCTCGATCATCGCCTTCATCTGCTGAGCGGGCGGCGACCAGCGGAACTGGGCGTCGACCACGCCCACCGTCCCGGCCGCCTTCTGCGCGTCGCGCATCGCCTCGGCATCGGCCAGCGAAGTGGCGAAAGGCAGCGCGTCATAGACATGTTTGCCGTTGTTCAGCGCCGCCATGACCATCGGGAAGCGGAAGGACGGGCGGGTGCCGACGTCGATGATGTCGAGATCGGGATCGGCTGACATCTCCTCATGGTTCCAATAGGCCCTGGGGATGCCGAAATCGCGGGCGGCCTTCTCGGCGGTCTCCTGGCGCGACGTGCAGATTGCGGCGACCTCGACTCCTTCGATCCGGCGCCATGCGGCACCATGGACCTTGAGGCTCCAGTTCGCGCTGATGATGCCGACCTTGAGTGGCTTGCCCGCCATATGCCCGTCTCCTCTCGCGGGCCGGACAGTGGCGCAGTCCGCCGCTGCGGAAAACAGGCTGCCGGGGCCTATCGCCTATGTGATCATGCGCGCGCCAGGGGGCGGGCGGATTGGCGGCGAAGTGTCCAGCCGACTATGCCGGGCCTGAGAGGATGACGCATGGACCGGATCGATTTCAGCGGGCAGGTCGCGGTGGTGACGGGCGCGGGCGGCGCGCTCGGCAGCGCCTTCTGCCGCGAACTGGCCCGGCGCGGGGCGGCGATCGTCGCCAATGATCTGGGCGGCAGCACCACCGGCGAAGGCGGATCGTCCGACTATGCCGACGCGATCGTGCGCGAGCTGCGCGATGGTGGCGCCCGCGCGGTCGCCAATTATGACAGCGTCGCCAGCGCGGCCGGCGGGCAGGCGATCATCGACGCCGCGCTCTCCCATTTCGGCCGGGTGGACATCGTCATCTCCAATGCTGGCAACCAGCGCAACGCGCCGTTCGGCACCTTGACAGAGGAAGATATCGAGGCGGTGTTCGCCGTCCATGTGAAGGGCGCGTTCAACGTCTGCCAGCCCGCCTATCGCGAAATGGTGAAGCAGAGCTATGGCCGGCTGGTGCTGGTCGGATCGCAATCGGGCGTGTTCGGCAATCCGATGCGCGCCAGTTACGGCGCGGCCAAGACCGCGATGATCGGGCTGATGAATGTCATCGCGCAGGAGGCGCCGGCGGGCGTCGTCGTCAACACGCTGTTCCCCAACGCGCAGGGCGGGCGGCTCGGCGGCACGCCGCTGGCCGAGCGGCCCGACATCGCCTTCCTCAAGGCGGCCGGCGAACGCACCCGCCATTTCGCCGAGGCGATGAAGCCGGAATTCGTCGCCGCGCTCGCCTGCTACATGGCCAGCCGCCAGTGCGACAGCTCGCAGAACATGTATTCGGTGCTCGGCGGCAAATATTCGCGGCTGTTCGTGGGGCTGACCGAGGGCTGGTACGCGCCCGGGCCCGATGCGCCGAGCTGCGACGACATCCTCGCCCACCTCGGCGAGATCGACGATCGCAGCCATTATGCGGTGCCGCTCAGCGGGCTCGACGAGATGGACACGGTGCTCGCCGCCCAGCGCGCGGCGCCGCAGGACTGAGCGTGATGGCCGACGCCGACGGTTCGATGATGCGCGCCTCGGTCGAGGAGATATTGGGCGTCGAGCCAGCGGGCGCGGATTGCTTCATCGGCGGCGCCCGCGACGTCAACCATATCGGCCATGTGTTCGGCGGGCGGCTGGTGGCGCAGGCGCTGATGAGTGCGGTTCGGACGGTCGAGGCCATGCCGCCGACCTCGCTGCACAGCTATTTCCTGGCGCCGGCGCTGGCGTCGGTGCCGATCGAATATCGGGTGACGCGTCTGCGCGACAGCCGCCGCTTCGCCAACCGCCAGGTGCTCGCGGTGCAGGATGGCCAGCCGGTATTCACCCTGGCCTGCCAGTTCCATGCGCCCGAGGACGGATTTATCCATCAGGCGGCGACCATGCCGGATGTGCCCCCGCCGGAGGATGTGCCGACCCTCCAGCAGTTCGTGCGGGAGCATGAGGACAGATTGAACTTTGCCGCCATCCGCAACTTCTCCGGCGCGCTGCCGATGGAGATGCGCGTGATCGCCCCGGAAGCCTATTTCCTCGATCGGTTGGAGCGGCCGGTTCGCGATTTCTGGTTTCGCCTGCCCGGCGCGGCCGCGGTCGACGATCCGCGCGCCCAGGCCTGCCTGCTCGCCTATGGCAGCGACTATTGGCTGGCCGGGGTCTCGGCGACGCCGCATGGTTTCCCCACCAACAGCGCCGAACTGCTGATCTCCAGCCTCGATCACGCGCTGTGGTTCCACCGCCCGGTGCGCTGCGACCAGTGGTTCCTGCACCACACCGAAAGCCCATCGGCCACAGACGGCCTGGGCTTCACGCGGGGGCAGATATTCGATCGGGACGGGCGGCTTATGGCGTCGACCGCGCAGGAATGCCTGCTGCGCCGGCTGCGGCCCGGATCACAGGCATCAGGAGAGACGAAATGAGCTTCACCGATACCCCGCTGGCTCCGGCGATCGGCTCGGTCGTCACCGGGCTCGACCTGTCGAAGGACATGAGCGAGCCGACCATGCGCCGGCTGCTCGCGCTGTTGTTCGATCGCGGCGTTGTCGTCATCCCCGGGCAGGCGCTCGATGACGCGGCCTATGTGCGCTTCGCCTCCTTCTTCGGCACCCCCCTCGACTTCTTCATCGCCGAGCATCGCAACGCCGATTTCCCGGCCATCATCCACATCAACAACGATCCGGCCACCCCGGCCTCGATGCGCGACGGCGCTGTCCACTGGCATTCGGACAGCAGCTATGAAAGCGTGCCGGGCTGCGTCACCATGCTCTACGGCAAGGAAGCGCCGGTGGAGGGTGGCGAGACCCATTTCGCGAGCACCAGCGCCGCTTATGACGACCTGCCCGACGCGACCAAGGCCCGGATCGACGGGCTGGTCGCCCGCCACGAGCTGGGCCGGGCGCCCTGGATCGAGGGCGAGACCCGCCCCGATCCCAACCGGCCGCAGCGTCACACCGATGCGCCGAGCCACCCGCTGGTGATGGTCCACCCGGTGACGGGGCGAAAGGGCATCTTCACCTCGGGCACCGCCTATGCGATCGACGGGATGGACGACGCCGAGGCCACGGCGCTGATCCGCGAACTGCGCGAACATGTGGTCAAACCGGCCTATAGGACCAGCTACAAGGTCCAGCCCGGCGATATCGTACTGTGGGACAATTTCGGCACCGTCCACTGTGCGAGCCCGATCGACTATTCGAACGAGCCGGGCAAGCGCCGGCTTCTCCACCGGATCAGCACCAAGGGCATGCCGGCGCTGTGCGCCTAGATGTGGAGCCTCAACAGGTTATTCATTGGCTGACGTAGTCGGCTGATGGGCGGTTGTGATTGTAAGCTGCCGTGGGGGCGGTGCCAGTTATAATTATGGAGCCATGGACTGAGGGCGCGTTTGCGGTGCTCGGAGGTTGGATAGGCGCGAGCATATGCCCATTCGCGTAAGCTGGTCTGGATGAAGCGTTCGGCCTTGCCGTTAGTCTTGGGCGTGTAGGGTTTGGTGCGGATGTGCTTGAGGCCGAGTGCTTTGCAGGCGTCGCGGAAGGCGAAGCTTTTGTAGCAGGCGCCGTTGTCGGTCATGACGCGCGAGACAGTGATGCCGAGGCTTTGATAATAGGCGATGGCGGCGAAGAGGAAGGCGGTTGCGCTTTCCTTCTTTTCGTCGGGGAGGATCTGGCTGAAGGCGATGCGCGAGGCATCGTCGATGCAGACGTGGACGAACTCCCAGCCTGCGCCGTAGCGCTCGCCAGCACGGCTGCCGCGAGTGCTGCTCTGCTTTGTCCGATTGCCGGTGATGCGATGGCCGACGCGTTCGAAGCGGCCGAGCTTCTTGATGTCGATGTGGATCAGCTCGCCGGGGTGCGCGCGCTCATAGCGACGGATGGGCTCGGGAGGATCGAGATCGCGCATTCGGCTCAAGCGTGCGTTGCGCAGTATCCGGCTGACAGTGGCTGGCGAGAGCTTCAGCGTGGCGGCGATCTGCTTGCCGCAGAGGCGCTGACGGCGCAGGGCGATGACCTGCTCGATGCGGTCGGCGGGCGTGGCGCGGGGCATGGCGTGTGGGCGCGAGCTGCGGTCGACGAGACCGGCTTCGCCTTCGATCCGATAACGTGCCAGCCACTTGGCTACGGTTCGCTCCGAGACGCCCAGGGCGGTCGCGACCGCCCTGGGCGTCTCGCGCAGAACCATCACGCGCCGGACGATCTCGGCTCGACTGAAGGGCGTGGTTCGGGCATTCTTGTGGATGTTCATCCGGTCGTTCCTCCAGACCTGACGTGTCGCAACATCAGTCTGATCCGGTCACGCCGGATGAACAACCTCCTGAAAGCTCACACCTAGAGCCTGATCGCTCTACCGGGTCAGCAGCCCGTGCTTCTTCTTGCCCAGGCTGATCTTCACGTTCGCGGCGCCGACCATGACCATGCGGTCGTCCTTCTCGGCCTCGCCGTCGATCCGTACCGCGCCTTCCGCCAGCTTGCGCTTGGCCTCGCCCTTCGACCCCGCAAAGCCCAGGCCGACCAGCGCATCGATCAGGGAGATGCTGCCGCCGGTCGCCAGCGTCGGCAGGTCGCCGCCGGCCGCACCCTCCTCGAAGGTCCGCCGCGCGGTCTCGGCGGCGGCTGCCGCCGCCTCCGCGCCACGGCACATCGTCGTCGCCTCATTGGCGAGCACGATCTTGGCCTGGTTGATCTCCTGGCCCTCCAGCGCCTCCAGCCGGGCGATCTCGTCGAGCGGCAGGTCGGTGAACAGGCGCAGGAAGCGGCCGACATCCTTGTCGTGGGTGTTTCGCCAGAATTGCCAATAGTCGTAGGCGGGCAGGCTCTCCTCGTTGAGCCACACCGCGCCGGACATGGTCTTGCCCATCTTGCCGCCGTCGGCGGTGGTGATCAGTGGCGTGGTGACGCCATAGACTTCCTGGCCCAGCATGCGGCGCGACAGCTCGATGCCGTTGACGATATTGCCCCACTGGTCCGATCCGCCCATCTGCAGCCGGCAGCCGCGGCGGCGCGCCAGCTCCATGAAGTCGTAGGCCTGGAGGATCATGTAGTTGAACTCGAGGAAGCTCAGCGATTGCTCACGCTCAAGGCGCAGCTTCACCGAGTCGAAGCTCAGCATCCGGTTGATCGAGAAATGCTGGCCCACCTCGCGGAGGAAGGGGATATATTCGAGCTTGTCGAGCCAGTCGGCATTGTCGACCATCACCGCGTCGGTCGGGCCGTCCCCGAAGGTCAGGAAGCGTTCAAAGATGCGTTTGATCGAGGCGACATTGCCCGCGATCACTTCGGTCGTCATCAGCTTGCGGGCTTCGTCCTTGAAGCTCGGATCGCCGATCTTGCCGGTGCCGCCGCCCATCAGCACAATCGGCTTGTGCCCGGCCTGCTGCATCCGGCGCAGCAGCATGATCTGCACCAGGCTGCCGACATGGAGCGAGGGCGCGGTCGGATCGAAGCCGATATAGCCCGGCATCACCCCGGCGGCGGCGAGCTTGTCCAGCCCCTCCGCATCGGTAATCTGGTGGATATAGCCCCGCTCGTCGAGCAGGCGTAGCAGGTCGGATCTGTATTCGGTCATGGCGGCGGCGGCGTTAGCACGTGCCGCGACGGAAGGGTAGCTGTGCGGGCGGTTCAGGCGATCCTGCCCCTGCCATCCGGTGTCGCCTCAACGGGCGCCGTGCGGCGGCTCGTTATGGGCGGCATGCCATTCCCTGCGCAGGCCCATCCGGTCGGCCGCGCGATCGGCATTGTCCTGCACGCGATGCATGGCGGCGGCGTTGGCCTTGCCGATCGTCGCCTTGTGGCGCGCGGCGGCCTTCACCAGCGCGATCAGCGTTGCCGGTTCGCGCACCGCGTCCGCCTTGTTGAAGCAGCCATAGGCGCCCATCACCAACGCCGATCCGCACAGATCCGACCCTTCGGAGGCATGGCCGGAGATGAGGACGGCGGGAATATCCAGCCGGTGCAGGATCGGAAGCAGTTGCAAGCCGGTGACCCCCGGCATTTCCATGTCCAGCGTCACCGCATCGGCGGGGTTGTCCTTCAGCATCAGCAGGGCCTGCTCGGCGCTGGACGCGGCGCCAATGACCAAAATCTCGCGGTCGGCGCTCAATATATTGGTCATCATCCCGCGGATGACGAGGGAGTCATCGATGATCAGGATCCGAAACTGTTCCATTTGCCATACTCGCCTTCTCCGCGCGGGTTGGGTTGAAAATATCATTATAAAGCAATTCGTTATATGACCGTTATGATGGGCTGGTAAGATTAACGCCTCCTAAAGATCGGCGTCTGCTTCGTGCGGTTTGAGCCATCCTTTGGTCTAAGCTTCGGCGGTTGTCTTGTAGCGGCTTGCTTCGTCCTCCGATCCGGTGGAAAGGACGCGGATGACTACCATGCTTGCCGTCGGCCTGATGTCGGGCACCTCGCTCGACGGCATCGACGCCGCCCTGATCGAGACCGACGGCGCCGGCCATATCCGGCCGATCGCCTTCCGCTCCGATCCCTATAGTGCGCAGGCGCGCGACCAGCTGCGCGAGGCGGCGGCGCTGGCGCTGAGCTTCGATCGGCCGCGCGCGAGCCCCAAGGTGGTCGAGGCGGAGCGGATGCTCACCAACCGCCATATCCTCGCGGTGCGGCAGCTGCTGTCGGTGGCCAATGTCGATCCGGCGGAGGTCGACGTGATCGGCTTCCACGGCCAGACCATCGCCCACCGGCCCGATCGCGGGTGGACCTGGCAGATCGGTGATGGCGCAGCGATGGCGCAGGCGCTTGGCATAAGGGTGGTCAACGACCTGCGATCGGCCGATGTCGCGGCGGGCGGACAGGGCGCGCCGCTGCTCCCGGTCTACCATCGCGCGCTGACGGCGGGGATGGCGCGGCCGGTCGCGGTGCTGAACCTCGGCGGGGTAGCGAACGTCACCTGGCTCGGCGCGGGCGAGGGCGACCTGATCGCCTTCGACACCGGCCCGGCCAACGGCCTGATCGACGACTGGATGCTGGCCGAGACCGGATCGCCCTATGACGCGAACGGCGCCTTCGCCGCGCGGGGGAACGTGGATCGGACGGTGCTCGATACGATGCTCGACAATCCGTGGTTCGACGCGCCGCCGCCCAAGTCGCTCGACCGCGCCGACTTCACTTGCCTGCCCGCGCGTGGGCTGTCGGCGGCGGACGGTGCGGCGACCCTCACCGCCTTCACCGCCGAGACGGTGGCGCTGGCGCTGCGCCACCTGCCGGAGCGGCCGACCCGGCTGATCGTCGCGGGCGGGGGGCGGCACAATCCGACGCTGATGCGCATGATCGCCGAGGCGACCGGCCTCGCCGCCGAGCCGATCGAGGCGCTCGGCTGGAATGGCGACGCGACCGAGGCCGAGGGCTTCGCCTATATGGCGGTGCGCGCGGTGCGCGGCGAGCCGATCAGCTTTCCCGGGACGACCGGGGTACCGGCGCCGATGACGGGCGGGGTGCTCAACAATCCTTAGCCGTCACCCCAGCGAAGATTGGGTGACATCCTTCTGGTTGTCGGTGCCTACTTCTTCCTGGCCAGGCTTCGCATCGCGTCCTCAAGGCCGGACAGCGTCAGGGGGAACATGCGGTTGTCCATGATCTCGCGGATCATGCGGGTCGACTGGCTGTGCATCCAATAGGGTTCGGCGGTCGGGTTTAGCCACACCGCCGAGGAATAGACATTGGTCAGCCGCTTGAGCCAGACGTCGCCGGCCTCCTCGTTGAAATGCTCGACCGAGCCGCCGGGCTGGACGATTTCATAGGGGCTCATTGCCGCGTCGCCGACCAGCACGAGCTTATAGTCATGGCCATATTTGTGGAGCACGTCCCAGGTCGGGGTGCGTTCCTGGAAGCGGCGCTTATTGTCCTTCCATACGCCTTCATAGACGCAGTTGTGGAAGTAGAAGAACTCCAGATGCTTGAACTCGGCGGTCGCGGCCGAGAACAGCTCCTCGCATAGCTTGATGTGCGGGTCCATCGATCCGCCGATGTCGAGGAACAGCAGCAGCTTGACCGCATTGCGCCGCTCGGGCCGCATATGGATGTCGAGGAAGCCGCGCCGGGCGGTGCCGTCGATCGTGCCGTCGAGGTCCAGTTCGTCGGCGGCACCCTCGCGGGCGAAGCGGCGGAGGCGGCGCAGCGCCACCTTGATGTTGCGGGTGCCCAGCTCGACGTCATTGTCGAGGTTGCGGAACTCGCGCTTCTCCCACACCTTGATCGCGCGCTTGTTCCGGCTCTCGCCGCCGATCCGCACGCCTTCGGGGTTGTAGCCCGAATTGCCATAGGGGCTGGTGCCGCCGGTGCCGATCCACTTGTTGCCGCCCTGGTGCCGGCCCTTCTGTTCCTCCAGACGCTTCTTCAGCGTCTCTATGATCTCGTCCCAGTCGCCCAGCGACTTGATCTCCTCCATCTCCTCAGGGCTGAGGTACTTCTCGGCGATCGCCTTCAGCCAGTCCTCGGGAATCTCATGCCCCTCCGGCGCTGGCGCGAGGACGCCCCTGAACACCTTGGAGAACACCCGGTCGAAGCGGTCGAGATGCCCCTCGTCCTTCACATAGGTGGCGCGGGCGAGATAGTAGAACTCCTCCGTCGACCAGCCAATCACGTCGCGGTCGAGCGCTTCGAGCAGCGTCAGATGCTCCTTCAGGCTGGCATTGATGCCGCCCGCGCGCAGCTCGTCGAGGAAGCCGAGGAACATCAGGCCACCTTAGCGTCATGGTGGCGGGTCCACCAGAGCGCGGCGAGGCTGAGGATCGCGGAACCGCTGAGATAATAGCCGACATAGCCGAGGCCGCCATGATCGGAGAGATATTGCGCAACGGCCGGCACCGGCGCCGCGCCGAGGATGCCGGCGATGTTGAAGGTCATCGACGCGCCGGTGTAGCGCACGCGCGGCGGGAAGAGCGAGGGCAGGAAGGCGCCGAGCGGGCCGTAGACGAAGCCCATCATGAACAGCGCCAGCGCCAGCCACACCGCGATCAGGCTGAGCTGGCCGGTGAGGAACATCGGGCCCATCAGCACGCCGGTGACGATGGTGCCGATGCAGCCCGCGATCAACACATAGCGGGGGCTGCGGATGTCGGACCACCAGCCCGCCAGCAGAATGCCGCCGGCCATGAACAATATGGTGACGAGCTGGATACCGAGGAAGGTCTCCTTGGGCACGCCCAGCGTCTTGGTGCCGTAGCCGAGCGCGAAGGCGGTCGCGAGATAATAGGTCGCGAAGCAGGCGACCGCGGCGAAGGTGCCCGCGACGGTGGGGACGAGATGCGCGCGGAACAGCTCGGCGATCGGCACCTTGGCGGGCTCGGCATGGGCCATCGCCTCGCGGAAGGCCGCCGTCTCGGTGAGCTTGAGCCGCACCCACAGGCCGACCCCGACCAGCACCGCCGAGCCGAGGAAAGGCAGCCGCCAGCCCCAGTCCATGAACTGCTGCTGGGTCATGGCCATGCCGAGGATCAGGAACAGGCCATTCGCCGCGATGAAGCCGACCGGCGCGCCCAGCTGGGGGAACATGCCGTAGCGGCCCTTCATGTTCGGCGGGGCGTTCTCGACCGCGAGCAGCGCCGCGCCGCCCCATTCGCCGCCGAGGCCGAAGCCCTGCCCGAAGCGCAGCACCGCGAGCAGGAAGGCGCCAACCCAGCCCGCCGTCTCATAGGAGGGGAGGAAGGCGATCAGCAGGGTCGACAGGCCCATCACCATCAGCGACGCGACAAGGGTGGACTTGCGGCCGATCCGGTCCCCGAAATGGCCGAAGGCCCAGGCGCCGAGCGGGCGCGAGAGGAAGGCGAGGCCGAGCAGCGTATAGGCCCAGATCAGCTGCGCGGAGGGCGCGAAGCCGCCGAAGAAGAGCGGGCCGAACACCAGGCTCGCGGCGGTCGCGAAGATGTAGAAATCGTAGAACTCGACCGACGTGCCGGTGAGGCTGGCGAGCAATATGCGCCGCGTCGACGGTGGCTGGATGGTGTCGGCCATGAAATCCCCTCTCGCTTGCCTGCGGATTGGCGCGGGCAGGGGGCGGGGTCAAGCCTTTCCCCCTCCCTTTCAAGAGAGGGGGCAGGGGGGGTGATGGGGTGTCCCGGGAGGGGCGGCGGCTTGCGAGCCACCTCACCCACCCGGCCCCTCCCTTGAAAGGGAGGGGCGTCAGCGGCAGCGAACCTCGCCGCGCTCGACCGAGCGGCCGAGGGCGCCGCCGGCAACGGCGCCGAGGATGGTGCCGAGGGTCGACGAGCGGCCATTGTCGAGCGCGTTGCCGAGAACGCCGCCGGCGACCGCGCCGATGATCAGGCCGGTGGTGCCGTCCGACCGGCGGCAATAATAGCGGCCGTCATTGCCGCGATAGATGCGGTCGTTCCGGCTCAGGCGGCGCTCCCGGTAATAGCGCCCGTCGCGATAATAGCGCGACGCGTCATATTGGCGGCCATAGCGCGTGTCGGGACGGTTATAATCGTAGCGGCGATATTCGCGCCAGTCGCGCGCGGCATCGCGATCGCGGCGGCCATGGGCGGGGGCCCAGGGCGGCGGATCGGCATAGGTCGCGGTGACCGGGGCGACGGTGGCGGCCAGGGCCATGGCGAGGATGAACTTACGCATAGTCAGTCTCCGTCCGGGAAAAATGGGACGGGGGCAGAACGGTGGGCCGTGGCGAAGGTTGCGTGAACCGTAAACTACGTCACGTTCATGCGGGGGACAGGCGGCGTCCCTGTTCGTCATCCCGGACCTGATCCGGGATCCCGCTTTTCTTGATAAGGGCGACAAAGAAGCTGGATCCCGGATCAGGTCCGGGATGACGGAAAGAAGGCTATTGGCACTTCCCCGATTTCTGCTCGATCGAGCGGCCGAGCAGGGCGCCGCCGCCGGCGCCGGCCAGGGTGCCGATCGCGCGGTGGCGGCCGCCGTCGATGATGTTGCCCAATATGCCGCCGGCCACCGCGCCCAGGATCGCGCCGGTCGTGCCGCTCGGCTTGGGACAGTCGACGCCGGGGACGGGCGCCTGGGCCGAACCGGCGGCGCTGGCCTGGCTCTCCTCCCAGCGGCGGGCATCGCCCTCGCGCATGTCCTCCTTGGCGACTTCGGCCGGGGTCTCGACATCCTCCAGCCAGTCGTCGGGCAGGGCGGCGGCGCGGGGCTTGTCGGTGCCGGCGGACGGCAGGTTGACGGCGAAAGCGGGCGCGGCGGCGGCGAGCAGGGCGCCCGCGAGCAGGGGAAGCAGGACCGGGTGACGCATGAGCGGCTCTCCTTTGTTCCTTCATCGTAACGGGATGAGGCCGCGTCAAGTTGCAAGGCCCGAAATGCGGGCCGGAACAGGGCGTCCCCGCGCCGGGCCGATCGCATCGATCGTTTCGCCGGGAACCATCGCCTCTGCCGAGCGTCGAGGCGGCGGGGAACGGCAGGAACGTTCAGGAGAGTAAGATGCGCAAGTACATGATCGCGGCGGGCGTCGCGGCGCTCGCCATGGGCACCACCGCCCAGGCCGCCACCGTCTGCAAGCAGGACAATACCGGCCGCACCGTCGCCACCATCGCGGGCGCCGGCATCGGCGCCATCCTGGGCCGCGTGATCGACGGCGGCCGGCACAAGGAGGTCGGCACGATCGGCGGCGCCATCGCCGGCGGCATCGCCGGCAACCAGCTGGCCAAGGATGACCGCCCGCGTTGCGACGTCGCCTATGGCTATTATGACGAAAGCGGCCGCTGGCACGCCAACCGGATCGATGCCAGCAGCGCGCGCGGCTATTACGACCGCAACAACAACTGGGTCGAAGGGCCGCCCAACGGCTATTATGACCGCAACAACAACTGGGTCTCGTTCAACGGCGAATCCCAATATTCGGGCTATCGCGACCGCGACGGCCGCTGGGTGCCGATCGGCGTGACCGGCTATTACGCCGCCGACGGGCAGTGGGTGCAGGCCAGCGCGCCGGGCTATTACGACACGCGCGGCCGGTGGGTCGCGGGCCCGGTCTATGGCAGCTACGACGCCAATGGCCGCTGGATTCCGGGCAGCGCCAGCGGCGGCACCCCGACCGGCTATTGGGAGGCGCGCCGCGTCGCCGGCTATTATGACGCCAATGGCCGCTGGGTGCGCGGCGAGGTGGTCGGCTATTATGACGCGCGCGGCCGCTGGGTGACCACCGGCGCGGTCGATCGGCCGCAGAATGTCGCCTATGGCCGCAATCTCGACGTCGACACCCGCCAGGCGCGGATCGCCGAGCGGATCGACCGCCAGCGCGAACGCGGCCTGATCAGCAGCTCCGAAGCCCGCCGGGCGCGGAACGAGCTCGCCTCGATCCGCCGCGACGAGAGCCGCATGCGCGCCTCGGGCGGCCGCTTTACCGCCAATGAGGAGTCGGTGATCCAGCAGCGGCTCGACCGGCTGACGCAGCAGCTGCGCGCCGACCGGGAAGATGGGGACCGCTACCCCGGCTGATTGCCCGTCACGGGCTGGAGGAGGGGGCGGAGCTTCGCGGCTCCGCCCCTTTTTCGTGTCCTTCGATGTGGATGGGGCGCTGGATCGCATGGGAGCGAAAGGCTGTCGGGCGGCCTTTTTCCAGGTAGTTGGGTCGTCGTCCCTTCTGCTTGCGGGGGAGCGGGCAGCGGGATTCCGGATCAGGTCCGGAATGACGAAAGAAGGGGTGGCTGCGCCGGATCGAAAGGCTGGGGAAGAACGGCTTTCCTCCGCTTCGGTGCGCGCCCGAACCGTGCCGTTTTCCGGGTGCATGGGGTTGTCCACCCGTTTTTTTATTTTCTCTGCCGGGCCGATCTCCGGCAGCAGGGCGTTCGCGGCCGTGATGAGGCGCCGCGCGGCCTCGGGTTCGAGCCGCGCCGCCAGCCTCTGAGCCCGCAGGACCAGGTTGCAGATGCGGACCAGGCGGGCGCTCTCGCGCACATAGTGCGCCGTTTCCCGGAACCAGGCCGATCGGACGCCGTGCTTCCATGCGTTGCGATTGCCGCGTGGCGCGCCGCTGCCTCGGCCGCCATGCATCCGGCAGCGGCGATGGCCGTGGACGGCGGGCGAGCGGCACGGCGCGCCCGAGCGGGTGCGCGCGCCGCAGCGGGGGGCATTGGCGAGGATATCGGGCTGCATAAGCGGCGCTCGGTTTCGTTGCGGGGGCCGGCTTGTCTAACGGAAAACCACGTTAAAATCAAGAACAAAAGGCGAACATTTTCATCCACCCGTTGCGCTGTTGCCGTTTCCGACACGGCGCGTCAGACTCACGACCATGATCATTCGTCCGGAAACCCCGCTGGATCACCCGGCCATAGCGCGGCTGACCGAGGTAGCGTTCCGGGGCATCGAGCATAGCAGCCAGACCGAGGCGGCGATCGTCGATGCGTTGCGCGACGCGGGCGCGCTGACGCTGTCGCTGGTGGCGGAAACGGATCAGGGGATCGTCGGGCATGCCGCCTTTTCCCCGGTGCGGATCGACGGGGCCGAAGGCGGCTGGTTCGGGCTCGGGCCGGTGTCGGTGCTGCCGGGATGTCAGCGCGGCGGCATCGGCAGTGCGCTGATCGGGCGGGGCCTGGACCGGCTCCGGCAGCGGGGCGCGGGCGGCTGCGTGGTGCTGGGCGATCCGGCCTATTATCGGCGCTTCGGCTTCAGCAGCCGCCATGCGCTGCGCTATGGGGATGTGCCGCCCGACTATTTCCAGTCGCTGATGCTGGCCGGGACGCCGGCGGCGGGGGAGGTGTCCTATCATGAGGGGTTCGAGGCGACGGCTTCGGGAAGGTGAGGGGCGATGGTTGGGGGGCGGCCGCCGGTAGCGGTCGATTGCAGACGCTGGCCATTCCGATCATAGCTATCCGGACAGTTACTCCATTCTTCGACTATCGGGAGGCGGGGAACATGATTTCAGCCTTGCTGGCGCTGGCCCTGGCGGCGCCCCAACCGATACGCCCCGACGAGTGGATCGGGCCGAACGATTATCCGAGCGACGCGCTGCGTGAAAATCGGTCGGGCCATACCGCGTTCCGCCTCACCATATCGCCCTCGGGCAGGCCCATCCGATGCGATGTCACCGCATCCAGCGGGTGGGAGGATATCGATCAACAGTCCTGTCGCGGTATGATGAAAAGGGCACGATTCAAACCGATTCTGGATGGCAACGGAGCTCCGGCCTATGCCGTCTATCGCAGCTCCCGCAGCTTCTGGATACCGGGAGAAGCACCCCCCAGGACGCCCAAGCCTTCGCGGACGGACCTGCTCGTCACGGTGGAGAAGATGCCGAAGGGACGGGCCCAGCCTGCGGACGTGGATGTTGCCTTCACCGTTGATGGCAACGGGGCGATGGCGGACTGCACGCCTTATCTGACGGATACGGCCGGGCAAACGGCGGATGCGCCGCGCGCCATGGCGCTGTTTGGTGCCGTGGCCTGCGGGGAACTGGCGAAATCATACCGGCCGACGCCCGCGCTGGACGAGGGCGGCCGGCCGGTTCCGTCGGTCCAGACTGCCCGAGTGAGTTTCGTGCAGGCAGCCGAATGAACGCGCGGGAATGACGGGGAGGGCGCATCGAGGGATGGCGTGGCGAACGTCAGCCCCGGATCAGGGCGGCTGCGACCAGGATCATCAGCGCCGCAAGTGACGCTATCCATGCAGCGGACGGGATGCTGCGAAGCTTTTGCCATGCGCTGTCCTCCGAAAGGAGCGGGCTCGCAGGTTCGATCCGCCGAGGGTCGGCCCCGGTGATCCCGCAGATCGCAACGGCGAAGCGCATCCATAGAGCGGGATTTTGCTGCTCGGCAGGCGGAAGGGTGTTCTGGAGCGCGGCGAAGACGTCTCCCGCCGTGCGCCAACTGCTCGCTTCCGAGCGGTCCAGCTTCACCCCGAAAGTTTCCTCGACGCCGTGGATCGCTTCGATCTCATCGCCGTCGCCGCCAAGGCCGACGCTCTGGAGAGGGCGCGTTTCCATGCAGGGATCTTATCTCGGCTCTCGCTATAGGCAATAACGGCCTTCCGTATCAGTCCAATCCTGTCGTCGCAGGACACTGCTGAATCAGATGAAGGTCGATCATGGAAGCTGTATAGCCGGTTGCATGGAAGATGCCCCGGAGATGCTGCTGTCGGCCGCGCTGAGGTCTGCTGCCTGCCGCAGCGGTACCGAGTGGGGCTGGCGACCCGATATGATGGCGCTGGTGATCGATGAGGCGGAAACAGCATCGCTTCTCAACATTGGCGGGCAACTGCAATTCCTGCTGCCCGAGGGAACATGCGAATGCCATTGGATAGAGGTCGACGCGCTGGCCGATGAGCCTGAGGGCCTGACCTGGGCGGAGCGCGTCGCACGCGCTGCCTCTGTGGCGAGACTGAAGATGGCGGAGCTGGGCCGCCGTTGCGACTTCGTCGACGAGGGGCGCAAAGCGTTCGCGGCTCCGTTCGCGGCTTACGAAGCCGATGGGGGCAATGTTCGCGATCGGATGTGCTTCATCTGGTATCTCGAACCGGAACAGCGATAGTTCGGTGTTCGTATTATGGTGGCGCCATCTAGTTCCAGTATTGGGAGGTTCGTGTCTGTAGTTAGGTGAATTAGTAAGCTGTCATGTCTGGACGGCGCTCCTCGTCAAGGGTTTTGAAGGGATGCGTTGAACGGGTGCGGTCATGTCTTCGGCCTGTTGAGTGCGGTGGTTGCCGCTGGCCCTGATGATTGTCCGCTGAAGGTGGCGTGCCGCTATCACCGTATCGCGCTCGAAGCGCTGCCAGTTTACCGGGCTGTGCCGCCTTGTTGTCCGCCTGTCACATCACCGCATGGGCACCCTTGAGCGAGCCGGGGAGGTCAGGCGGCGTAGCGCGCCTGCCGGGAGAGCAAGGCGAAGGCGATCCGCGCCAGCTTGTTGGCGATGGCGACCGCGACGAGCTTGAAGGGCTTGGTGGCGAGCAGTTTCCTCGCCCACAGCCGCAGCGGATCTTCGTGCCGGGCATGATGGTGGAGCACGGCATGAGCGCCGACGACGAGCAGCTTCCTGAGATAGACATTACCCATCTTGGTGATCCGGCCAAGCCGCTCCTTGCCCCCCGAGGATCGCTGGCGCGGGACGAGGCCCAGGAAGGCGGCGAACTCGCGGGGACCCGAGAACTGGCCCACGCCATCGGGGCCCAGCGTGGCGACGAACGCATTCGCGGTAAGCGAGCCGATGCCGGGAATGGACATCAGCAACCGTGCATCCGCGCTGCCACGCGCGGCTTCGAGGATCGCCTTGTCAGCTTCGGCGATGGCGGCATCAAGATGGCGGAGCTGCTCTACCAGCGGCAGCAGCGCCTGAACCACACAGGTCGGCACCTCGTCGTCGCCGGCCGCGACGAGCGCCGCGAGGGCGCGGGCGTTGCATGCCCCCTGCGCGGCAATGACGCCGGCCTCGGCGAGATGGCCGCGCAGGGCATTGAGCAATTGGGTCCGTTGGGCGACGATCAACTCGCGCACCTTGTGGCGCATCAGCACTGCCTGGTTCTCGATCGAGCGGACGGTCACGAAGCGCATCGACGGCCGCGTCACCGCCTCGCAGATCGCTTCGGCATCGGCGGCATCGTTCTTCTGGCGCCGGACATAGGGCTTCACATAAGGGGGGGGCATCAGCTTCACGTCGTGCCCCAGCGAAATCAGCGTGCGACCCCAATGATGGGCCGAGCCGCAAGCCTCCATGCCCACCCGGCACGGCGGCAGGCGCCGGAAGAAGTCCGCCACCTCGCGCCGCCTGAGCGAGCGGTTCAGCACCACCCGGCCCTCGGTATCGATGCAGTGAACCTGGAAAACATGCTTGGCCAGATCAAGGCCTACAACCGTGACAGTCGACAAATCGCTTGATAGCTTGCTCATGTGGATGGTGCTCCTTGGTGGACCTTCGACAGTCACACCGTGGAGAATGTCGCTATGCGACTCAAACCTCCCTCAGAGCGCCGTCCACACCATCACCGTAACTAAAAACTGTCACCGCAATTAAGTTTTTATTTTGGAATTAGAGCATCAAGTTGCCGTGATCGTACAAGCATTAGGGCTGCTATTTTTTCGATGCGATCTGCAGTAAATATCTGGTCCGCTTTTAATCCGTTTCGAACAATCTTTAAATTTAGAATTCGGATATTTTCTCCAGATGGGTCGCAAAGATTATGTGCAATCGCATTCCTGCGCTCAAAGAGCTTAGAAATGCTTTGGGTTACATGGGTGATTTGGCTGCGGTCTACATTGGTGCCAACGCATAAATCACATAACTTGCTCAGCTTCACCCGCACATCCATTCCTGAAAAGGCGAAAGCTAATCGTGAATTGATCTCGCCGGGATGAGATGCCAGCCGAGCTAATAAAACTGACAGCGAAGTTTCAACCGCACCGGAGGTCAGAAATAATATACCTACAGCCTTCTTAATGCGATCATCGTACCGATCCGCGAACTGAGCAAAGATTTGCGGACCGACCAATTCGTTTTGATTTATCATCTCGGGTTTAGGCGGAGTTTACTCCGCCGCCACCCCCGCAGCACCGAACAGGTTCGCTTCCGCGCCATCCTCGTTCGCCGCCGCCGCCTTCTTGGCGCTCATGCGGTTGTCGAAGGCGGTCCAGACGTCGCTCCACTGGCCCTTGGTCGCGCCCTTCGAATATTCGGTCGCGCGGGTCTCGAAGAAGTTGGCGTGTTCGACGCCGTTGAGCAGCGGGGCGAGCCAGGGGAGCGGGTGCTCCTCGATCATGAAGATCGGCTTGAGGCCGAGCTGGCCGAGGCGCCAGTCGGCGATGTAGCGGACGTACTTCTTGATGTCCTTCGGCGTCATGCCGTTGACCGGGCCCATCTCAAACACCAGATCGATGAAGGCGTCCTCGATCCGCACCGTCTTCTGGCACATGTCGAGGATGTCCTCCTTGACCGCGTTGGTCAGGCAGTCCCGCTCCTTCACGAAGGCGTGGAACAGGCGGATGATGCCCTCGCAGTGCAAGGTCTCGTCGCGCACCGACCAGGTGACGATCTGGCCCATGCCCTTCATCTTGTTGAAGCGCGGGAAGTTCATCAGCATCGCGAAGGAGGCGAAGAGCTGGAGCCCCTCGGTAAAGCCGCCGAACATCGCCAGGGTGCGGGCGATATCCTCATCGCTATCCACGCCGAAGGTGGCGAGATAGTCGTGCTTATCCTTCATCTCCTTATACTGCATGAAGGCGCTGTACTCGGTCTCGGGCATGCCGATCGTGTCGAGCAGATGGCTGTAGGCGGCGATGTGGACCGTCTCCATATTGGAGAAGGCGGTCAGCATCATCTTGATCTCGGTCGGCTTGAACACGCGGCCATATTTGTCGTGGTAGCAATCCTGCACCTCGACATCGGCCTGGGTGAAGAAGCGGAAGATCTGCGTCAGCAGGTTGCGCTCATGATCGGTCAGCTTCTGCGCCCAATCGCGGCAATCCTCGCCCAGCGGCACCTCTTCGGGCAGCCAGTGGAGCTGCTGCTGGCGCTTCCAATATTCGAAGGCCCAGGGATATTCGAAGGGCTTGTAGGTGCGGCTGGCCTGAAGAAGCGGCATGGTGAAGCCTTTCAGCTATAGAAGAGGATGAAGGCGGCGAGGCCGAACATGACGACGGCGCTGAGCGCCTGATTGCGGGCGAAAACCCTGAGATCGGCGGGGGTGTCCCCCAGCGGCGCCTTGCCCTTGCGGGCCTTGCGCAGGCGGACCAGCGCGACGGCGAACAGGTACAGGCAGAGCAGGCCGACCAGCGCCGAGGCGATCGCGATGATCAGGGTGACGGAGAGGTCCATGATTCAGGGCCTGACCCCCATTCCGTCCTTCCTGCGGAGGCAGGAATCCATGTCTGCTTCCTTCCCGGATGCCATCTGGCTGTTGAGAGACATGGACCCCAGCCTGCGCTGGGGTGACGGGGGAGGGGTGTTGCCGGAGCGCCTTACTGGCACGCCAGACATTCGTCATAATCCTTGGTCTCGAGCTCGATCTGCTTGAGGTCGGGCGTGTTGTCCGCCTCCACGCCGCCCGCGAAGCCGGCGCGCTGGACGGATTTGGAGCGGAGATAATAGAGCGATTTGATGCCCAGTTCCCACGCGCGGAAGTGGAGCATCAGCAGGTCCCACTTGTCGACATCGGCCGGGATGAACAGGTTCAGCGACTGGGCCTGATCGATATAGGGGGTGCGATCGGCGGCAAGCTCGATCAGCCAGCGCTGGTCGATCTCGAAGCTGGTCTTGTAGACGTCCTTCTCCTCCTGGGTCAGGAAATCGAGATGCTGGACCGATCCGCCCTTCTCGAGGATCGAGTTCCACACCGCGTCGCTGTTCTTCGACTTCTCCTGGAGGAGCTTCTCCAGATAGGGATTCTTGATCGAGAAGCTGCCCGACAGCGTCTTGTGGGTGTAGATATTGGCCGGGATCGGCTCGATGCAGGCCGAGGTGCCGCCGCAGATGATCGAGATCGACGCGGTGGGCGCGATCGCCATCTTGCAGCTGAACCGCTCCATCACGCCCTGGTCGGCGGCGTCGGGGCAGGGCCCCCGCTCGCTGGCCAGCAGCATCGACGCCTCCTGCGCGGCGGCGGCGATATGCTTGAAGATCTTGAGGTTCCAGCTCTTGGCCATCGCGCCTTCGAAGGGAAGGCCGCGCGCCTGGAGGAAGGTGTGGAAACCCATCACGCCGAGGCCGACCGAGCGTTCGCGGCTGGCGCTGTACTTAGCGCGGGCCATCTCGTCCGGCGCGCGGTCGATATAGTCCTGCAGCACATTGTCGAGGAAGCGCATGACATCCTCGATGAAGCGCTTGTCGCCGTTCCACTCGTCCCACGTCTCGAGGTTGAGCGAGGAGAGGCAGCAGACCGCGGTGCGATCCATGCCGTGCTGGTCGCGCCCGGTGGGCAGGGTGATCTCCGAACAGAGGTTCGAGGTGGAGACCTTGAGGCCGACGTCGCGGTGATGCTTCGGCATCATCCGGTTCACCGTGTCGTTGAACACGATATAGGGCTCACCGGTGGCAAGCCGGGTCTCGACCAGCTTCTGGAACAGCGCGCGGGCATCGACCGAGCCGCGCTTCGACTGGTCCTTGGGGCTGACCAGCTCCCACTCCTTGCCGTCGCGGACCGCTTCCATGAAGGCATCGGTCAGCAGCACGCCATGGTGGAGGTTGAGCGCCTTGCGGTTGAAATCGCCCGACGGCTTGCGGATCTCCAGAAACTCCTCGATCTCGGGGTGCGAGACATCGAGATAGACCGCCGCCGAGCCGCGCCGCAGCGAGCCCTGGCTGATCGCCAGGGTCAGCGAATCCATGACGCGGACGAAGGGGATGATGCCCGAGGTCTTGCCGTTGAGGCCGACCGGCTCACCAATGCCGCGCACCGAGCCCCAATAGGTGCCGATGCCGCCGCCGCGCGCCGCCAGCCAGACATTCTCGTTCCAGGTGTTGACGATGCCCTCCAGGCTGTCGTCGACCGAATTGAGATAGCAGCTGATCGGCAGGCCCCGGCCGGTGCCGCCGTTCGACAGGACCGGCGTGGAGGGCATGAACCACAGCTTCGAGATATAGTCGTAGATGCGCTGGGCATGCCCCTGATCGTCGGCATAGGCCGAGGCGACGCGCACGAACAGGTCCTGATAGCTTTCGCCGGGGAGGAGATAGCGGTCGTCCAGCGTCTCCTTGCCGAAATCGGTGAGCAGCGCGTCGCGGCTGTGATCGACGGTGACGTCGAACAGCTGGGGGCGGATCTCCATGCTGCCGGTGCCCAGCTTCGACCGGGGCGCCTCAGCCGCGGGCTCGGCGACGGGCGGCTTCCCGGCCGCTGTCGCGGGTTGGGCCGCCTTGGCCTCCTTGGCCGGGGAATCGATGGTCGTCGCCACGTCGTTCGAGCTCACTTCGCTGCTGCCGGATAGATCCATGTCGCCCGTCTCCGCTACCCTATAGCACAAGCCGGCGGCACCGGCTATGTTCCACAAACGTTCGACTCAAGGCGATCCCCCCAAGATAGTGGTTTTCCGGCCCCGTTCCAGTGCCGATCCGCCCTTATCCCCGGTTTCCACAGCGCAGAAGAAGGCTCCTCGCCGGAAGCGGTGCTTCCGTGCGTCTCCACCATCTCTAGCGCTGCCCCTGTTGTCTTACACAACCTATAGTGCCTCATCTGAGTCCCAGCGCAAGAGTCAAAATGACGGTTCGGGGACTCGTTTCGTCGCACGACGAAATGAGTCGGGCCCCCCTTGACGCGATGGAATAGTGAGTCGGTTCAAATGGTTGCGCGCAGGGAAGAACGAAGGCGCAACAAAAGAATCTGTGGATGGAATTTTTGAATTTTGTTTTTTGCCCTCAGGCGCCGGGCGGCAGGCCTCCGCCTGCCTTGGCTATCCTCGCATAAGCTCCGGCCCGCATTCGCGCTTGCGGAGCCTTGCCGGCTCCGACGCAGAGCTTGGCGGCATACCAGATGTGGGGGGTGTGGCGCGCGCGGGACCCGCCGGGTGCGCGCCGGCCAGCTCAAAAATGAAAGGCCCCGCCTCCCTGTGGGGAAGACGGGGCCGATGACCCGGGGGCGGATGGCGGTTTGGGGGGCCTTTAACCGCGATGTGGGGAGTTCACCCGCCCCCGGCCCTCCTCAAAGGAGGGATTCGGTTCTCTAGATGATTATTTGCCGCGATTTCCGAGCCGGCAGATGTCTCCATCTGCCTCGAAATCGCTCTTAGAGCCCGACCACCAGGCTGGCGCGCAGCGAGAGGGCGGCGCGGCCCTGCTGCTGTTCGGCGCCCGCCTCGCCGCCGATCTGGAAGCCGGCGCCGCCGCCGACCGCGCGCAGCTTGCCGACCCAGCCGCTGGTGCGCTGCTCGGGATCGAGGGTGAAGGCGGTGCCGCCCGCGAAACGCGCGGTGGTGGAGCCGAGCGACCCGCCGACCAGCTCGCGCCGGCCCGCCTCGGCCTCGATGCGGAACCAGCCCGAATCCTCGTTCGCGCCGCCGAAGTCGAAGCCCGCCGCGACGCTGCCGGTCAGCGCCAGCTCGTCCGACGAGCGGCCGTCGACGATCAGGTTGAAGGCGTCGCCGCCGCCGGCCTCGGCATAGCCCTTCTCCTTCAGGCGGTAATAGTCGACCGCCGCCTTGGGGCGCAGGGTGAAGCCGCCCAGCTTCCAGTCATAGGAGGCGCCGCCCGCCGCCGAGAGCAGCCGGCCGTTCCAGCGGCCCTTCGCGCGGCGATCGACAGTCTCGGTGCCGAGCGCGCCCGAGAAGACGCGGCTGCCCTTGAAGCGGACATGGCCCCAGGAGACGCGCGTCCAGCCCTGCAGCGGGCCCCAATAGCCGCGCCAGTAGCCGCCGATCTCGTAATTGTCGGCATCGACCTTGTTGTCGGTGCCGCCATCGGCATCCTTGCCGTAGAGATAGGCAAGGCTGAGGCCGAAACTGCCGAGGTCGGTCTTGATCTCGCCGCCCATCGACACGCCCCAGCCGGAGACGTCGTAGGAGGCGGTGTCGCCCAGCCCCTTCGAGGTGCCCCAGCCGACCTGCTGGATGAAATAGCCCCATTTGCCCATGTCGGCGAAAGGCGCGTTGGGATCGGCCAGGAAGGTGGCGGTGGCGCGCGAGCCCATCGTCACCGATTCGAACGCGCCGCCGGCATGATCGGGCAGCATCTGCCGCACCGAGCGGCGGAAGGCGTTGCCGTCGGCGGCCTCCAGATAGACGCCGGCGACCTTGGCGTCCTTGCCGAGCGCGGCGTAGATCGCGTCATAGGCGCGCGCCTGGCTGCGGTTCAGGCCCAGCTCGGTGGTGGTCTTGCGGGTGACGTCGACTGCGATCTCGGTCGCGGACTTCGCCGAGACGGTGCCCTTGTACATGAAGGGCAGCACCGCGCGGTTGGCCGCGATCGTGGTCGGCAGGGTGACCGATCCGGCGCGGACGAAGGTGTAGCTGCCTTCCGCGCCGGTGACGCCGCTGAGCCTGACCACCACCTTGGCACCGCCGTCGATGCTGGCGTTGCCGGCGACCTGGTAGAGGGTGTTGGTGCGCGTCGCGGTGTCGACGCTGACGACCAGCGTGCCGCCGCCGCCGACGCTGAGCGAGCCGATCGAGGCGGTGGTCCGTCCGATGTCGAGCGTGCCGCCGGTGACGGCGACCGCGGTGCCCTGCGCGTTGAGCAGGCTGCCCCGGAAGCGGGCCGAGCCGGTGAGGGTCAGCCGGTCGGCGCCGCCGCCCAGATCGATGTCGCCGGTATAGGCCGAGGTGCCGCCGAGGGTGACGATGTCGTTGCCGGCGCCGAAGAAGCTGCGCCCGGCATAGGTGGCGTCGCCGGACAGCAGCAGCTGGTTGGCGCCGGCGCCGAAGCTGGTGTCGCCCGCCATGCTGCCATCGGCGATGTCGAACACGTCGTTGCCGCTGCCGAAGCGCACGTCGCCGACGATCGACGGCGCCGCGATCCCGCTCGCCACCTGGGTCTGGCCGATCCGCGCGCCGCTGGTGTTGGCGCCCAGATCGATCGCGGTGCTGGCCCCGGCGACGCCGCTGGCCGATATCGTGCCGCTGTTGCTGATCAGGCGCAGCTCGCCCGAGCGGTCGAGGATGGCGGTCGCGGAGGCGGCGTCCGCGGCGACGGTGCCGGTGCCGACCGCCTTGATGCTGCCGCTGTTGGAGAGCTCGAAGAGTTTCGCGCCGCTGTCGATCTGGATGGCGACCGCGCGGGTGTTGGTGGCGTTGGCGCCGGTCGCCGCGATCGTGCCGGAATTCTTGAGCTGGGGCACGGTGGCGCCGGCGCCGACCCGGAGCGCGGTGGCGGTGGCGCCGGTCGCGGTGATATTGCCCTTGTTGGTCATGCCGCCCGCGACGGTCACCGCCTGGCCGAGTCCGCCGATCACCATGCCATTGCCGTTGACGCCCGGATAGGCGCCCGCGCCGGTGATGTTGCCCTCGTTGATCAGCCCATGGCCGTCGGCGTTGCCCGAGACCGCGCCGAGGGTGACGGCGCGGGTGGCCGAGCCGATCTCCACCGCCGGCGCGGCACCGACCGAGGTGACCGAGGCCGAGCCTTCCTTGGAATCCTCGATGCCGTCCTTGTCCTCGTCATTGTCGGTGGTGCTGTTGTCCTTGGGCGGGACCGCGAAGACGACGCCGCCCGCGACATTGCCGGCGATACGGACGGCGGGGCCGCCCTGGAGCAGATCGTCGGCGTCGAGCTTGCTGGTGTCGGCGGGGGCGGTGGTGCTGCGATAGCCGGTCGCGGTGACGGTGCCCTGGATGACGAGCGCGCCGTTGATGTCGCCCTCGGCCGAGACGCCGACCGCGCCCTGGCCGGTCGCGGTGACGGTGCCGGCGATCCGCACCGCGGTCGAATATTGACCGACGACCGGGGGTTGGACCCCGCCGGTGACGTTGCCGAGCCGCACGCCGACCGACCGGTCGCCGGTGACGCTGATCGTGCCGTCCTGGATCAGCTTGCCGTCGAGCGTGCCGCCGAGCTGGATGCCGGCCGAATCCCGGCCTTCGATGGTGATGGTGCCGCTGTTGGTGACGTCGCCGATGAAATCGCCCATCGTGCGGATGCCGAAGCGGCCGCTGCCGACCGCGAGCGGGCCGTCGAGATCGCCGTCCTTGTCGGCATCGGCGGGGGTGTAGGTCTCGTCTATGGTGATCTTCCCGCCCGAGGCGTTGGTGATGCCGCCGGTGCGGCCGGCCTCGGCGCGGATGCCGATCGAATTGTCCTGGTTGCCGATCAGGATCGTGCCTTCGTTCACGACCCTGTGATTGCTGTCGATCGTCACCGCCGCGCCGGCGACGGTCGGCTCGACCGATCCGGCCGAGGTTATGCGGATATCATCGGCGGCACCGGCCTTGATGGTGGAGGTGCGGATCGCGGCGGTGCGCTTGTCGGCGACGGTGGTTTCGGCATGGGCCGGAGCGATGGCGAGCGCGGCAAGGCAGGTGGAGGCAAGCAGGTTGCGCATCGAAGAACATGTCCCTTTCCGTAGCGGAGCCCGTGGCAGGCTTCTGTCTGGTTGGGAGACGGGGACGATCTTCGGGAGCCTTGGCTATATCGATCCTTTGTGGTTCATGAATTTCATAAATCAATGAAATATCATGAATTATTTGCTGACATTGATGGTAGTTAAGAACCATATAGGTCAAATATGGAAGATGTGCGGCGCGCGCGCGGGAGCACGGTGCGGATCGGCAATCCTCCAAAAGCCGATCCGCACCGCACCAGAATCTCCGCCGTCGAGGGGGAGAAGGAATATTTTGGGGATGGAGGGGGACCGTCCGGGCTCCTGGACCGCCAATATCCCCCCCATCCCCAAGCCCTCCGTGGGAGAGGGATCCGGGATGAACCTGGAGCCGGCGACCGGCCGCCGCGACGCGGCGCTCCGGATGGCCGTGGAGAAAATATCTCCCTGCTCACAGCCAAGACGGAGCCATGTCCCGGGAACCTTGATTTTTTTTCGGGGTCCGCGATTTTGCCGCGCGGCCGATCAGAAGCTGCGGTCGACGCCCAGGCGGATGGTGCGTGGACGCAGCGGCGTGATCTGTCCGCCGCCCGCCACCGAGAAGGGCGTGCCCAGCGCGAAGCGATTGCCGATCGCGTCGGTGAGATTGGTGACGCCGAGGGTGACGCCGAAGTCGGGCCGGCCGATCCGCGCGGTAAGCGAGGTATCGAAATAGTCGCCCTGAAGATCGCCCAGGATCGGGCCGATGCCGAGCCGCGACTTGCCGACATAGCGCGCCCAGCCGCTGACGCGCAACTCGAGCGTCTCGTCGAGCGCAGCGCGATAGTCGGCGCCGATCCGCACGGTGAAGCGGGCGACATTGGGGATGCGGCTCTGGCCGCCGGTGCGGGCGCCGGTTTCGGTATTGATCGGGGGCGCATCGAGCGCGGCGAGCAGATTGGCCGAGGGATCGACGACCTTGCTGTCGTTGAGGGTGCTGGCGATATCGAGGCTCAGCCCGCTGGCCGGACGCAGGCCCAACTCCATGCTGAGCGAATAGATGCGTCCGTCACCGATATTGTCGGTGCTGGGCAGGCCCGAGGCGTCGATGAAATCGGCCTGGATGTTGGTCCAGCGCGTGTGTGACAGGCTGAGCGACAGATCGAAGATGTCGCGCCCGCGCTCGCCGAAGCGCATGCCGGTCTCCATCGTCCGCACCTTGTCGTTCAGGAAGCGCCGGACATAGCCGCTCTCGATCGCGAGGCCGCCGGGGCGGAAACCCTCCTGATAGCGCGCATAGACGGTGAGCCGGCGGATCGGCGTCGCGGAGAGCGAAGCCGAGGGCAGGAAGCGCTTCTCGCTCCGCCCGGCGATGATTTCCGCCCGCGCCTGTTCGATCAGCGCGGCCAGCCTGGGCGACAGATCGGGACCCACCGGGGTCGGGTCCTCGGCACCGCCGGTCAGCCGCGACCTGGTGTAGCGCGCGCCCGCCGTCGCGATCAGGCCGCGCACCGGCTCGACGCTGGCTTCGGCGAAGATGGTCGATTCGCGTACCCGGTTGGTGACGCCGGGCACCGACGTGGTCGCGTCGACCGCGCCGTAGGAGCGGTCGATATTGGTCTTGTTGCGTGTGTGGCTGACGCCCAGCACCCATCCGAAGCCATGGCGCATCGGCCGCCACAGCCGGTTCTCGCTGGTGAACATGTTGGTCAGGTTGCGCTGGCTGAACTGCCGGTCTGGGCCGCCGGGCAGGCTGGCGTCGTAGCGCTCGTCGAGGCGCTGGCGGGCATAGCCGGTCGACGACATGAAGGAGAGGCCGTCCCAGCTCTTCCCGACCACCAGCTCGCCCAGCGCATAATCGGCATCGAACCCGCCGGGTGCGCGGCTGGCGCGCTTCAGCCCGCCCAGCCGGCGATCGGCATATTGGCTGTCGCGGCCATGGTTGTTCTGGAAGATGCCGCCGACATCGACCATCCAGCGAGCGCCGGGATCGATCCGCAGCGCGGCGCGGCCGCCGGCGACGCGGGTGCGGTTGATGTCCTTCTTGCCGCGCCAGACATCGTCGATATAGCCGCCCTCGGTGATGCCGTAGCCGACCGCCCGCAGGGCCACCCGGCCGCCGATCACCGGCAGGTTGATCATCCCGCCGAGATCGCCCGAGGGATCGCCATGCTGCGTGGCGGAGACGCCCGCCGACAGCGAGGCGCCACTATTGTCCAGATCGGGGGCGTTGCGGATGACGCGGATGATGCCGCCCAGCGAACCGGCGCCATACAGCGTGCCCTGCGGCCCTTCGAGAATCTCGACCGAGCGGATGTCGTAGAGGCGCAGATCGGGGTCGGGCGCGTTGTAGGTCAGCCGCATGTCGCCCCAATATTGGCCGACCGTCGCCTGGGTGGGCCCGGTGAAGCTGGAATCGGCAATGCCGCGGATGAACAGCTTGTTGCGTCCCGCGCCGAGATGGGTCGACGACAGGCTGGCGACGCGGGCGAGGATCGATTCGGTTCCCTGCTCCCCGCCAAAGCCGAGATCGGTGCCGTCGAGCATCGACACCGATCCGGCGAAATCGCGCAGCCGCGTGTCGCGCTTCGAGGCGGTGACGACGATTATGGCCTCGCCCTGCTCGACGACCGGAGCGGCGGGCAGGGGCGAAGCGCGCTGCACCGTCCGGGCGGGCAGCGGATAGATACGGAAGCTGTTGCCGCCGAGCGGCACCACCCCGGCGCGGCTGCCGCGCACCAGCCGGCGCAACGCCTCGCCCGCGTCCATCGGACCCTTCAGCGCCGCCACCCGCATCGACCAGATCGATGCATCGGTGACGCTGACGCTGGCGCCGGTCTGCGCGGCGAGCGCGGAAACGGCGTCGCTCAACCGGCCGCGTGGCAGGTCGAGCGCCTTGATATCGGCCGCCCATGAGGGGGCGGCGAGGCTGGTCAGGGTAATGGCTGCGAAGGCGAGCGGTCGGTTCACTGCGTGCGGGGCGCTAATATCCATGTTCCGCCGTCGCGCCGGACATCGACATCCAGCAACGGGGCGAGGCGGACGATATCGTCACCGTCTCCCAAGCTCAATACGCCGCGGAAGCGCCGCTCGGCAAGCCGCGGATCGGCACGGACCGGTTGGCCCGACCAGCGCGCCAGATCGGCGGCTATCTCCGTCATCGGCTGGCCATCATAGATCAGCCGGCCTTCGCGCCATCCGGCGACGGCGGCGGGCGAGACCGCCGCGAGCTGGAGATGCGCGTCTCCGTCGAGCGCGCGCAGGGCCTGGCCCGCATCGAGGCGGACCGCTTCATTGTCGGGATTGTAGATCACCGCGCCCTCGGCGACCTGCACGGCGGTAACCTTGCCTTCGCGCAGCACGTTGAAGCGGGTGCCGACATCGACCAAGGTCGCATCGCCGACCGCGACCTTGAACGGGGCATCGTCGTCATGGACGACATCGAACAGCGCCTCGCCCCGCTCCAGGGTCGCGAAACGGGCGTCCTTGCGGTCGAGCAGCACGCGGGTGCCGCCGTTGAGCGCGATCCGGCTGCCATCCTCCAGCGTGACGGTGCGGCGCACGCCGGGCGCGGTTTCGACCGGATAGAAAGCGGGCTGGCGCTCTATCACGCCGAAGCCGATCAGCCCGGCGACCGAAGCGGCGATCGCGCCGCCCAGCCAGGTGCGGCGGGTGATCGTCCGCCGCACGGGCGGCAGTCCGACGACCGGGGCGACGACCGGCGCCGGCACGGCCTTCACCAGATCGCCCATGTCCTGATCGGCGAGGGCGAGCCGGTGATAGGCCTCGGCATGCGCCGGATCGGCGGCAAGCCACGCCCCGAACGCCTCCCAGCCGTCAAAGCCGGGATCGCGCAGGCGGACTATCCAGTCGATCGCCGCATCATCCATATCGTGCCAGTCCTCAGCCATGTGATTGGCTCCCCGACAAGCAGACGGAGTCGATCGCCTCATACCTCATCGAACTTCTCCCTAAGTTCGATCATGGCCTTGTAGGCACGGCGCAGGTCGGCCTCGACGGTGCTGATGCTGACCCCGAATTCCGTTGCGATATCGCGCTGGCCGACCCCATCGATACGGTGCCGGCGAAAAATCGCGGCGGTGCGCTGGCCCAGCCCGTCGAGCGCTTCCTGGGCGAGGCGAAGCTGCTCGCGCGCGATCAGGCGGCGCTCGCTCGATGGTTCGTCCGAGGTGCCGGGCACGGTGGTCGCCGATTCGGTCCAGTCCTTGTCGCGCCGGGTCGCCTGCTGCTGCGAGCGGTAGCGGTCGAGCATCAGATTGTTGGCGGCACGGTAGAGATAGGAAAGCGGCTGCGCGATCGGCCCGCCCGGCGCGGCGGCGATCTTGAGCCACAGCAGCTGCACGAGATCCTCCGCTTCGTCGCCCGCACCATGCGCGCGCAGGAAGCCGAGCAGCTTGTCGCGATTCGACAGGAAGACGGCCTCCAGGCCGGTGCTGCTCATGTCCCCGCTCGCTCGCCTCTCCGAACCCTATATTCAGGCTGGGGCTCTACACGCGGCATGGCTGCCGTGCCAACCACTTGATACAGCCCCGATCTGCCATTGCTCCAGA
The DNA here is from genome assembly GCF_002355275.1 of Rhizorhabdus dicambivorans. NCBI lineage: Bacteria > Pseudomonadati > Pseudomonadota > Alphaproteobacteria > Sphingomonadales > Rhizorhabdaceae > Rhizorhabdus > Rhizorhabdus dicambivorans. Next base: position 4,342,090 of record NZ_CP023449.1, on the reverse strand, counting down.
CGGTGACGAGACCCGATTTCCTTGGGTCGGCCAGCCGATGGCCGATGATCCAGAGATGGGTGAAGGCGGCGCGCGGAAAGCCGGCCAGGGCATGCGACAGGCCGTGGCCCTGTTCCCTGCAGCCGTCTGGATAGGCGAGCTGGCTGGGATCGGCGACGAAGGGCATGGCGCGGCGATGCCGGATCGTCAGATAATGCTGGCCGGGAATCGCCCATTGTTCGTTGACGAAGGCGTCGCGCGTCAGGATCGCATAAGCGGCAAGATGCTCGGGCCGGATGTCCGACCAGGGGGTGAGGCAGGGCCGCGCGACCAGCGCCAGCACCGCCGCGCCGCGCGGGATGGCGGGGAGCGCCGACAGCTCGGCGCGCTGCTCGGCACCGCGCTGCGCGAAGCTGATCATGGTGCCGGCGGTGCGCACCGCGACGAAGGCGAGGCCGGCGAGCGCGATCATCCGGGCGAGGCGTGCGGTCTCGGGTGGCCTGATGGCGAGCAGCGCCAGCATCCAGATCGCCGGTGCCATGCGCATGTCGACATAGGAGCCGCCGAGGAGCAGCCGGGGCAGCAGCAGGAAAGCGGCGGCACAGGCGAGCGCGGGCCAGCCGAGCAGGGCGGAGAAGCCCAGCCGCCGGTCGCGCGCGGCGATGTAGATCAGCATCAGCGGGGCCAGCAGCGAGGCGATGTCGAACGCCTGCCAGCGGTCACGCAGCGAGGACAGCAGCCAGAGGAATTTGGCGCCCATGTTGAACCAGTCGCCAGTCTCGCTGGCCCGTGCACCGGCCGGCCGGCCGAGCGCCATCACCAGCGCCGGGAGAGCGAGCGGGAGGCAGGCGACGACCGCGCAGCCGATCGCGCGGGGCCAGGGATGGTCCCGCGCGCGCAGCCGTGCCAGCTCGGCGGCGAAGGCCATCAGCCCGAACATGCCCCAGCCGAAGCTGTGCGCGGTCCACAGGACCAGGCCGACCGGCGCGAACAGCAGGGCGCGCAGGCGGAGCCGCCCGGCCCGCGCGAGCCGAAGCCAGAGCGCCAACGCGGCGAAGCCGAGCGCCTGGGCCAGCGCGAAATTGACGAAGCCCATCTGGAACGGCCAGCCATAGGCGAAGGGCAGCGCGAACAGCAACGACGGGGCGACCCGGCCATGCACTTCGCGCGACAGCCACAGCAGCGCCGCGCCGGTGAGCAGGAGGATCAGCCCGGCGATCAGCCGCGCCGCCGCGACCGGGCCGACCAACGGGATCAGCGGCAGGGCGATCAGATCGGTGCCGAGATTGCCCATCCACGCCCAGTGGACCGCATAATATCGGTGGAGCGGCGAGGCGGGGTCCGCCGTCGCGATATGCCAGCGGCCGACATGGCCGGGCAGATCGGTGAGCGGCGGCAGGCCCGGCAGCAGCAGCGGCGCCAGCAGGACGAGCAGGATCGCCGCCAGCGGGCCGGGGCGCCGCCACCAACCGATGCTGTGGCCCGGGTTCATCGATCCACCCGCTCGTAAAGCTGCCAGGCCTGGCTGGACAGTCCATCGAGATCGCGCCCCGCGATCGGCTGGAAGGCGGCGCCGCAGCGCAGCGCGGCGAGCGGGAAGGGCTGAGTGCCGTTGTCGGCGATATAGTAGAAGCGGGCCTCGGCGCAGTCATTGGTGAGGATCAGGGGATAGGCGCGCCGCGAAGCGGCGGCCTCCAGCACGGGGCCGTCGCGTTCGGCCTGGAGCATCACCGCGCCGCCATCGGGCGCCCGCTGGCTCATCACCTCGATCGCCAGGCCGGGATCGCCGCGCAGATTCGCGATAATGTGCCCGTCGAGGATCAGGCTGCCGATCATCACCGCGCCGAACAGCAGGCGCGCCGCCCGGCCCCGCACCGCCGCCAGTTCCGCCAGCAGCAGGAGCAGCGCGACCGCGCTGAGCAGATAATAGCGCGGGAAGGCGCTGTTGCCGGGTTCGAGGATGGCGACCAGCAGCGGCAGGCCGAGGATGGCGAGCAGGTGGAAAGGCGCGCGTTCCGACAGGAGCGGCGCCCGCCGCAGGCCGAGCGGCAGGAACAGGAAGAAGATCAGCCAGGGCCCGACCAGCAGCGGCCAGCCGATGGTGAAGGCCAGCATATGATCGAGCGCATCGACGAAGGCCGGCCAGTCGAACGGCGCGAGGCTGCCCATGCGGAAGCCTTCGGGGCTGGCGGCGGCGCCCGCCGCGACGATCAGCAGCACCGCGAGCACGGCGGCGACCGCGCGGCCCATCAGCCGTAGGGTGGCGAGCGCGCCCGCCGCGTGGCCCAGCCGGCGCCCCTGTTCGATCGCGACCCAGCCGCTGAGCGCGGCGACGCCGAACAGCATCGAGGCATGGGCGAGCATGCCGGCCAGCGTGGCGATGCCGAGTAGCAGGGGCGCGTGGCGAACCGGCACGCCGAACAGTTCGCGGTCGACGATGCGGATCGCGCAGAGCAGCGCCAGCAGCATCGGCGCATAGCCGCGCGCCTCCGATCCATAGGTGACGAGGATCGGCGAGACCGCGAACAGCGAGGCCGCGAGCGCCGCGCCCCGCAGCCCGCGCCGCGCCCCGATCAGTCCGGCGACCACCACGCCGGCGGTGCCGCAGGCGATCGACAGCGCCCGGCCGAGCAGCGGCGATCCGCCCCAGCCGACCAGCTGGAGCCAGAGCGTGTTGAGGAAGTGATTATTGTCGTGGTTGATCGCGAAGAAGACGTCGCCGGGCGATCGCGCCTCGCGCGCGAACAGCAGCGACCAGGCCTCGTCGAGCCAATAATCCCCCTGGGCGGCCGCGATCCGCAACGCCAGCCCGATCGCCGCAGCCGCCGCCAGCACCGCCCACAGGCTGCGGCGCGGAAGCGGATCGATGGGGAAAGGGCGGTCGGACATCGCGAACGCTTCTACCGCGTCCGGAACGCTGCGCCAGCCTCACTCGCCCGTTCCGTTACCGCCGGGCGCTGTGCTATGGAAGAATCACTTCGAATTCGGGGGAAAGCCGGCTTGGCGGAGCAGGATCAGGGCACTGGCAAAGCCTTCCGGCCGCCCTTCGGCGCCGCCGGGCCCGGGCTGATCTGGGCATTCGACCTTGGCGATCATGGCGCGCGGGCGATCGAGACCTGCGATGCCGAGACGAGCGGGTTCCGCTGGCTCCACCTGAGCCTTGCCCACCAGGGCAGCGCAAGCTGGATCAGCCGGCTGGAGGCGCTGCCCGAGGATGTGCGCGAGATGATGGTCGCGTCCGACAGCCACCAGCGCGCCATCGTCGAAGGCGGCGCGGTCGGCTGCGTCATCCACGATTTCGAGCGCGATTTCGAACGCAGCGACAGTTCGCAGGTGGGCGTGCTGCGCTTCGCGCTGACCCCGGAGATGATGATCACGGCGCGGCTCCATCCGATCCGCTCGGCCGATGTCGTGCGGCAGAAGCTGGCACGGGGCCCGGGCATCGAGGAACCGGGCGACGCGCTCGACCTGCTGATCGGTACCGTCTCCGAAGGGATCGCGGCGGTGGTGCGCGAGTTGGGTCTGGACGTGCAGCGCGCCGAGGACGCCTTCCTCGACGGGCGCCATTCGCCCAGCACCCATGGGCTGATCGGCATCCGGCGGCGGCTGGCGATGGTCAACCGCATGCTCGATGGGCTGCGCGCGGTGTTCCGCCGGCTGGAGGGCGACGAGGACCTGCCGGAGGCGATGCTGGCGACGGTCGAGCGGCTCAACCAGCGTATCCAGGCGCTGGGTGCCGACGCGCTGGGCGTGCAGCGGCAGATCCACCAGCTGCGCGAGGAGATCGACATCTCGGTCGACCAGCGCACCAACCAGAATCTCTACGTGCTCTCGATCATGACCGCGCTGATGCTGCCGGCGACCTTCGTCACCGGCCTTTTCGGGATGAACACCGGCGGCCTGCCCTGGGCGCAGGCGCCGCACGGCACGCTGCTGGCGACGCTGCTGGCGCTGGGCACGGCGGGCGCGACCTATCTGTTCCTGCGCTGGATGGGATTCATGCGCAGATAGGTTGACGGCAGCGCCATGTTGCGCCGCAAAAGAGTCATATAGCTGCAATCCGACTGTCAGCGAGCGTCCCTAGGCAGGCCCCCGAAACGAGATCCATTCGGGGGGCGTCATGACATCGAGATTCCATATTCTTCTGGCCGGCATCAGCATGGTCGCCGTGGCGCCCGCGCTGGCGCAGACCGCGCCGGGCGCCGACGCGGGCGGGGACGAGGGGATCATCGTCGTCACCGGATCGCGGCCGATCGCGGAATCGGAAGCGGCGGCGCTGACCATCCAGCAGAACACCGACTCGCTGGTCGCTGTCGCCGCCGCCGATGGCGTCGGCCGCCTGCCCGACCAGAACATCGCCCAAGCGACCAGCCGCCTGCCCGGCGTCAGCGTCGAGCGCGACCAGGGCCAGGCCCGCTACATCAATCTGCGCGGCGCGCCCAAAAGGTGGACGACGCTGTCGTTCGACGGGATCAACGTGGTCAGCCCGGAAGGCCGCGATGCGCGCTTCGATTCGACCCCTTCGGCGATCGCGTCGCAGATCATCGTGTCGAAGGCGGTGACGCCCGAGATGCCGGGCGAGACGGTGGCGGGCAACGTCAACATCATCACCCGCTCGGGCTTCGACTATCCGGGGCTGCACGTTGCCGGCAAGGCGGGCTATGGCATCGCAGAACTGGGCGACCGCAAGCAATATGAAGGCTCGGCCGTCATCTCCGACCGGTTCAAGGTGGGCGAGGGCGAGATCGGCGTGGTGGTGTCGGGCAGCTATTATGAGCGCGCGATGATCACCGACAATTTCGAGACCGACTATGAGCGCGTGAGCCAGGACCAGCGTCCCGGCGCCGCGACCCGCTTTTGGGCCGCGGAGGCCGAGAACAAGCTGTACCGGCTGACCCGCAAGAACTGGTCGGTCTCCGGCCGGCTCGACTACAGGCCCGATGCGGACAACATGATCTCGCTGCGCTCGGTCTACACCATCTTCACCGACGACGAGGCGCGCGACAATTACCGCTTCGACCTCGACGATCGCCAGGGCGACCTCGTCGCCAGCGCCGCGGCCTGCCCGACGGCCTTCAACCCGACCCCGACGACCAGCGGCTATGCCGATGTCTGTACCGGCAACACCCCGCAGAAGGGCACGGTCTATGGCGTCGACATCCGCCAGCGCTCGACCCTGCGCGCGTTCCGCCAGTCGATCTTCACCAACACGCTGGCGGGCGACCATGATTTCGCCGACGGCTGGAAGCTGAGCTGGCTCGGCAACTTCACCCGGTCGAAGGACGACCGCTCGATCGTCGGCGAAGTCAGCTGGGACAGCCCCGGCACGCGCACCGCGCGCCCCACCGTCAGCTATGACTTCAGCGACCGCAACCATTCGGTGCTGACCCTGTTCACCACCAACCCGCTGGCGGGCCCGACGCGCTTTTCGGCCGGCGGGCAGGTGAACAATGTCGACAGCTTCACCAAGCCGCCATCGTCGCTGCTGGTGCTCGACGCGATCGACACCACCAAGGCCTATACCGGCAAGGCGGTGCTGACCCGCGAGACCGGGCTGTTCGGCGGCGAGGCCGTGCTGAAGGCGGGCTTCCAGTTCGACCGGCGGACCAAGGTGGCGGACGAGAACCAGATCCTGCTCAACACCGCCGCGCAGTTCGCCGCCGTCGGGCTGCCGAGCGACTATAACCAGTTCTCGCTGAACACCCCGTTTCAGGGCAAGATCCCGCTCGGCTACAGCTTCCACTATTTCGACACCGCGAAGATGCGCGACGTATCCAAGGCGGCGCGCGCGGGCTTCGCCTTCACGCCCAACGCCGCCAATAATTACGACGTCCGCGAGGAGGTCTATGCGGGCTTCATCATGGGCACCGTGAAATATGACTGGGGTTCGATCCTGGGCGGCGTCCGCATCGAGCATCTGAAGAATCGCGGCCAGGCGATCGCCAACGTCGGCACCACCACCGGGCTGGTCACAGCGACGTCGAGCCAGACGCTGGCCTTCCCGAGCCTGCACCTCAATTACAATGTCGACGACAGCAAGAAGCTGCGCATCTCGTTCAACTCGGGCGCGGCGCGCGCCGATTATGACGATCTTCGCCCCAATGTGGTGGTGAGCGACACCAACCAGACGATCTCGGGCGGCAACCCGGCGGTCAAGCCCGAGCGCGCCTATGGTGTCGACGGCTATTTCGAATGGTATGTGAAGCCGCAGGGCTATCTGATGGTTGGCGCCTTCTACAAGAAGGTGAAGGACGTGCTGTATCGCCAGGCGCGCACCTTCGGTTCGAACGCGCTGGACAGCAACGGCATCGACCGCTCGGCCTATATCTTCACCGGCATCGCCAATGGCGGCGACGGGCGCATCTTCGGCGCCGAGGCGGCCGCGCAGCTGCAGCTCGAGCCATGGACCGGCAATCTCGGCCTGCCCGACTGGATGGGCGGCTTCGGCGTCTCGGCGAACCTCACCCTGAATGACAGCAAGGTGACCAAGCCGGCGATCGGCGCGGTTCCGGCGCGCAGGGTGCAGCTGCCCGGCACATCCAAGGTGGTCTACAATGTCGGCGCCTATTATGAGAAATACGGCCTGTCGGTCCGCGTCCAGTATCAGCGCCGCAGCGCCTGGCTGGACGAGATCGTCGACGACCTGACCGATGGCGGCGACACTTATTGGGCGGCCGACGACGAGATGGACATCTCGGCCCGCTATGCGGTCACACCGAACTTCGAAATCTACTTCGACGCGCAGAATGTGCTCAACAAGCCGGGCCGGCGCTATTCGGAACCGGGCAAGCTGCTGACCGCAACTGGCACGCCGACGGCGCGCAGCAGCATCCAGACGATCGAGTGGGAGCGGTTCGGCCGCCGCTACTCGGGCGGCATCCGCGTCAACTTCTGATGACGATGGCCCGCACCGTGCCGCTGATCGCCCTGCTGTCGCTGGCAGGGTGCGCGACCACCGCGACACGCCCCGCCATTTCGCCTGCGCCGACCGCATCGGTGCAGGCGAAGGGCGAGACCCAGGCGGTCGGCACCGCCAATGCCGACGCTGCCGACGATCCCGCGATCTGGCGCAATCCGGCCGATCCGGCCGCCAGCCTGATCGTCGGCACCGACAAGAAGGCGGGGCTCTACGTCTATGACCTGGAAGGCCGGCAGCGTTTCTTCATCGATGCCGGCCGGGTCAACAACGTTGACCTGCGCGACATGGGGGCCGCGGGGATCATCGTCGCGGCGAGCGACCGCAACGATCCGCGGAACGCGAAGCTGGCACTGTTCCGGCTCGATCCGGCGAGCGCCAGCCTGGTCCCGCTCGGCAAGCTCGCGGTGGGGCCGGGCGAGGCCTATGGCATCTGCCTCTACCGCGAGGGCGATGTGCTGTTCGCGTTCAACGTGATCAAGGACGGCACCATCCGGCAGGTCGCCCTCAGCCTGGGCGACGCGCCCCGAGCCAGCATCGTGCGGACGATGAAGCTCGCCACCCAGTCCGAGGGCTGCACGGTCGATGAGCGCACCCATCGTCTCTATGTGGCCGAGGAGGATATGGGGCTGTGGCGCTTCGACGCCCGGCCCGGCGGCGACACGGCGCCGGTCAGGATGGCGGCGGCCGATGGTTACCGGATCGTCGCCGATACCGAGGGCGTGGCGATCGCGCCCGAGGGGGATGGGGACGGCGGCTATCTGCTCGTCTCCAGCCAGGGCGACAACGCCTATGCCGTCTTCCGCCTGTCGGACGACAGCTATGTCGGACGCTTCCGGGTGACGGCGGGCGCGGTCGGATCGACCGAGGAAACCGACGGGATCGATTTCGCCATGGGCGATTTCGGCACCGCCTATCCGGGCGGGCTGCTCGTCGTCCAGGATGGGCGCAACATGCCCCGCGCGCAGAATTTCAAGCTGGTCGACTGGGCGTCGATCAAGGCTGCGCTGGGCATTCGGTAAACCTCCCCAGCTTTTCCCAACTTCGATTTCCGATACTCCATGGCAGCCGCCGGCCAGGCCTGGCCGGCGGCTGCCATCCTTTTCGCCGTTCCCGGATGGTCCGGAATGGAGGAAAAGCAGCGATTGTCTGATGCCTGTGACATGCTTAACAGACGCTAGGGGTGGGGCTGGCGCTAGGGGAGAATCATGCGCAGCGAAATTATAAGCTATGAAGCCGATGGCCTCGCCATGGAGAGTCATCTCTATGTCGACGAGGGCCGTTCCGGCGCGCGCCCCGGCGTGCTGGTCTTTCCCGAAGCTTTCGGCCTTGGCGACCATGCCAAGAACAAGGCGCGCAAGCTGGCCGAGCTTGGCTATGTGGCGCTGGCCTGCGACCTGCATGGCGAAGGGCGGATCAAGACCGACCGTGACGAGATGATGGCGGAACTGGGAGCGCTGTTCGAGGCGCCCGAGCGGATCCGAGCACGCGCCAAGGGCGGGCTCGACGCGCTGCTCGCCCGGCCCGAGGCCGATCCGGCGCGGATCGCGTCGATCGGCTTCTGCTTCGGCGGCACCATGTCGCTGGAACTGGCGCGCGGCGGCCATCCGATCGCCGGCGTGGTCGGCTTCCACAGCGGGCTCAAGACCAGCCGGCCACAGGACGCCGCCAACATCAAGGGCAGGGTGCTCGTGCTGATCGGCGCCGACGACCCCGGCATCCCGCCCGAGCAGCGCGCCGCCTTCGAGGCGGAGATGCGGGCCGGCAAGGTCGACTGGCAGATGAAACTCTATGGCGGTGTCGTCCACAGCTTCACCAATCCCGAGGCGGATGCGATGGGGATGCCCGATTTCGTCCGCTACGACGCGGTCGCGGATCGGCGCAGCTGGGCGGAGATGCTGGCCTTCTTCGACGAAATCTTCGGCAAGGCCGGCTGAGCGCGATGGCCGGTTCCACCCATGGTTCCGCGGCCCGGCTGCGGCGCGAAGCCGCCAAGGCCCGCCTTCTGGCCCACAACGCCCCCGACGAGGGAGAACGCGATCGGCTGGTGGCGATGGCCGCCATGTTCGAGCGCGAGGCGCAGGCGATCGACGAGGCGCTGCGGGGCCAATCCTGACGATTGGCCTAGCGCCTGCTTTCGCGCTACACGGGAGCGAGGGGGGCCGAAGATTCGGTATGGTGCTGCGTAGCGAGTCGTCAACGTGCTGATCGAGCGCATCCTGCGCCGTAGCGGCCCCATCGCCTTCGCGCGCGAAGCGTTCGTTTCCCAGATCATCGTCCGGTCGCTGCTCATCGTGCTGCTGATGGCGGGGCTGCTGGCCGCCTTCGTCTGGATTGCGGCGCGCAAGGCCGACGAACTGTCGATCGTGCGCCAGCAGAAGCTGATCGCGACCGTGCTGGAGCAGAATTTCCGATCGATCGCGCACGACCAGGAGGCCGCCACCGTCTGGGACGACAGTGTCGACGAACTGCGGCGCCGGCCGATCAATCCGCGCTGGCTCGACGACAATCTCGGCATCTGGTTCCACACCTATTACGGCCATGACGCGATCCTGATCGTCGATCCGCGCGACCGTCTGATCTATGCGATGCGCGAGGGCCAGCGTGACGATATCGCGGGAACCGCGCGGATCGCCCGGACGGTGGCGCAGCCGCTGCTGACCGAATTGCGGATGCGGATGCGCCAGGGGACCCCTGTCCAGCGCGCCAGCGCGGTGCTGACGCCCGGGGCGATCGACCTGGGCATCGTCAACGGCCATCCGGCGATCATCAGCGCCAAGCCGATCGTCTCCGACACAGGAGAGCGGCCGCAGGTCCCCGGCAGCGAATATGTCCATGTCAGCATCCGCTATCTGGACGGCAGCTTCATCGCCGATCTCGCCCGACGCTATCAGCTCGGCGATGGCCATTTCACCGCCGAGCCGCCGAGGGACGGGCGGCTGAGCCGGGTGGCGCTGCGCACCCGCGGCGGCACGCTGCTCGGCTATTTCGCCTGGGATCCCTATCGGCCGGGCAGCGCGATGCTCGGCCAGGTGGCGCCGGCGCTGGTCGCCTCGCTGCTGGTGGTGTTCGGGATCGTCGCATGGCTGCTCGGCCGTATCAGCAACAGCACCCTGCAACTCAGCGCCGCCAAATCACATGCCCAGCATCTTGCCGACCATGATCCGCTGACCAGCCTTGCCAACCGTGCCCAGTTCGACCGCCGGCTGGCGGCGGCGCTGGACCAGATGCGCCAGAGCGGACGGCCGCTGGCGCTGCTCTACATCGATCTCGACCATTTCAAGAACGTCAACGACCATCTCGGTCATCCGACCGGGGACCAGCTGATCCGTGCGCTTTCCGGCATATTGTCGGGGCTGGCGCCCGACGATGTGGTGGCGCGGCTGGGCGGCGACGAGTTCGCGATCATCCATTTCGCCGACGATGCCGCGAAGTCGGCGGAAAGGCTCGCCCAGGCCATCCACCGCGCGCTGGCGAAGCCGATCGATCTTGGCGACGGCGAAGTGCTGGTCGGCGCGAGCATCGGCATCGCCGTCGCGCCGCGCGACGCCGGCGATCCGGTCGAGCTTGTCCGCAAGGCCGATATCGCGCTGTACGAGGCGAAGCGCGGCGGCCGCCGTCGCCACGCCTTCTACACCGCGGCGATGGGCGAGCGGATCAGGGAGCGCAACGAGATCGAAGCCGAGCTGCGCGAGGCGATGAGGACGGGCGACGGGCTCGACATCGTCTACCAGCCCTGTTTCGAGGCGCGATCGGGCGCGCTGATCGGCGCCGAGGCGCTGATCCGCTGGCAGAACGCCCGGCGCGGAGCGATGCTGCCCAACCAGTTCATCCCGATCGCCGAGGAATGCGGGCTGATCGAGACGCTCAACGAATGGGTGCTGGAACAGGCCTGCCTCGCGGCGGCGCGCTGGCCGGCGGGGACCATTTCGGTGAACCTGTCGGCGGTGCAGCTTCGCAACGCGACCCTGGCCGAGCGCGTCTTCTCGATCCTCAAGCGCACAAGGCTGGCGCCCAGCCGCCTGGAACTGGAGATCACCGAGACGAGCTTCCTCGACAGCAGCGAGAAGTGCCGCCGCAATCTCGGCTGGCTGCGCGACGTCGGCGTGCGGATCGCGCTCGACGATTTCGGCACGGGCTATTCCTCGTTCAAGCATCTCGCGGGCTTCGAGGTCGACCGGGTCAAGATCGACCAGAGCTTCGTTTCGACGATCGAGCCCGGCCGCCCCGGCAGCCCGGTGATCCAGGCGATCGTCGACCTCGCGCGCGTCAGCGGGCTGGAGACCACCGCCGAAGGGGTCGAGAGCGAGCAGCAGCGCCTCTATCTGACCAGCATCGGCTGCGACGTGCTGCAGGGTTTCCTGCTGGCCGAGCCGGTCAGCGCGGCGCAGGTCGAGGCGCGGTTCATCGAGGCGCAGGCGGGGGCTTGATCCCGGCTTCGTCATCCTGACGGAGGTCAGGATCCAGATACGCAACCTCCCGGGTCGAGCCTCGGCGTAGCGGCAATGGATGCTGAATCAAGTTCAGCATGACGGGCTTACAACAGCATCTCCGCGAAATCGCCGCGCATGCAATGGTTGGAACTCATCGCCGAGCCGTAGCCGCCGGCGTTGATCAGCGCGATATGGTCACCCTCGACGAGCGGCGGCATGGCATGGTCCTCGGCCCAGAGGTCGAGCGCCTCGTTGATGTTGCCGGCGACCGTTACCTTCCGCCCCGCGCCGGCGCGCAGAGTGCAGGCGACCGGCTCGCAGGGCAGGTCGTAATGGGCGGGCTCGGGGTGGAGGTTGAAGCCGCCGTCGACCGCGACGAACAATGTGTCGCGCTTGCGCTCCACCCAGACGACCGAGAGCAGCAGCAGCCCGGCATCCTTGACCAGATAGTCGCCGGGCTCTGCCGCGACGGTCAGGCCCCGGCCGCCGAAATGGCGCCCGATGATCGCCGACCAGCGGTCGAGATCGAGCGGTGCGTCGCCGGCGCGGTGGGGAAGGCCCAGGCCGCCGCCGATATTGACCGTGGTCGCCGCCGGCAGGTCGTCGAGAAACGCCGCCGCGCCGCCGACCGCCGCCTCCCAGGCGTCGAGTTGCTGGGACAGATAGCCGCAGCCGACATGGAAATGGATCGTCGAGACGGTGAGGCCGTGTCGCGCGGCGAGGTCGAGCGCCTCCCGCCATTGTTCGCGGTAGATGCCGAATTTGGTGGTGCGTTCGCCGGCATAGGTCAGCCGGGCGCTGTCGCCATAGCCGGTGCCGAGGCCGGGATTGACGCGGATGCCGATCGTCCGGCCCGGCGTCCGCTCACCGATCATGCGGATCTGGGCGAGCGAATCGCAGTTGATGTGGAGATCGGGCTCGGCGAGCAGCCGATCGAGATCGCGCGGCGAAACGGCGGTGCCGGTGAAGCTGATGTCGCGCGCGGCGAATCCGCAGGCCAGGGCCAGGTCCATCTCATCGGGCGAGCAGATGTCGACCCCGACACCTTCCGCCGCCAGCAGCTGGAGCAGCGGCGGGAAGCGGTTGCACTTCATCGCATAATAGAGGCGGTGATCGCAGCCCGACCCGGCAAGCGCCGCGCGGAGCCGCGCGGCATTCGCCACGATGCGGGCGCCGTTATAGAGGAAGAGCGGCCGGCCCTGCTCCGCCGCGAGCGCGGCGACATCGGCCCCGGCGAAGATCAGCCGGCCGTCGGATGCGCGATGCAGATCCTCGCGCGACCACCATTCAGCCGGCGGCATGGTTCTCGAGCCAGGCCTGCCCCTCGGCATTCGGCCCCTCGCTGCGGCCATGGATCCAGCCGCGGCAGGCGGCGGCGCCGCAGCCACAGGCGAACTGGCGGTGCAGCCGGTCCTCGGTCTCGGCATAGTCGATCGTCACCACCTCGCCCGCCGCGATGGCGCGCAACGCGACCAGGGTGAAGCCCGCCATGTCGAGCCGGGCATTGGGTTCGCAGCCATGGCTGAGATAGCCGATATAGCGGGTGCCGCTGATGTGGCGCAGCGCATCGATCTGCAGGCTGTGCTGGCAGATGGCCTCGCCCACCACGCCGGCGAAGCGGTGCATCGTCTCGCCGGCCGCGAAGCCGCGCAGCGCACGCACGCCAAGGCCGCGCCGCTCGTCCAGGCGGAGCACCTCCAGCGCTTCGTCATCCTGAGTCCGTGCCGTTGCCCACTCCGGCGCAGATGTCATCTGTCCCACCTTTCGCAAGGGCGCGAGACTAGCGCGAAAGCCTTAAAAAGTCTTGCGAAATGTCAGTTCGTTGCGCCCCTGGTCATATACGTAGCGGACTTCGTCCATCATCTCGCGGACGAGATGGATGCCGAGGCCGCCGACCGGGCGGTCGTCGATGTCGAGGCTGGTGTCGGGCGCGGGCAGGGCGAGCGGATCGAAGCGGGGGCCGTCATCGGCGATCCGCGCGGTCAGCGTGCCGGCGTCGACCGTGATGGCCAGCTCGATCGTCCCCCCGCCATGATGGGCGATGTTGCTGAGCAGCTCGTCAAAGGCGATCATCAGCCGGGCGACCTCGCCGATCGGCACGCCCTGCGCCTCGAGCCAGCCCTCGATCGCCTCGATCAGCCCAGGCAGGGCGGCGCTATCCGCCCGCAGCGCGCGCGTGAATTCAGCGGCCATGCATCATCGCCCCGCACCGCATCGTGCCGGCCGTCCCCGCCGCGACGATAATCGTGTGGAAAATGGACATCCACTCCTGATATGCAGCGACGCCGAACAGGCGGGCCGGAACGGATTCTAGACCAGATGGACATCAGCGAAAATAGCCGAGACGGCGCCCTTGTGATTTCGGCCGCCGGGCGCATGGACAGCACCACCGCGGGCGCGCTGGAGGCGGTGCTGCCGGCGCGGGTGAAGGAGAACAAGGCGGTGGTGCTGAGCCTCGCCGACGTTCCCTATGTCAGCTCGGCGGGCCTGCGCGTGCTGCTGATCGGTGCCAAGGCGGCGAAGGCGGCGGGCAACCGCCTGGTGATAACCGGCGTCGCCCCGGCGGTGCGCGAGGTGTTCGACATCAGCGGCTTCTCGAAGATCTTCACGATCGAGGCCGATGTCGACGCGGCACTGGCGAAGCTCGGCTAGAGCCTTTCACGATCCGATTGCATCGGCTCGTCGGCTCTACCCTGTTGTTTTACCGCGATTTCCGAGTCGGCAGATGTTTCCATCTGCCTAGAAATCGCTCTGAAGGATTTGCCCGCGCCCGGTGAAGGCTTTTGCGGCCGCGTTGCCCGATGATCGATGACGGCACCGGCCTCCGCCGGGGCGACGGCGTCAGGCAGGCCCCGTTGCGACGATGATCCCGGCATCGGGATAGAGGATCGCCAGATCGGCGGTCAGCGCTTCCGGGTCGAGATCGGGGTGGTGCGCGGCATAGGCGGCGACGGCGCCGGCATCGTCGCGCAGCGCGAGGGCGACCCGCTCCGGCCCCACGAACCGTTCGACCAGCCGCTCGGCGCCGAAAGCCTCGGCGGCGAAGGCCAGCCGCTGCCCGAGATGCTCGGCCGGGCCATCCAGCAGATGATCGCGCAGCGCGACCGCCGAGGCCAGCGCTGCGGCGGGTTCGCCGCCGACCTCGCCCAGCGCGACGCGCCAGCCGCCGTCGCAGGGAAGGGCGACGTGGAAGGCGCCGGGTTTCGCCCTGGGCAGCGAGCGGATCGACAGGATGGCGGCGCCGGACCGGGCCGACAGATCGGGGAAATGCCGTTCGCGCAGCGCGCGGATGCCGAGCATCGGATCGGGGCTGCCGCCGCGACCGAGCCGGTCGAGATCGTCCGACACGCTCTTGTCGATCAGCCCGATCGCATCGGCGAGGTCGCGCACCTCGCGGATGCCCAGCGCGGTCGGGTCCGCGCCGCCGCCGCGTGCCTCGATGATCGACCGGGTGCGCCGGAACTCGCGCGTCACCCGCGCCGCCACGACGAGGCCGAGCAGGATCGCGAGGACCGCCGATCCGGCGACCAGCACGATCGACAGCCGCTTCAGGTGGAAGGCGCGGCGGTTGAGCGGCCGCGCGTCGATATCGGCGACCGCGACATAGCCCCGGCCGGCCGGCGCGCGCGCGGCGATCAGCGGATCGCGTTCATTGTCGTGCCAGTTGCCGATGATGACCGGGTGGTCGGGCGCCTTCAGGCTGTAGCGGACGATGGCGGGTCTATCGAGCAGGTTGAGGATGCGGCCGTCGGGCGCGGCGAGGTAGAGCGTATCGAGCCCCGGTATCTTGGCGCCGGCCGAACGCAGCGCCGCGAGCCGCCGTGGTTCGCCCAGCTCGGCCAGCGGATCGCGGGCCTCGCGGGCGAACTCCGCCACCGTCACCGCCGCGGCGAGCGCCTGGCCGCGCAGCCCCTGTTCGATGTCGTCGACCTCCTGCTGGTAGAGCAGCAGGCTGTTGACCCCGACCAGCAGCAGGAACAGCGGCAGCGCCAGCAGGACGATGATGATCCGCACGCTCATGCGGCATCCCCGGCGTCGTCCATCAGCGACATGATGAACTCGGGAAACTCGCGCGCGATGGTGAAGACGTGCGGCTTGGCGATGGCGACCGCCTCCAGCCCCTCGGGCCCGGCGAGATAGTCCTGCGTCACCGCGAGGCCGAACAGCAGCCCCGGGGCGTCGAACACCGGCGGGGGTATGCCGCCGTCCGCGCCGACCAGCCGGCCGCCGATGCGGGCGAGCAGCATGTCGGCGACCTCCCCGGCCGCGAAGACGCGCTGGCCGGGCACGAAGCTGCGCACTGCCGAACGGGCGGCGATCACCGCGATCGTCTCGGGATCGAGCACCCGGAAGCCGGGCAATATGCGGAGCCGTTCGATCATGCGCCGGTGCCGATCAGGATATGGCGCCCGTCGTCGAGCACCGCCGAGGCCCGTTCGCCCGCTGCCAGCCGGAGCGGGGGGCCGTCGCGCTCGATCCGGGCGGCGAGGGCGGGATCGGCGGCGGCACGGGCGGCGAGACGCGCGGCGGCGGCGCGGCGGAGCGGCGCATCGGCGTCGCCGGCATCGCCCTCGAACAGGAGCTGGGGCGTGGCCGCCGACCGGGCCAGCTCGGCATCGACCGCCGCCATGCCCGCGGCCGCGGCACCTGCGCGGGCGGCGGCGCGCGCTTCGGCCAGCTGGCCGGTCAGCGCCGCGCTGCCCTCCGCCAGGGTCCGTTGCAGCGCGGCGATATCGCGCGGGGCGGGGAAGGGTTCGATCGGGCGATGGTCGCCGCCCGCGATGCGCAGCGCCTCGCGACGCAGCCGGTCCAGCGGCTGGGCGATGCGGCGGACGATGAGGAGGGTGGCGAGCGTGCAGGCGAGCAGCGACACCATGCCGATCACCACGCTGGCGAACAGGGCGTTCTGGGTGGCGGTGCGGATCAGCGAGACATTCACGTCGGCGCCCGCCGTCGCGACGATCCGCCCTTCCGCGTCGCGGAGCGGGGCGGCGGCGGTCTTGAGCAGGCCCCATTGCTGCTGGAACTCGATGGGCGAAAGGTGGATGCCGTCCATCGCCTGGACGCGGCGTATCCCCGCCAGGGTCTCGGGCGGCAGATCGTCCTCCGATCCGATCTGCGAATGATCCTCGCCCGTCGTCGCGTCGAGGACATAGATGATGTCCTGCGAGCCGCCGAGAACCTGGGTGTAGAGATAGGTGATGTCGAGCTTCTCGCGGATGCGCCGCATCGGCAGCACGGCGCGCAGATATTCGGGGCTGCGTTCGGCCTCGTCGCCCTTGGGTTCGGTGCGGGCGATGGCGATCAGCCGGTCATGGTCGCGGGCATCGATCAGTGCGCCGGTCAGCGCGCTGGCGGCGATCAGCTTGCGGTTGAAGCCATCGAGGATTGCATCGTACAGTCGGCTGTAGGTCAGCACGCCGAGCCCGATCGCGACCAGCGCGACCGCAGGCAGGAAGACCCTGAGCAGCAGGGCCTGGATGGGCACGCCTTCAGGCCGCATAGGCGCGATCGTCCCTGGCACGGTACAGCGCGAGCGCCAGATCGACCTGGCGGACGGCGAGATCCTGGACCACCGCCTCGGCCAGCCACATCGGCGGCGCCCCCGCCACGTCGATGGCGATCACCGGCGCGGCGGGCCGATCGAGGGTCAGCGCGAGCGCGAGGCGGGTCTGCACCTCGATCGAGGCGGCCGCGAATTCGCGCCGGCTGGCGATGCCGTCGATCAGATCGATCAAGGTCCAGCCGCCCGCGCCGGGCAGATCGAGCTGGGTGGCGATCGCGGCACCGGCATGGCGGTGGAGGCCGGGCCGCAGCGCCGGCCGCAGCCGCGCGGCCAGTCCGTCGGGCGGGGCGAGATCGCGCAGCGCCTGGGCGGCGGCGATCAGCTCCACCGTGTTGGGCGACGCGAGCCTCTCGCCCAGCATGTCGAGCAGCCGTTCGGGATCGTGCGCGTCGCCTGGGCGCGGATCGATCAGCGCCTTCAGCATCAGGAAGGTCGGCCGGTCGGTGCCGTTCTCGATCGCCTCGATCGCATTGGCGCGGACCTTCGGATTGCGGGAATGGAGCGACACGATCAGCAGATCATAGTCGGGCAGCCGCCCGCCGAGCGCGAGCAGCTCGATCGCGAAGTCGGTCGCCTGGGCGATCTGCTGGCGCTGCAGCCGGGCGAGGGTGCGGGTGGCGCGGGTCGGTTCCGCCACCGCCTCCAACGCCTCGGCGAGCGCGAAGCGGGGTTCGGCGCGGACCAGCTCCTCCCGCACCAGCGCGTCGAGCCGCGAGGTGAACAGCGGATAGGAGAGGCGGGCGAGGGTGCGGGCGGCGACCGAGCGACCGCGATAGCTTTGCGCGCCGTCGGATATGGCGGCGACGAGGCGGGGGATGGCGATGTCGCCCCAGGCGATGATCATCCGCTCGATCGCGTGGCGGTCGCTGGGGCTGAGGCCGGCGGCGCAGGACAATATATCGGGCAGCGCCTCGAGATCGCGCCCGGCGTGAAGCTGGGCGATCAGCCCGTCGCGTTCGTCGCGGCGCGCGGTGCGCAGCCGTGCGATCAGCTCGGCCGTGGACGGCGCCGGATCGGTGGGCGAGGCAGGCTCGATCGCGCGCTGGTGGCCGAAATCGAGCGACATCGCCTGCATGTTGCGCGCCATCGCCGCCGGATAGAGCTGGCGCAGCGCGATCACCACCAGCAGCAGCAGCACCCCGAGGATGACGCCGAGACCCGACAGGTCGCGGATGTCGGTGCGGTCCGCCGCATAGAGCAGGAAGCCGCCCGCGACGAAGCTGGCGAGCGGCTCGGCCAGCCCCTCGACGATGGTGCGCACCGGCCGCTTGGTCTCGCTCGGGACCGCGTTGAACAGCAGATTCTGGTTGTTGTACTCGATCGAGGTGAGGATGCCGTGATAGGCGAAGAAGGTGGCGAGCGCGCCTTCGAACGAGCCGGTGACGAACAGGAAACCGAATGCCGCGAAATAGGCGACCGGCATGATCAGCGCGACGTTGCGTACCCCGATCCGCCCGACCAGCCGGGTGAAGACGAACAGGCAGACGACCATGTTGAAGATGTTCGCGCCCGCGTAGAGCGCGCCGAGCAGGCTGGCCAGTTCGGCCTCGCTGCGGCCCTGTTCGAAGATGCTCGAATATTGGAATTCGGCGAGGTTCGTCATCAGCAGGGTGACGAACAGGGTGAGGGTGAGGACCAGCGTGTAGCGCGAGGTGCGGAAGCTTTTCGCGACCTGCGCGACCTGGCCGGCGACGCTCTCGTTCCCGGCGCCCTCGTCGACCTCGCTATCGGCGATCCGCGCCCAGCGCCGCCGCACCAGCAGGGCCACCGGCAGGGTCACCGCCGCGATCACGGCCCAGATCAGGAAGAAGCCGCGCAGCGACACATCGCCCGCGAGCCAGCTGACCAGCAGGCCGCCGCAGGTCATCCCGAACGCCATCGCGGCGGCGAGCAGCGGGAACATCCGCTTGCCGTCCTGGATGGTGAAATAGGCGTCGGTGTAGTTCCAGAACAGCGAGTAGAGGGCGATGTACCACATCGCCAGATAGAGCTTCAGGCCGAAATAGACGGGCAGCTTCCAGCTGGCGGGAAGCGCCATGCCGAGCACGAACCAGATCGCCAGCCCGCCCAGCACGAGCAGCGCGATGGTGGCGTCGATCACCCGGTCCATCGAGAAGCGGACCAGCAGATAGGAGAAGACGACGGTGTAGAGCAGCATCACCGCCGGGGTCATCATGAAGATCAGCGCCAGCCGATCGGCGCCGGCATTGGCGAGGAAGGCCGCGTCGCCGGCCGAAAAGCCGATGCCGAGCCCCATCTGAAGCAGGAAACCGAGCAGGCCGAACTGCGCCAGCTTCGGCCACTCGCCGGGGTTCACCCGGAGCAGTCGGTTGACGAAGCTGACCATTTCCCCCCTTGCATTCCGTAGGGGCTACCGCTGCCCGTCCGGTGATGCGATAGAGCTTCGGGGCGAAAGAGGGCGGATGCAAGCGGCAAGTCACATCACCAGCGCGGAAAGGCGCCGCCGCCGCTTCGGGCTCAGGCCGCAGCTGCTGCTGCTGCTGTTCGTGCTCAACCTGGTCGCGGCGGTCGCCTATTCGGCGATGCTCTACACGATCGACCGGCGCGAGATCATCGCCGGGATCGACGACAAGCTGCGCACCGCCGCCCATGCCGTGCATGAGATATTGCCCGAGGACTATCACCCGCGCGTCCACGGGCCCACATCGATCCCGCCGGCCGAGTTCGATCGGCTGCAGCAGACCCTGTCACGCTTCGCCGACCGGTCGGGCCTGGTCTATGTCTATACCTATATGCGCTTCGGCCGGTCGATCTACACCGTGTCGACCAGCGCCACGCCGCATGAGGTGGAGACGGGCACCCAGGTCCGCTACTGGACCCGCTACGACACCGCGCCGGCCAAGCTGTACCGCAGCTTCGCCGACGGGCTGGTCCGCTTCGACGAATATGAGGACAGCTTCGGCCGCTTCCGATCGATCTACATGCCGATCAAGGCCTATGACGGGCGTAGCTATGTGGTCGGCGCCGATGTCGAGCTGGCCTCGCTCGACCGGCGGCTGAACGACGCACTCAACAAGTCGGTGATGGTCGGCCTGGCGATGTTCGTGCTGGCGATGATCGTCGGCAGCCTGCTGATCAACCGGATCGTCGGGCCGCTGGTGCGCCTGACATCCTACACCCGCAACATCGAGGAGCGCAGCTTCCAGTCGAACGAGGAGGAGCTGCAGGCGATGCAGGCGATCAGCGGCGCCCGCGCGGACGAGGTGGGCAGCCTGGCCGAGGCGATGTCGGGAATGATCGTGCGGCTGCAGCGCTACCTGATCGAGATGGAGGCGGCGACCGCCGCCCGCGAGCGGGTGGAAGGCGAGCTTTCGGCGGCGCGCGACATCCAGATCGGCATGCTGCCGCGCCAGTTCCCCGCCTTTCCGGGACGCGGCGACATCGACGTCCACGCCTTGCTCGATCCCGCCAAAGAGGTGGGCGGCGACCTCTATAATTATGCGATGATCGACGAACACCGGTTGTTCTTCGTGATCGGCGACGTGTCGGGCAAGGGCGTGCCGGCGGCGCTGTTCATGGCGATGACCAGCACCCTGTTCAAGGCGGCGTCGATAACCTCCACCTCGGCGGCCGGGCTGATGGCGCGGGTCAATGCGGAGCTGGTGCGCGACAATGTCGCCAACCTGTTCGTCACCGCCTTCGCCGGGATCATCGACCTGCGCGACGGCCATGTCGAATATAGCGATGCAGGGCATGAGGCGCCGTTCCTGGTGCGCGCCGACGGCAGCGTCTCGCGCCTGCCCAAGCCCGAGGGCATGGCGCTGGGCGTGTTCGACGATGCGGAGTTCGAGACCGCGACGGTGCGGCTGGAGCCCGGGGACTCGCTGGTGCTGTTCACCGACGGCGTTTCCGAGGCGACCGCCGCCGACGAGGAACTGTTCACGGTCGACCGGATCGCCGAGACGCTGACCGCGCAGGCCCGTGGACGAAGCGCCGAGGCGATCACCGCCGGCCTGTCCGAGCGGGTCAATCTTTTCGTGGGCAGCGCGCCGCAGTTCGACGATATCGCGATCCTGGTGGTGCAGTATCGGGGCTGACCGGCGGGGAACGTCCGGCAATACGGCCACGCAGCGTGTCAACCAAATTTTGTTCCAAAATGGATGCCCACCTCGCCTGATGTGGCGCGAAGGACACAGTTTTTTTATCATTTCCTTTCGTGCGATGATGGCGGTTGCGCTGGTGACTCGCTGTCTCCTAGGGAGCCCCCGCTGCGGCTAACCCGCAGAAAACGTAAGGGGAATATAATGAAGAGCTATGTTCTGGCGGCTGCTTTCGCGGCCTGTTTCGCCGCGCCCGCCATGGCCCAGGAAGCGTCCGCCTTCACCGGTTTCCGCGTGGAAGGTCTTGTCGGTTACGACAATGTCGGCGCGCCGGGGATCAAGAACCCGGACGGTTTCCTCTATGGCGTGGGCGTCGGCTATGACATTGCCGCCGGCGGCGCCGTGATCGGCATCGAGGCCGACGTGACCGACTCCACCGCGAAGATCAAGCTGGCCGGCCCCGACATCGAGACCGACCGCGACCTCTATGTCGGCGCCCGCGTCGGCACCGTGCTTGGTTCGGGCCTGCTCTATGCCAAGGCCGGCTACACCAATGCGCGCATCGAGGTGAACGGCTTCGGCGGCTCGAACGAGGACGGCTTCCGCCTCGGCCTCGGCTATGAATATGCGATCTCGGCCAAGTCCTTCGTGAAGGTCGAATATCGCTATTCCAACTATGAGGCCGATGTCAGCCGCAACCAGGCGGTTGCCGCCTTCGGCGTCCGCTTCTGATCATCGAAGGGGCCCGGCACGCGCCGGGCCCCTTTTCGCGCGGTCGGATCTGCGAAACTTTACGGAGATGACGGCGGCTTCCCGGCGGGGAAGTATCGCCTCCGTAACTTGGTCCGGAATCGAGCGGGTTCCGCTTTCCCTACGGTAGCCGATCTGTCCCAATAGCGGGCTAGGGCGTGACAAGATGTTTGGCGTGAAGCGAAACGATCCACCGTCGGAGGGCATATGGCGCGCAAGGCTGCGAAGAGCGGGAAGGGCAAATCCAACACTGAACTGATGGAGGTGATGGAGCGCTACATCCGCTCCAGGGGCGAAGCGTTCCTGTCCCGGCCGAACATCAACGCCGTCGGTATCGGCTACAAGATGGTGGGCGGCAAGCGCACCGACCAGCTCGCCGTCCAGTTCTCGGTCGATTCCAAGGTCGCGGTGCCTGAGAGCCTCGATTCCGAGCCGATTCCCGAGACCGTCAGCTTCGAAGGCGTCGAGTTCCCGACCGACGTTGTCCAGCGCAGCTTCAAGACCGATTATCAGCTCGTCGCCGCGCCGCAGAAGGATCGCCGCAAGCAGCGGCTCGATCCGATCGTCCCTGGAGTCAGCATCGGCCATCGCAGCGCAACCGCCGGCACGCTCGGCGCGATCGTGATGGATCGGCAGAGCGGCCTGCCGGTGATGCTGTCCAACTGGCATGTCCTTCATACCCCCGAAGGCGAGATCGGCGATCCCGTCGTCCAGCCCGGCCGCTATGACGACAACCGGACCGACGAGAATGTCGTCGGCACGCTGGTGCGCAGCCATCTCGGCCTCGCCGGTGATTGCGCGATCGCGAGCCTCGACGCCCGGCATTTCGACGGCACCATCCTCGATCTGGGCAGGGCGGTGAACCGGATCGCCAAGGCCGAGCTCGACGACAAGGTCGTCAAGTCGGGCCGAACCACCGGCGTCACCCGCGGCGTCGTGACGCGGGTCTCGATGGTCACTCAGCTCAATTATGGCGACGGGATCGTCGAGAAGATCGGCGGCTTCGAGATCAGCCTCGATCCGAACTTCCGGCCGCCGTCCGACGAGATATCGAAGGGTGGCGACTCCGGCTCCGCCTGGATGGCGATCGGTGCCGACGGCAAGCCGAGCGACATCATGATCGGGCTGCACTTCGGCGGCGATGCCGAGGATTCCGACGGCGAATATGCGTTGGCCTGCCAGGCCCATTCGGTGTTCGAGAAGCTGGAGATCGAGCCGGTCCCCGCCAATGCGACGGTGCAGGAGGTCCGCGCGGAAAATGTGCTGGCGACCGGCTATGATCCAGCCTTCCTGGGCGAGGAACTGCCGCTGCCGACCTTCACCCCGACGGCGAGAAAGGATCTCGCCAGCCTCGATGAGAAGGCCGAGCTGCGCTATTGCCATTTCTCGGTCTGGCTGAGCCGGGCCCGGCGGCTGCCGCGCATGGTGGCGTGGAACATCGACGGCGCCACCATCCAATATCTCGGCCGCAAGGGGCTCGATTTCGTCAAGGATGAGCGCGGCGATCTCGAGGATTACCAGATCGGCGACGAACTCTACGCCGGCAATCCGTTCGATCGCGGCCATGTCGCCCGCCGCGCGGATCTGTGCTGGGGCAGCGACGAGGAGGCGGCCCGCGCCAATCGCGACAGTTTCTACTTCACCAACATGACCCCGCAGCACGAGCGCTTCAACCAGTCGAAGCTCAAGGGCCTGTGGGGCAAGCTCGAAAATGCGGTGTTCGACGAGGCCGAACCCGACGACCTGAAGGTCTCGCTGTTCGCCGGCCCGATCCTGGCCAGCGACGACCCGCATTACACGAAGCCCGATGAGGGACTCGACGTTCAGGTCCCCACCGAATTCTGGAAGATCGTCCTGTTTGTCGACCGAGGCGCGTTGGCATTGCGCGGCTTCATCCTGACGCAGCGCGACCTGGTGAAGAAGGTGGTCCGGGCCGAAACCCTCGAACTCGACGAGTTCCGCTGGTTCCAGGTGCCGATCGCGGACATCGGCGCGAAGACCGGCATCCGCTTCCCTGCGGTTTGGAACAAGCTGGAGAGGCTGCCGGCGCCGCAGGCGCTGGGTGCCGGCCCGGCGGGCGCGCGGCTGATCGAATCGGACGCGGATTTCTTCGCCTGATCGCCGCGAGCGGCAGGCCGTACGGAGGGCAGGGCATGAACAAGGTCATCGTCGTTCCCGACATCGACGGTAAGCTTCGGATATCCTGTGGCGGGGAGATCGTGGAACTGATCATCGCCTCGCCCGAGGGCAAACAGATCGGTTGGTCGGGCGATTCGTTTACACCTTCCACGCCCTTCTTGATGACGGACGTGTTCAGCACCGCCCGGACCTTCTTGCGCCTGTCAGGCGGCGTGGCGGGGCTCACCACATTTGATGAGGCGGTGGCGAGTGGCTTCAGAACGCTGATCGATGACCCGCTGACCGAAAATCCGCAGGGCGTGGAATATTCGCAGGTAACCACCGTCGATTTCCATTCGATGGCAAAGCTCTCCAGGGGAATGAGCGAACTGGGATCCGTGGTGATCCGGTTCCAGGGGATCGGGGAGCCGTGAGCGACCCGCAGGGATTGACGGCTGCCGGCACCGCACTGCGCGAAACCTCCAAATGGCTGGTCGGCGGCGTCGTGGCGACGGCGGCGAGCGTTTTCGCCGGAAGCTCATTGTCCAACCTGGGTAGCCTGGACCCGCGAGCGGACACGCTTCGGCTAAGCCTTGCGGTGGCTGGCATCGCCATCGGCTTCGTCGGTCTCTATCTGATCCTGAAACGGGCGATCGCCGTGCTGACCGTGGACAGCGTCAATTTCCGGCAGCTCGCCGCCGCCGATGCCGGAACGGAGCTGGCCATCATCAGCGAGGCCGTCGACCGGAAATATGAACATGCTTTTCCGCCCGGCATCTCTTCGTGCGAGGCCTTCGTATCCCGAGTCGATCAGGTTAAGGCGCGGGGCATCGAAGATGCGGAGGCGCACCGGTTTCTCCAGCAGGCCAAGGCGTTCAACGATCTGATCATGCCGGATGCGGGCTTCCTGTATGTCCGCCTCAAGTTCGACCGTCTCGTCGCCATTCTCCCGGCCGCAGTCGCCCTGGTGATCTTCGGCATCGGCATCTTCGCCTGGGCGGCGAACCCGCCCGAACCGGCCGCACCGAAGCCGGCATTTGCTCTCTCCCTGACCAGCCATTGAGAGCTGGAACGTCGTGCCTTTTATCTGCTCCGCTCACCCTGAGGAGGGGCTGAGCGGGATGCGTCAGATTAAGGCATCTTGCTCCAGGGATCCCGGCTCAGCCTGCGCCGCCCAGCACCATCCTCGGCCGCTCCACCCCGTGCATCTTGCGCAGGTAGAGCCGCATATTGCCGATCGCGCGCTCGACGTCCGAAACCGGGGAAGGGGGCATGGTCGCCGCCCGCGCCATGTGCGGGCACTGCTCGACCTCCCAGGGCATGAAGTTGAAATCGGTGCCGGCCTCCAGCATCCAGATGATCGGATAGGGCCGGCCGAACATCACCCCCTTCAGCTCCTCCGATCCGATCAGGTGGAGCGAGACATCGCCCGCATTGCCCGCCGCTATCACCAGATCGGCGACGTCGAAGGAGAGGGCGAGGCAGGCGGGCCGCGAGAATTTGGTGACGCGGAAGCCGAGATCGAGATCGGGGCCGATGAAGTCGATCGCGCGGACGCCTTCGCCGCCGGACAGCTCGGGAATCTCCAGCTCGATGTTGCGGGTGCCGAATTCGGCGAGCCAGGCGGTGCCCTTCAGCCGCAGCGGCAGATCCTCGAGATAGCGCTCCTCATAGGCGTTCATCGTGCGGATCAGCGCAAGCAGCATGTTGACCAGCGCCTCCGGGCTTTCGGGGGTGGCGACGAAGATCACCTCGTCCCCCATCACCTTCCACACCTCGACCACCGGCGTCTCGCCTTCCTCCAGGAAGGCGAAGCCGACCTGGCCGGCCAGCATCAGCGGGAAATTGGTGAAGAAGGTGCGGAAGGTGTCGAGCCAGCTGCTGCCATCGGCAAAGCGCCCCTTGAACTGGGTGGAACCGGCCATGTCGACCGAGAGGAACAGCCGCACCATCGAAAGCCTCCTGGCAAAAGCGCCCGCGTCCCCCAACGCCGAGGCCTATCAAAATCCGTGGACGGTTAGAAGGTCGCCTTCACCGACAGCAGCGCGGTGGCGCGCGCATTCCGTCCGGCCTCGAGCGGGCTCTTATAGTTGCTGTCGATATAGGTGGCCGAGATTTCGAGCCTGTCGATCGTGTAGGTCAGGCCCGCCGACCAATCCCATTTCTCGTCATAGCTGCCATTTTCCCGCCCGACATTGACCGAGGCGGTGAGCGGGGTGCCCAGGACAGCCACGTCCGCGCCGAGGCTGGTGTAGAGATTGTCGCCGGTGTTCCACTGCTTGGGGGTATAGGCGACGGTGGCGGTGGCGGTCACGGGGCCGATGGTGTGGGCCAGCGTCGCCTGCGTCTCGACATAATCGGTGTCGACGCCGTTCGGATAGAAATAGCCGAGCACCGTCGCGCTGTAGTTCCAGCCGCCGACCGATCCGGCATAGCCACCATACAGATCGATTTCGGCATGGGCGCCGCCATAGTTGGAGATGCTCGACAGCCAGGTGCCGGCGAACAAGCCCGAATGGAAGCTGATGTCGGCGCCGCCCTGCACGGCGGGCTTGCGGTTGGTGTAGCTGATGCCGCGGAAGCGATAGTCGGAGACGATCGCGGCGTTGTAGGCGATCGAGACCGCCGGGGGTTCCGCCTCCGCCTGGGCCAGCGCCGCCGTCGGGATGAGGAGCGCCGCCCCCAACAGCGACCGGATCATCCGGATCATCGTGCCCCCCACATGCCCAGATCATGGCCCGCAATGGCCGCTACGTAAACATGCTTTGTTACATATAGCGATGCGGTTACATCCGGGCGAGTTCGCGGATCACGCTGCGGACATGCTCGACATGCGCGCCGGCCGCGGCCTCCGCGCCTTCCCCGTCGCCAGCCGCGATCGCGCGGGCCATCGCCTGATAGTCGGCCAGCCTGATCCCCTGCATCCGGGGCGAGGGATATTGGGCATGGATGATGTGCGTGCCGATGCCGGGGAACAGCCGCTGCAGCTCGCGATTGCCGCCGATCAGCAGCAGGGTGCGGTAGAAGCGCCGTCGCGCCGCGCTGAACTGCACGGGCTCCCCCGCTGCCGCCTCGGCCAGGTCGGTGATCGCGCGCTCCAGCGCATCGGCATGATCCGGGCCGAAGCGCCGCGCGGCGCTGCGCGCGACCAGGCGGGTCATCGTCTCGGCGACGTCGAGCACCTCGAAGCATTCGGCGAGGTCGAGCCGCCGGATGGCCGGCGAGCGGTTCGGGCTGAGATCGACCACGCCGCGTCCGGCGAGGTGCTGCATCGCCTCCCGCACCGCATTGCGGCCGACCTCGAAACGCTGCGCCAGTTCGGTCTCGACGAGCCGCTGGCCCGGCACCATCCGCCCCGCCTCCAGATCGCCGAGGATGCCCAGATAGACGCGCCGCGCCGATCCCGAAGGCTCGGGGCCGGGCCAGGGCTCGGCAGGGCCGGAGGATGAGAGTGCCGCCATGTCGATTGATTGTTCCACAATCCTGTTCCATAGTCGAGCGATAGATTCGCGGGAGGAGCCATATGGCCGAACTGTTCAACCTGGCGGGCAAGACCGCCCTCGTTACCGGCGCTTCGGCGGGGCTGGGCGCCCATTTCGCCGAAACGCTGGCGCGGGCCGGGGCGGCGGTGATCCTCGCGGCGCGTCGCGCCGAGGCATTGGCCGAGGTGGCGGGGCGCATCCGCGCGGCGGGGGGGCGCGCCGAGGAGGTCTCGCTCGACGTCAGCAGCCCCACCAGCATCGCCGGCCTCGAAGCGCGCCTCGCGGAGGTCGACATCCTGGTCAACAATGCCGGCGTCGTGGTCGAGAAACCCTTTCTCGAGCAGAGCGGGGAAGACTGGGACCGGGTGGTCGACACCAACGCCAAGGGCATGTTCCTGCTCACCCAGGCGGCCGCGCGGGCGATGCAGGCGCGGGGGCAGGGCGGATCGATCATCAACATCGCCTCGATCCTGGGCCTGCGGCAGGGCGCCCATGTCTCGACCTATGCGGCGTCCAAGGCCGCCGTCATACAGATCACCAAGGTGGCGGCGCTGGAACTGGCCCGCTCGGGCATCCGCGTGAACTGCATCTGCCCGGGCTACATCTCGACCGACCTGAACCGCGACTTCTGGGAGACCGAGCCGGGCAAGGCGATGATCCGGCGTATCCCGCAACGCCGCCTCGGCCAGCCCAGCGACCTGGACGGGCCGCTGCTGCTGCTCGCCTCGGACGCGTCCGCCTACATGACCGGATCGGTGATCGTCGCCGATGGCGGCCACCTGACCAGCACCCTTTGAACGGAGAAATGGAATGACCGAACGCGCCCGCGCGATCGCGGCCAAGGTCGAAGCCTTCGTCCGCGAAACCGTGATCCCCTATGAGAAGGACCCGCGCGCGACATCGCACGGCCCGACCGATGAGCTGGTGCAGGAGATGCGCGGCAAGGCCCGCGCGGCGGGGGTGCTCACCCCGCACATCCTGCCCGACGGATCGCACCTCAGCCAGCGCGAAACCGCAATCGTGCTGATCAAGTCTGGCCTGTCGCCGCTGGGGCCGCTGGCGGTGAACACCATGGCGCCCGACGAGGGCAATATGTACCTGATCGGCAAGGTCGGTTCGGCCGAGCAGAAGGCGCGTTTCCTCGACCAGCTCGTCGCGGGGGACAGCCGTTCGGCCTTCTTCATGACCGAGCCGGCGGCCGAGGGCGGCGCGGGCTCCGACCCGTCGATGATGCAGACCCTCTGCCGGCTCGATGGCGACCATTGGGTGATCAACGGGCGCAAGGCGTTCATCACCGGCGCCGCGGGCGCGAAGGTGGGGATCGTCATGGCCAAGTCGGAAGACGGCGCCTGCATGTTCCTGGTCGACCTGCCCGATCCGGCGATCCGGATCGAGCGGGTGCTGGACACCATCGACAGCTCGATGCCCGGCGGCCATTCGGTGGTGGCGATCGACAATCTGCGCGTGCCCGCCAGCCAGATGCTGGGCGCAAGCGGCGAGGGCTTCAAATATGCGCAGGTGCGGCTGAGCCCGGCGCGGCTGTCGCACTGCATGCGCTGGCTGGGCTGCGCGATCCGCGCGCAGGAGATCGCCAGCGACTATGCGTGCCGGCGCGACGCCTTCGGCAAGAAACTGATCGACCATGAGGGCGTCGGCTTCATGCTGGCCGAGAACATGATCGACCTGCAGCAGTGCGAACTGATGATCGACTGGTGCGCGGGCGTGCTCGACAGCGGTTCGCTGGGAACGGTCGAAAGCTCGATGGCCAAGGTCGCGGTGTCGGAGGCGCTCTATCGCGTCGCCGACCGCTGCGTGCAGGTGATGGGCGGCACCGGGGTCTCGGGCGACACCGTGGTGGAGCAGGTGTTCCGCGAGATCCGCGCCTTCCGCATCTATGACGGCCCGACCGAGGTGCACAAATGGTCGCTCGCCAAGAAGATCAAGCGCGACCATGCCAAGGCTGCCCAGAGCCAGGCCCACGCGGCATGAGCGCAGGCGCGGGCCAGAGCGAGAATGAGGGCACGACGGCGGTTCGCGCCGGCTTCGCCTTCGACGAGGCGTCGCTGGCGCGCTGGATGGAGGCGCATGTGCCGGGCTTCGCCGGCCCGCTGACCGTCGAGCAGTTCAAGGGCGGCCAGTCCAACCCCACCTACAAGCTGGTGACGCCGGGCAAGGCCTATGTGCTGCGCCGCAAGCCGCCGGGCCAGCTGCTGAAGGGCGCCCATGCGGTCGAGCGCGAGGCGAAGGTGCTGATCGGGCTGGGCAAGGCCGGATTCCCGGTGGCGCATGTCCACGCGCTGTGCACCGACGATGCGGTGATCGGTACCTGGTTCTACATCATGGACATGGTGGAGGGGCGCATCTTCTGGGACGCGACCATTCCCGAGGTGTCGGCCGCCGATCGTCCGGCCTATTTCGACGCGATGAACGCGACGATCGCCGCGCTCCACAATGTCGATTACGAGGCGGTCGGCCTGGGCGACTATGGCAGGCCCGGCAATTATTTCGAGCGTCAGATCGGCCGCTGGTCGCAGCAGTATCGCGACGATGCCGAGGCCGGGCGCGATGCGAACATGGACAGGGTGATCGACTGGCTGCAGGCGAACATCCCGCCCGGCGACGAGACCGCCATCGTCCATGGCGATTTCCGCATCGACAACATGATTTTCCATCCCACCGAGCCCAGGGTGCTGGCGGTGCTCGACTGGGAGCTGTCGACGCTGGGCCATCCGCTGGCCGACTTCGCCTATCATGCGATGATGTACGATATGCCGCCGCACATCGTGGCGGGGCTGGCGGGGGCCGACCTCAAGGCGCTGAACATCCCGTCGGAAGAAGATTATATCGCCGCCTATTGCGCGCGGACGGGACGGAACTCGATCCCCAACTATCGCTTCTATACCGCCTTCAATTTCTTCCGGCTGGCTGCGATCTTCCACGGCATCAAGGGCCGCGTGATCCGCGGCACCGCCGCTTCCGCCCAGGCGGCAGCGCGGGCGAAGCTGTTCCCGGAACTGGCCGCGATCGCCCGCGCGCAGATCGGGTGAGGGCGTTTCAGGGGTGGCGCCTGCCCGCCACCGCCGGCACCTTCGACGCCACCACCTCGGCCTTCGCCCGATCGATCGACCAGAGGGTGCGGCCGCCCTTGCTATCCCAGGCAATCGCCTGCCCGCCGGTCGGCGTCGCGATCGTCGCGACCTGTTCGAGCACATCGCCGCTTTCCGGCAGGCGCAGCGCATAGAGCTCGGGCCGGTCGTGGCCGGTCACATAGAGCAGCCCGTCCCGCCCCCAGGCGCCACCCGACGAACTATAGGGCGCGAAGCGGCCGAGCAGCGCATCGGGGAAGCGGAATACGCCCTGTTCGGCGAAGTGTCGGTCATAGCGCACCAGCACCGTCGACCTGTGATCGCGCCCAGGCTCGCCGCCCCTGCCGTCATAATGGGCGAAGCAGGCCCACCAGCTTCCGGCATGCCAGCTGATCCAGGTGAGCGAACCACGCGCCCGGCCCAGGCGGTGCGTGCGCAGATGCTCCATCCGGTCGAGATCGAACCACTCGACCGAGCTTTCCATCGGCACCGCAGGATAGTTGGAAAGCGCGCAGACGAGCCGCCGGCCCCGCAGCGAGCAACTGTTCATATGGACGAAGCGGGCGGGATCGCCGCGCCATTCCGCCACGCGCCGATGGGTGCGGCGGTCATATTTGCCGATGGCCGCATTCGAAATGGCGTAGACGAAGCGCGCGTCGGCGACGACGCCCTGGTGGGCCTCCGCTGCGGGGAAGCGTTCGATTTCGGTGGCGGGAGCAGTGGCGGCCAGCGCGGCGGCAAGGAGCAGATCGATCATCGCCGGTCCGCTAGCAGGCCATGATGACGGTTGGATGATCCCCGCCGATTATGACAGCCGCGTCATCGCGGCGACGCAAAGCCGCCCATGAGCCGTAACCGGCCCGACCGGAGCCGGCGCTATCGGACCGGGCATGACAATGCGCGATCATGGCCGGCGGCTGATCCTCGCCGGGGGTGCCCTGGGCGTGGCGATGGGGATCGGCGTGGCGATGCTGTCCGCCTCGACCCCCACCGGCGTCCGGCCGCTGCCGGCGCCCGCCGCGCCCGGCGGTGGATCGGATCTCTCGGTGCTCACCTATAATGTGAAGGGCCTGCCCTGGCCGGTCGCGATCGGCCGCGACGCCGATCTGGAGCGGATCGGCGAGCGGCTGGCCGCCTATCGCCGCACCGGCCGCCAGCCATCGGTCGTGGTGCTGCAGGAAGCCTTCACTGACAGCGCCAAGCGGATCGCGGCGATTTCGGGCTATCCGCATGTCGTGAACGGCCCGGCGCGCGAGGCGATGCCGATGCCGCCCGCGAACCCCGTGCAGCGGGCCTTCGTGCGCGCCGGATCGATGCTGACTGGCGAGGGCCTGGGCCGCCGGCTCGACAGCGGGCTCCTCATCCTGTCCGATTATCCGGTGCTGGCGGTGAAGCGGGTGCCCTTTCCCGCCCATGCCTGCGCGGGTTTCGACTGCCTAGCCAACAAGGGGATGGTGATGGCGCTGGTCCGCGTGCCCGGCGTCGACCGGCCGGTCGCGGTGATCGCCACCCATCTGAATGCCCGCAAGGCCGCCGGCACCGATGTCGCCCGTGCCGACCAGGCCTGGCGCTGGCAGGTCGAGACGCTCGACGGCCTGGTCCGGACGGCGCAGGCGATGCGGGTTCCGGCGATCGTCGCGGGGGACCTGAACGTCGGCAAGTCGCGGCCGCGCGTCACATGGATGCGGGCGTTCGCCGCGCGCTGGAGCGGCGAGGCCGAAGGTGGAGGCGGGGCGCTGGCCCGCTGCCTTGCCGCCTCGGCGAATTGCTGGATCGAACCCGGCGACGATGCCGCCCGGGCGCTGCGCCACAACAAGGACTGGCAGATCGCGGTGCCGGGCGGCGGCGTCGCGCTGAGCGCCAGCGGGGTGGAGGCTCCGTTCGGCCGTGAGGCCGATGGCGGCATGCTGTCCGACCATATCGGCTATGTGGTCCATTACCGGATCGGCGAGCGACGCCCCATCATGCTGGCCCTGGCCCCCGACCCGGCGAGAAGCGGGGCCCCGGATCAGGCCCGGCCTGACGACGTGCTGACGAAGCCGTGCTGCGTTCTATTTGCTGGTGAGCGTCCAGACGCCATCCCAGTCCGGGGCGGGGGGGGTCTTCATGAAGGCGCGGCAGCGCTCGACATACATGGCCGAGGGGCCGTCGCCCGGCATCGCCTTGAGCGCGGTGAGGAAGGCCTGCTCGGCATCGGCCCATTGCATGGCGCGATAGGCGGCCAGCCCTTCGGCATAATGTTCGAGCATCGCACCCAGGCCGCGATCGACCTCGTCGGCGCGGTAGCCGAGCGATTCATGGACGCCGACCGGGAAATCCTTGCCCTTCACCCGGATCAGGTCGATCTCGCGCACCAGCTTCGGATCGGCCAGCCGGGCATGGGTGAATTCGGAGAAGAGGATCTTCGAGCCATAGGCCTTGTTCGCGCCCTCCAGCCGCGAGGCGAGGTTCACGCTGTCGCCGATGACGGTGTACTCCATGCGCTTGATCGAGCCGATATTGCCGACGATCACGTCGCCGGTGCTGATGCCCAGGCCGATGTCGATCGGCGCCTCGCCCATCTCCACCCGCTTGAGGTTGAGCGCCTTGAGCTCGACCAGCATCTGGTTCGCGGTGGCGATCGCGTTGTCGGCGTCGTTGGGGCCGGCGAAGGGCGCGCCGAACAGCGCCATGATCGCGTCGCCGATATATTTGTCGAGTATCCCCTTATGCTCGAAGATGACGTCGACCATCTCGGTGAAATAGCTGTTGAGCATCGTCACCGTCTCGCGCGCGCCGATCTTCTCGGCGATCGTGGTGAAGCCGCGCACGTCGGAGAACAGGATCGAGACGGTCTGCGCCTTGCCGGTCAGCTGGTCCTCGCCGGCCTCCAATAGCTGGTCGGCGACCTCCTTGGACATGTAGCGTGCCATGGTGGAGCGGACGCGCTTCTCACTGGTGATGTCCTCCATCACCAGCATCGATCCGATCACCGCGTCATTGGCGTCGACCAGCGGCGCGGCGGTGAGGTTGATCGAGGAGGCGGCGCCGTCCTGGCCGACCAGCTCCGCATCGACCGCGATATAGGCCTCGCGGTCGCGGTCGGTACGTTCCAGCCGCTCGGCGATCCAGCCGTTCCGGCCGGTGAAGGCGTCGTTGGCGGGGGTGCCGATCAGCGCGTCCGATGCGTTCATCAGCTTGCGGGCGGCCTCGTTGGCGGTGACGATCCGGTGCTCCTCGTCGAAGGTGATGACCGCGTTCGAGGTGCTCTTCAGGATGCTCTCGTTATAGTTCTTCATGTAGAGCACGTCGTCGAACAGCCGGGCATTCTCCAGGCATACCGCGATCTGGGCGGAGAAGGCGCGCAGGCGGGCCTCGTCCTTCGCGGTGAAGGCCGCCGCGTCGCGCTTGTTGAGGATCTGGGTGACGCCGATCCGGGCGCCGCTCTTATCGAAGATCGGCTGGCACAGGATCGAGCGGGTGACGAAGCCGGTCGCCTTGTCGACCTCCTGGTTGAAGCGCGGATCCGCATAGGGATCGGCGATATTCTCCGCGATGCCGCTGGTGAACACCGCGCCGGCGATGCCGCGGTTCGAGGGCAGGCGGATCTCGCGGACCATGTCGCCATCGGCGAACAGCGAGAACAATTCGTCGGTCTTGCGATCATAGACGAACAGGGTCGATCGCTCGGCGTTGAGCAGGTCGGCGGTGGTGCGCATGATCCGGGCGATCAGCAGCTCCAGCTTGAGCTCGCCGGCCAGATCGTTGCTGACCTCCAGGATCAGCTGTTCCTCGCGCAGCGCCTCGACCATCAGCTGGAAGCCACGGTAGATGTCGGCATATTCGTCGGTGGAGATGACCTCGAGCTTGACCTGCTCGAGATCGCCGCGCTCCACCATCCGCATATTGTCGATCAGCTGCGACGCCGAGCGCGACACCTCATGCGCGGTGAGCAGCGCCATCAGCACCGATCCGAGCATGCAGACGAGGACGACGCCGGTGATCCAGATATAGAGCGGCATCATCATCGACGCGGTCGGATCGATGCCCTGGAGCAGGAACATCCGCTGCACCTTGAACACGATCGAGGCGGCGAAGAAGATCAGTGGCAGGGCGGCGACGAAGATCGTCAGGTAGAGCAGCTTGCTCTTGAGCCGGATGGCGACGAGGCCCTGCTGATATTCGGCGGGCAGCGGGCCCAGCTCCTTCGACAGGCGGATGATCGTCGGCACCAACGCGCGGCTGACCCCGAAATATTCGAAGATGGCGTGGGTGGGCGAGGCGAAGAACAGGCAGGTCGCGGCGAACACGATGATCTGCCAGGGGGCCATGCCGGCGTCGAAGAAGTAATTGCCGGCGGGCAGGACGATGCAGACCATCACGCCGACCAGCGGGCCATGCAGGAATGTGACCCGCATGAAGCTGTAGAAGGGCAGATTGAGCGCGCGGACGACCGCTTCGGCAAGCACCTCCTGCGACGGGACGGTGCCGGCATCGAGCGCTCTCAACGCCTTGTCGATCGGCCGGTAATGGCGGACGATCAGATAGCAGTCGGACAGGTTGTAGACCGCGACGACGATCGGCGTCAGGCCGATCAGGATGATCCATTGCCGGAGCGCGAGTTCGAGCCCGAACAGGCCGAGCGACATGGTGATGACGATCGCCGCCGCGCAGCCGCCCTGGTAGAGCCACATCAGCCGCCAGAACAGGGCGCGCGCCGACGGCGGCGCTTCGCCGATCGGCGCGATCGGCTGCATCTCGGTCATGTCGGCGACAGGCTGGGGCCGTGCGTCACGCCGTCATTCCCCATCTCCCCCGTTCGTCCTCGCAATCGCCGCGCATGGCGTGGTCCCCCTGATCCCGATGTGCCGCCCCGCGCGGCATCATACAAGCGCCATGCGAGCGGCGCCTCCTCCGATCGACGGCATGGGCCGCGCGATCCCCATGGGCGCGATGAGGTTTCAAAAGGATTGGCATCGCCCCCTCGTCGACAATTAACCCTGTTTCGCAAGCGTTTCCACACCATGAAGATTAGCCTGATCTAGAAATTTGCGCCCTAGCCTGGGCTGCATCGAAGTCGTTCTTCGCCCGTTGTCCCCCCGGAGGGGCGTGGCAGGCGCGGACACTGGCTGGATGCGGTGATGGTGTTGCGTTGCGTATCGCGTGTCCTGGCGCCGGGGCTGTCTGCCCTGCTGGCGCTGGCGGCACCCGCCCATGGCGATGGCGGAAACGGGGCGCCCGGCCCCGACGGAGTCGGCCGTCTCGTCTGTGCCGCGCCCGGTGGGCGCGCCGCGGTGGAGGACGGCAGCGGCTGGGTGGTCGGTGCCGCCGACACCGTGGTCACCGCCGCCCATATCCTGTTTCCGGCGGGCGGGCCGGTCGATCCGCGCGCCTGCACCTTCCGGCTCTATGGGCCCGACGGCAGCGTTCGCGCGGCGGCGCGGGTGGCCTATGCCCGATCGCCCTGGTCCGATACCGCCCGCCGCGACGACAGCGCGCAGGATGTCGCGGTGCTCAAGCTCGACCGGCCGATGCCGGTGACGCCGATCGCCCTCGCCGCGCGGGCGCGGGGGGGCGCCGTCCAGCCAGTACGGCTGCTTTCCTTCCCGGCGGGCGGCGGCGACGGCCCCTCCGCGACGACGGGAGAGGCGCGGGCCTTTCCGCTCGGGCCGGTGCGCGACGCGGCGGGCGGGCTGCACGTCTCCGATCCCGGGCGGTTGTTCGCGAGCAGCGCGGCCTCGGCT
Source organism: Rhizorhabdus dicambivorans (assembly GCF_002355275.1). Taxonomy (NCBI): domain Bacteria; kingdom Pseudomonadati; phylum Pseudomonadota; class Alphaproteobacteria; order Sphingomonadales; family Rhizorhabdaceae; genus Rhizorhabdus; species Rhizorhabdus dicambivorans. The sequence goes on along the minus strand of NZ_CP023449.1, from coordinate 4,305,976 downwards.
CCCGGATCGTCGGGTGGCCTGTATCTGGCACGCGGCGGCGCGGTGGTCGGGCTCCATGTCGGGCGGATGTGCAGCGGGGACGAATGCTTCGGCTTCGGGCTGCGCTTCGACGCGGCGGTGACGGCGATGGTGGCGATGGTCGCCGCCGACGACGAGGCCCGGCCGCTGCGGATGGCATTGCGCTAGTTCCTCCCCGATCCTCCCTGCCGCGTAGCGGTGGGGAGGGGGACCGCGCCGAAGGCGTGGTGGAGGGGGCGACGGCGAAGCCGGCGCCTTGCGCCGTCACCCCTCCACCACTCGCTGCGCGAGCGGTCCCCCTCCCCATGCTTCGCATAGGGAGGATCTGTGGCCAGCCCGGTCTGCACGTGATAGGGCTTCTCTATCGAAAGAGGAGTCGATGCAGCTACGCCTGTTGCGCTATTTCACCACTCTGGCGCGCGAGGGGCATTTCGCCCGCGCCGCCGAGGCCTGCGGGGTCACCCAGCCGACCCTGTCGGCCGGGATCGTCGCGCTGGAGGAGCAGTTCGGCCGCCGCCTCGTTCAGCGTGAGCGGCGCTATATCGGCCTGACCGCCGAGGGGCAGGCGATGTTGCCCTGGGCGCAGCAGCTCGTCGCGGTGTTCGAGGGGATGGCGCATGCGATGGAGGCGATGGCTGGGCCGATCCATGGCGAATTCCGGCTGGGCGTGATCCCCGCCGCGATGCCGGTGATCGGCTATGTCGCCCGCGCGCTGCTCGATCTCCACCCCCAGCTGACCCTGTCGGCGCGCTCGCTCACCTCGCGCGAGATCGAGCGCGGGCTGGCGGGGTTCGAGCTCGACGCCGGGCTCACCTATCTCGACCATGAACCGCCGGTCGACATGCTGACCGCGCCGATCTACGCCGAACGCTATATCTTCCTCGCCCGCGCCGGCGGCGGTTTCGACGGGCGGAAGACGATCGGCTGGGGCGAGGCGGCGGCGGCGGACCTCTGCCTGCTCCACCAGTCGATGCAGAACCGCCGCATCCTCGACGCCCGCATCGCCGAACGGGGGCTGGCGCTCAGCCCGCGCGCCACCGCCGACAGCTATGTCGCGCTGCTGGCGATGGTGCAGGCGGGCGGCTTCGCGACGATCATGCCCGACAGCTATCTGGCGTTGTTGCCGGGGCTGAGCTGGGCGCGGGTGCTGCCCTTCGACGATCCCGCCGCCGCCAGCCGGATCGGCCTGATCGTACCGAACCGCACCCCGATCGGACCGCTGGCGGGCGCCGCGCTGGCGGTGGCGCGGCGGGTGAAGCTGCCGGACGGGTTTGCCACGGTTCCTTAGGCTGGAGGAGGGGGAATTTGATAGACATCGTCTATCAGTGATGGGGATTAGTGATTTGACCCTGCCCCCGCTCCGGATCAAATCCGCGCGATGAGCATCGAGAAGGAAGAGGCGGTGGAGGCGCTGGTCGCTCGGCTCGCCGCTGCCCGCAAGGGCGAGCGCGGGGCGCTGCTGCCGCTGCTGCACGACATCCAGCATGAACTGGGGCGGGTCGACGGGGCGGCGGTCGCCGCGGTCGCGGCCGAACTGAACCTGAGCCGGGCCGAGGTTCATGGCGTGGTCAGCTTCTACCATGATTTCCGCGAGCGCCCCGCCGGCCGCCATCATGTCCAATATTGCCGCGCCGAAAGCTGCCAGTCGCGTGGCGGGGCGGTGATCGAGGCGGCGCTGGCCGAGCGGCTGCGGGTGGCGATGGGCGAGACCCGCGCCGACGGGCAGGTGACGCTGGAGCCTGTCTATTGCCTCGGCCTCTGCGCGATCGGGCCCAATGCGCTGGTCGACGGCGCGCCGGTCGCGCGAATCGACGGCACGGCGGCGATCGAGCGGATCGCGGCGACGGTGGCGGCATGACCCGCGTCTATATCAGCCGCGACATGGCCTCGGTCGCGCTCGGCAGCGATGCGGTGGCGGAGGCGTTTGCCAGGGCGGGCTGCGAGGTGGTGCGCACCGGCAGCCGGGGCCTGTTCGCGATCGAGCCGCTGGTCGAGGTCGAGACGGCCGAGGGGCGGATCGGTTATGGGCCGGTGGGGCCCGATGACGTGGCGGCGATCCTCGACGGCAGCCATGGCCATCGGCTCGGAAAGGTGGAGGCGCTGCCCTTCTTCGCGAAGCAGCAGCGCTTCACCTTCGCGCGCTGCGGGGTCGCCGATCCGCTCGACATCGCCTCCTATGACTGGCGCGGCCTGAAGGCGGCGCGGGCGATGGCGCCGCAGGCGGTGGTCGACGCGGTCAAGGCGTCGGGCCTGCGCGGGCGCGGCGGGGCGGGCTTCCCGACCGGGATCAAATGGCAGACTGTGCTGGCGACGGCCGCGGACGAGAAGTTCATCGTCTGCAATGCCGACGAGGGCGACAGCGGCACCTTCGCCGACCGGATGCTGATGGAGGGCGACCCCTTCTGCCTGATCGAGGGCATGGCGATCGCGGGCCATGCGGTGGGTGCGGGCCATGGCTATGTCTATATCCGCTCCGAATATCCCTATGCGATCGACACGATGCGCAGGGCGATCGAGCTTGCTGCATCGAAGATCGCGCCGTTCACGCTGGAGGTGCGGGTCGGCGCGGGCGCCTATGTCTGCGGCGAGGAGACCGCGCTGCTCGACAGCATCGAGGGCAAGCGCGGCCAGGTGCGCGCCAAGCCGCCGCTGCCCGCGATCCAGGGCCTGTTCGGCAAGCCGACCGTCATCAACAATGTGCTGAGCCTCGCGGCGGTGCCGTTCATCCTCGCCGAGGGGGCCGATGCCTATGCGGCGGTCGGCTTCGGCCGATCGCGGGGCACGATGCCGGTGCAGATCGCCGGCAATGTGAAGAATGGCGGGCTGTTCGAGATCGGCTTCGGCATCACGCTGGGCGAGCTGGTGGAGGAGATCGGCGGCGGCACCGCTTCGGGCCGCCCGGTCCGCGCGGTGCAGGTCGGCGGACCGCTGGGCGCCTATATGCCGCCATCGATGTTCCACCTGCCGTTCGACTATGAGGCGTTCGCGGCCGCCGGGGGGCTGATCGGCCATGCCGGGATCACCGTGTTCGACGACAGCGTCGACATGGCGAGGATGGCGCGCTTCGCGATGGAGTTCTGCGCGGTCGAGAGCTGCGGCAAGTGCACGCCGTGCCGGATCGGATCGACGCGCGGGGTAGAGACGATCGACCGCATCATAGAGGCGCGTGCTCTCCCCGTCGCCCCGGCGGAGGCCGGGGCCGTCATGGGGCCGGGTGGCGCTCTTGCCTCTTACGGCCCCGGCCTCCGCCGGGGCGACGGGGTGGAGGCGGCGCTGGGTTCGCGGTCGCCGCTTCGGCTCGATCGGGCGCGGGACAAGGATATCGGGCTGCTCCGCGATCTGTGCGACACGATGAAATATGGATCGCTGTGCGCGCTGGGCGGGTTCACGCCCTATCCGGTGCTGAGCGCGCTCGACCATTTCCCTGAGGATTTCGGCGGTGCGCCTGCACTGCACGAGGCGGCGGAGTAAGCCCATGGCGTGGATCGGCGAAATCGACCTTGGCACCAAGGCGGCGCCCGTGACGGCGCCGATGGTGTCGCTCACCATCGACGACCAGCGCATCGACGTGCCCGAGGGGACTTCGGTCATGCGCGCGGCGGCGCTGATGGGGACGAGCATCCCCAAGCTGTGCGCCACCGACACGCTGGAGAGCTTCGGATCGTGCCGGCTCTGCCTGGTCGAGATCGACGGGCGGGCGGGCTATCCCGCCTCCTGCACCACGCCGGTCACGCCGGGCATGGTGGTGCGCACCCAGACCGAGAAGCTCAAGTCGCTCCGCCGCGGGGTGATGGAACTCTATATCTCGGACCATCCGCTCGACTGCCTGACCTGTTCGGCCAATGGCGATTGCGAATTGCAGGAGCAGGCGGGCGCGGTCGGCCTGCGCGAGGTGCGCTATGGCTATGAGGGCGCCAATCACCTCGTCGCCGATAAGGACGAGTCCAACCCCTATTTCACCTTCGACAGCACCAAGTGCATCGTCTGCTCGCGCTGCGTGCGCGCCTGCGACGAGGTGCAGGGGACGATCGCGCTGACCGTCGATGGGCGCGGCTTCGAAAGCCATATCGCGGCGAGCCAGGACCAGGATTTCCTGTCGTCCGAATGCGTGAGCTGCGGCGCCTGCGTGCAGGCCTGCCCGACCGCCGCGCTCAACGAGAAGAGCGTGATCGAGAAGGGCACCCCCGATCGTGCGGTCGTCACCACCTGCGCCTATTGCGGGGTCGGCTGCACCTTCCGCGCCGAGATGCGCGGCGAGGAGCTGATCCGGATGGTGCCGTGGAAGGACGGCAAGGCCAATCGCGGCCATAGCTGCGTGAAAGGGCGGTTCGCCTGGGGCTATGCCAACCACAAGGAACGCATCCTCAACCCGATGATCCGCGCCTCGATCGAGGAGCCGTGGCGCGAGGTGAGCTGGGAGGAGGCGATCGCCCACACCGCCGCCGAGTTCCGCCGCATCCAGGCGAAGTACGGCACCCGTTCGGTGGGCGGCATCACCTCCAGCCGCTGCACCAATGAGGAGACCTTCCTCGTCCAGAAATTGATCCGCCAGGGCTTCGGCAACAACAATGTCGATACCTGCGCGCGGGTCTGCCATTCGCCGACCGGCTATGGGCTGAAGACCACCTTCGGCACATCGGCCGGCACCCAGGATTTCGACAGCGTCCAATATGCCGATGTGATGATGGTGATCGGCGCCAACCCGACCGATGGCCACCCGGTGTTCGCCAGCCGGATGAAGCGGCGGCTGCGCCAGGGGGCGAAGCTGATCGTGATCGATCCGCGCCGCACCGATCTGGTGCGCAGCGCCCGGATCGAGGCCGACCATCACCTGCCGCTGAAGCCCGGCACCAATGTCGCGGTGCTGACCGCGATGGCGCATGTCATCGTCAAGGAGGGGCTGGCGAACGAGGCCTATATCCGCGAGCGCTGCGACTGGGACGAGTATCAGGACTGGGCGGCGTTCGTCAGCGAGCCCGGCCGATCGCCCGAGGCGACCGAGGCGCTGACCGGTGTGCCCGCCGAGACCCTGCGCGCCGCCGCGCGGCTCTATGCGACCGGCGGCAATGCCGCGATCTATTATGGGCTGGGCGTCACCGAGCACAGCCAGGGATCGTCGACGGTGATGGCGATCGCCAACCTCGCCATGGCGACCGGCAATATCGGCCGCGAGGGCGTCGGCGTGAATCCGCTCAGGGGCCAGAACAATGTCCAGGGCGCCTGCGACATGGGCAGCTTCCCCCACGAATTCTCGGGCTATCGGCATGTCTCCGACACAGCCACCCGCGAACTGTTCGAGCATGCATGGGGCGTGGCGCTGGACCCGGAGCCGGGGCTGCGCATCCCCAATATGCTCGACGCGGCGACCGATGGCGTCTTCAAGGGCCTGTTCGTGCAGGGCGAGGACATCCTCCAGTCCGATCCCAATACCCATCACGTCGCCGCCGGGCTGGCGGCAATGGAATGCGTGGTGGTGCAGGACCTGTTCCTGAACGAGACCGCCAATTACGCGCATGTCTTCCTGCCGGGATCGACCTTCCTGGAGAAGGACGGCACCTTCACCAATGCCGAGCGCCGCATCCAGCTGGTCCGCAAGGTGATGGCGCCGCTCAACGGCCATGCCGACTGGGAGATCGTCCAGCTGGTGGCGAGGGAGATGGGGCTCGACTGGAATTACACGCATCCGTCGCAGATCATGGACGAGATCGCCCGGCTGACGCCGACCTTCGCGGGCGTTTCCTACGGGCTGATCGAGCGGGAGGGATCGGTGCAGTGGCCGGCCAACGAGGCGGCGCCGCTCGGCACCCCGACGATGCACATCGGCGGCTTCGCGCGCGGCAAGGGCAAGTTCGTCGTCACCGATTATGTCGCGACCGACGAGAAGACGGGCCCGCGCTATCCGCTGCTGCTGACCACCGGCCGCATATTGAGCCACTATAATGTCGGCGCGCAGACGCGGCGGACCGCGAATGTCGCCTGGCATCCCGAGGACCTGCTGGAACTCCACCCGCTCGACGCCGAGAATCGCGGGATCAAGGACCGCGACTGGGTCTATCTGCGCAGCCGCGCGGGCGAGACGACCCTGCGCGCCCATGTCACCGACCGGGTCGCGCCTGGGGTGGTCTACACCACCTTCCACCATCCGGAGACGCAGGCCAACGTCATCACCACCGACTATTCGGACTGGGCCACCAATTGCCCCGAATATAAGGTGACGGCGGTGCAGGTGGGCCTGTCCAACGGCCCGTCCGACTGGCAGGAGGATTATGCCGAGCAGGCCCGGCACAGCCGCCGCATCCTGCATGTGGAAGCCGCCGAATGAGCCATCACGAACTGGGCCACGAGACGGGCCAAGAGACTGGGATGTCGACCGACGACAAGCTGGTCTATATGGCCAACCAGATCGCCCGCAATTTCGCGGTGCTGGGACAGGATGAGGCGATGGCCGCGACGGCCAGGCATCTGATCGACTTCTGGGATCCGCGCATGAAGGCGCGGATCCGGACGCTGGCCGGGGAACGCGGCGGGGAACTGACCCCGATCGCGGCGGCGGCGGTCGCCCGGCTGGCGCCGAGCGCCGGCTGAGCATGGACGGCGCGGCGGTCCGCCGCCAGCCCTTCCACCGGATCGCGCGCGACGGAACCGGCGGCGAGATCGAGCGCGTGCTGGCCGACGAGACGCCCATCGCGATCGAATATAATGGCCTGGGCTATGCGGTACTCATGGCGAGCGCCGCCGATCTGGAGGACCTGGCCCATGGCTTCAGCCGGGCCGAGCGGTTGATCGAGGCGGCCGCCCAGATCGTCGAGGTCGAGGCGCATCAAGCCGAGCGCGGTGTGATCCTGCGCATCACCCTGCCGCCCGACCGGATCGACCGGGTCGCCGACCGGGTCCGCCACCGCGTCTCCGAATCCTCCTGCGGGCTGTGCGGGATCGAGAATCTGGAACAGGCGCTGCGGCCGTTGCCACGCGTTGAGGCCGGCGAGGCGCCCGCCGATGCGGCGGTGTTCGCGGCGCTCGACGCGCTGGAGGCGCTCCAGCCGCTCAACGCCGCCACCGGCGCGGCCCATGCCGCCGCGCTGTGCGGCAGGGACGGCGCGATCCGGCTGGTGCGCGAGGATGTCGGCCGCCACAACGCCTTCGACAAGCTCAACGGCGCGATGCTGCGCGCGGGCCTCGGCTGGGACGGCGGCTTCGCGCTGCTGTCGTCGCGCTGCTCCTATGAGCTGGTCGAGAAGGCGGCACTGGCGGGTTGCCCGACGCTGGTCACGGTCTCGGCGCCGACCGCGCTCGCGGTTGACCGGGCGCGCGAGGCCGGGCTTCGGCTGATCGCGCTTGCCCGGCGCGACGCGATGTTGCTGGCGCGATGAGCCGGCTGGGCGCGGTGATCGCCGGCGGCCGGTCGAGCCGCTTCGGAACGGACAAGGCCGAGGCGCTGTGGCAGGGCCGGCCGCTGATCGACCATGCGATCGACGCGCTGCGCCCGTTCGTCGACGAGATCGTGGTCTGCGGGCGCGCGCATGGCGGGCTGCCGGTGCTTGCCGACCGTCCGGCCCCCGATATGGGACCGCTTGGCGGGATCAATGCGGCGCTCCACCATGGGCGGGAGCGGGGCGATGGCATCGTCCTGACCGTGGGGTGCGACACGCCGCTGCTGCCCGCCGCGCTGTTCGAGCGGCTGATCGCAGCCGGCGGACCCGCCTATGTCGCGCAGCTGCCACTGATCGGTTGCTGGCCGACCTACCTCGCCACGGGGCTCGACGGCTTCCTCGCCAGCGACGCCAAGCATGCGATCCGCGCCTGGGCGGCGCTGGCGGGGGCGGAGGCGATCGACTGGCCGGGCCTGGCCAATATCAACGAGCCCGGGGATCTGGCCGCGCTCCCATCCACGTCATTCCCGCGAAAGCGGGAATCCATGGATGGCGGCCCGCAAGAGCCTTGAACGGACGTTGCCGTGGATTCCCGCTTTCGCGGGAATGACGGTGGTGGGGAGGGCTCCGCTCGACAGCCGTTCGGTGATGATCCATCATCCGCCTCGACAAGATGCTATGGCGAGGAGGGGACATGCTGCTGGGTGGGATGCAGGACTGGCCGCTCAGGGTCTCGACGATCATCGATCATGCCGCGACCGCCTATGGCCGGCAGGAGGTGGTCACCCGCACCGTCGAAGGACCGATCCACCGCACCGACTATGCCACCATCGCCGGGCGGGCGCGGCGTGTCTCGGCCGCGCTTCAGCGGATGGGGGTCGGGATCGGCGACCGGATCGCGACGCTCGCCTGGAACACCTACCGCCATATCGAGCTGTGGTACGGCATTGCCGGCGCGGGGGCCGTCTATCACACCGTCAATCCGCGCCTCTCCGAAGATCAGATCGCGTGGATCGTCAACGACGCCGAAGACCGGATGATCTTCACCGACCTGTGCTTCGTGCCGCTGCTGGAAAAGCTGCACGACCGGGTGGGGGGCGACAGGCCGGTGGTGGTCCTGACCGATCGGGCGAACATGCCCGACTCGCCGCTCGACCTGCTCTGCTACGAGGAGCTCATCGCCGCCGAGGAGCCGGGCTTCGCCTGGATCGAGGTGCCTGAAACCGCGCCGGTCGGGCTCTGCTACACCTCGGGCACGACGGGCGCGCCCAAGGGGGTGCTCTACACCCATCGCTCGAACGTGCTCCATTCGCTTACCACATCGGCCGCCGACGTGCTGGGCTTCCGCTCCCGCAGCGTGATCATGCCGGTGGTGCCGATGTTCCATGCCAATGCCTGGGCGATCGCCTTTTCCGCGCCGATGGCGGGCGCCAAGCTGGTGATGCCGGGCCAGCGCCTGGACGGCCCCAGTCTGTGCGACCTGATCGAGCAGGAGGGCGTCACCTGCACCGCCGGGGTGCCCACCGTCTGGATCGGCCTGATCGACGAGATGCGCCGTCGCGCCTTCCGTTCCGAGACGCTGGAGCGAATCATCGTCGGCGGATCGGCCTGCCCGGAGTGGATGATGGAATCGCTGGAGCGGGAATTCGGCCTGGACGTCGTCCATGCGTGGGGAATGACCGAGATGAGCCCGGTGGGGTCGTTCGGGCTTCACAAGCCCGGCATGGCAGCGCTCGACGCCGCCGCGCGGCGCAAACTTCAACTGAAGCAGGGCGCGGCTTTCTACGGTGTCGAGATGCGGATCCTCGATCCGGAAGGACGCGAACTCCCGTGGGACGGGGTGTCCGCCGGGCGGCTCCAGGTGCGCGGCTGTTCGGTGGTGCGTGAATATTTCAAGGGCGCGGGCGGCGATATCCTCGATGCCGAAGGCTGGTTCGATACCGGCGACCTCGCGACCATCGACGACTATGGCTATATGCAGGTCACCGACCGGACCAAGGACGTGATCAAGTCGGGCGGCGAGTGGATATCGTCGGTCGATCTCGAAAATCAGGCGTCCGGCCATGAGGAGGTGGTGGAGGCCGCCGCGATCGGTATCCCCGACGACAAATGGGGCGAGCGCCCGCTGGTCGCGGCCATCAGGACGCCGGGCAGCGATCTCTGCGCCGAGCGCCTGCGCGACTGGCTGCGCCCCCGTATCGCCCGCTGGTGGCTGCCCGAGCAGATCATATTCGTCGACTCGCTGCCGCACACCGCCACCGGCAAGCTCGACAAGGTGACGCTGCGCAGGATGCACGCCGAGGGGCGGCTCGGGACGCCAGCGCGTTCCTAGAAACGCGTCATGCCGAACTTGCAGAGGGCATTGCGCGATTAAATTCGGCTTCCCTATGAATGATATATTGTATCTTCGATCCGCGCATGCCACATGCGCGGCGAGAGGATCGATGGTGGTGACTCGTTCGACATCTGCACGCGACCTGTTCGACCGGCTGGCCATCGGCCTGTCGGCGCTGTGCTTCGTGCATTGCGCGGCAAGCGTGGTGCTGGTCACGCTGCTCGCGACCGCGGGTGGCGCGCTGCTCCATCCGGCGATCCACGAGGTCGGTCTGGGCTTCGCGATCCTGCTGGCGATCATCGGGCTCGGCCGCGGTTTTGTGCAGCATCGCAAGCGGGTGCCGATGGTGCTCGGCACGCTCGGCATCGCGCTGATGGCGGCCGCGCTCAGCGTGCCGCACGGCGTGGGCGAGGCGGCCTTCACCATGCTGGGCGTCAGCTGCGTCGCGATCGCCCATATGCTCAACCGGCGCGCCAACATCCTCTGAGGCCATTATCTCCGAGGGTTGCCCGCCCCGGTGGTAAAACCTAGATTAGTGCCATGGCCACCGCGCACGACCACAAGCTCCACCACGGCGATTCGCTTGCCGACGCCGCGCAGCGCGCCTTCGAGCGGGCGGGCGAGCAGTGGACGCCGATGCGCGCCGAGATCTTCGCCGCGCTGAGCGAGGCGCGCAGGCCGGCTTCCGCCTATGACCTGGCGGAGGCGGTGTCGAAGTCGACCGGGCGGCGGGTCGCGGCCAACAGCGTCTATCGTATCCTCGATGTGTTCGTGGCCGCCAATCTCGCCCGCCGGGTGGAAAGCGCCAACGCCTATATCGTCAACGCCCATCCCGACTGCGAGCATGACTGCATCTTCCTGGTCTGCGACAGCTGCGGCAAGGTGGGCCATGTCGACGACGACCAGCTCTCGGGCGCGGTGCGCAGGGCGGCGGAAAAGGCGGGCTTTTCGAACCTGCGCCCGGTGATCGAGGTGAAGGGTAGTTGCGCGGAATGTTCCGAGGGTGACGCCGCCTGACACTGCCGTCGCCCCGGCGGAGGCCGGGGCCGTAAGCGGCTCCTGCCTGTAGCGCGTCACAAGAGCCGATTGCGGCCCCGGCCTCCGCCGGGGCGACCGTTTTGGGAATCGCCAAGGCTAGGAACCGGCCTCGAATAGGTCTAAGGCGGGGCCGATGAGTGACCGTCCCGTAACCCCGCTTCTCGACACTGTGAATACGCCCGAAGATCTGCGGCGCCTGAAGCACGCGGATCTGCGCCAGTTGGCGGACGAACTGCGCGCCGAGATGATCTCGGCGGTGTCGGTGACGGGCGGGCATCTCGGCGCGGGGCTCGGCGTGGTCGAGCTGACCGCCGCGATCCACTATGTGTTCGATACGCCGCGCGACGTGCTGATCTGGGACGTCGGCCACCAGGCCTATCCGCACAAGATCCTGACCGGCCGGCGCGACCGCATCCGAACGCTGCGCCAGCCGGGCGGGCTGTCGGGCTTCACCAAGCGCTCCGAGAGCGAATATGATCCGTTCGGGGCGGCGCACAGCTCCACCTCGATCTCGGCGGCGCTGGGCTTCGCGGTCGCCAACAAGCTGGCCGGCGAGCCGGGCCGCGCCATCGCGGTGATCGGCGACGGCGCGATGTCGGCGGGCATGGCCTATGAGGCGATGAACAACGCCAAGCAGGCGGGCAACCGGCTGATCGTGATCCTGAACGACAACGACATGTCGATCGCGCCGCCGGTGGGAGCGCTGTCGGCCTATCTCGCCAAGATCGTGTCGTCGGGACCCTTCCTGTCGATGCGCGGCTTCGCCAAGCGGGTGGCGCAGAAGCTGCCCCGGCCGATCCACGATTTCGCCAAGCGTTCCGAGGAATATGCGCGCGGCATGGCGACTGGCGGGACGCTCTTCGAGGAACTCGGCTTCTATTATGTCGGCCCGGTCGACGGCCATAATCTGGACCATCTGCTGCCCGTGCTGGAAAATGTCCGCGACAGCGACCATGGCCCGATTCTGATCCATGTCGTCACCAACAAGGGCAAGGGCTATGCCCCGGCCGAGGCGGCCGCCGACAAATATCATGGCGTCCAGAAGTTCGATGTCGTCTCGGGCGAGCAGGCCAAGGCACCGCCCGGGCCGCCGAGCTATACCGGCGTCTTCGCCAAGGCGCTGGTCGCCGAGGCGACACGCGACGACCGGATCTGTGCGATCACCGCCGCGATGCCCTCGGGCACCGGGCTCGACAAGTTCGAGGCGGCCTTCCCCGACCGGCATTTCGACGTCGGCATCGCCGAGCAGCATGCGGTGACCTTCGCGGCGGGGCTGGCGGCGCAGGGCTATCGGCCGTTCTGCGCGATCTATTCGACCTTCCTGCAGCGCGCCTATGACCAGGTCGTCCATGACGTGGCGATCCAGAATCTGCCCGTCCGCTTTGCGATCGACCGCGCGGGCCTGGTCGGCGCCGACGGATCGACCCATGCCGGCAGCTTCGACGTCACCTATCTGGCGACGCTGCCGAACATGGTGGTGATGGCGGCGGCCGATGAGGCCGAACTGGTCCATATGGTCCACACCGCCGCGCTGCACGACAGCGGCCCTATCGCGCTGCGCTATCCGCGCGGCAACGGCACCGGCGTGGCACTGCCGACGGTTCCCGAGCGGCTGGAGATCGGCAAGGGCCGGCTGGTGCGCGAGGGCAAGACCGTAGCCATCCTCTCGCTCGGCACCCGGCTGGCCGAAGCCGAGCGCGCCGCCGACCAGCTGGAGGCGCTGGGCCTGTCGACGACCGTCGCCGACCTGCGCTTCGCCAAGCCGCTCGACGAGGCGCTGATCGAGAAGCTGCTGACGTCGCACGACGTGGCGGTGACGATCGAGGAGGGCGCGATAGGCGGCCTCGGCGCGCATGTGCTGACGCTCGCCTCCGACCATGGACTGATCGACAACGGTCTGAAGCTGCGCACCATGCGCCTGCCCGATATCTTCCAGGAGCATGACAAGCCCGAGAAGCAATATGCCGAGGCGGGGCTGGATGCCGAGTCGATCGTCGGCACGGTGCTGGCGGCGCTGCACCGGAACAATAAGGGGCAGGTGGAAAGCGCCTGACCCAAGGTCCTCCCTACGCGAAGCGTGGGGAGGGGGACCATCCGAAGGATGGTGGAGGGGTTTCCGACGATCGAGCGAGTCGTGTGCTTGGAGGGCAGAGACCCCTCCACCACCCGCTGCGCGGGCGGTCCCCCTCCCCATGCTGCGCATAGGGAGGATCTTTAGGGGCTACTCCATCCTCGTCCGGAAGTATGAACGCCCCATCCGCCAGCACCTCGCCAGCTTTCTTGATCCGGCCGCGCGAGACCGAGGCTGCAGCGGTTGGCGAAATCAACCGCGGGCGAGTGCATCGGCCCGTTGAACAAGTTGAACGAATTTTGGATCTGCCGGATCAAAGCTTGGACCGTACAGAGCTCCGAACTCGCCTCGTATCTGCTCCAGGTCTGGATCAATGATTGCGATGCAGATGAAGCTGTCCACGCTTCCATAGGAAGCCGACCCTCGCGCTACATCGTGGAGAAAGTTCGATACCTCGTCAGCCGAGCGAAAGCGTGGCTTGTGGTTCCAAGCGATGAAGCGCTCAATCAGGTTTCGGAGCAGAGGCGCGTCAACCATCCTCGTCCGGCAGGACGAACGCCCCGTCGGCTGGCGCCTCCGCCAGCTTCTCGATCCGGCCGCGCGAGACGGAGACGAGGATGTGGCGGTTGGCGAATTCGACCACGGCGAGCCGGCCGGTGGCGCCCATCGGGATCGCATCGACGATCTTGAGCGCCCTTTGCCTGTTGCCGATCGCGATGCCGGGCTGGAGCTTGCGCCAGAGCCACAGCGATCCATAGGCGAGCCCCGCGACCAGCGGGACCAGCAGCAGCAATCGCAACAGATAATCGGTCATTGGCGGCGTTCGATTCCCGTTAGCCGCGTATCGGCGGCGACCACGTCGACCACCCTGATGCCGAACTTTCCGTTCACTGTCACTACCTCGCCCTTCGCGACGAGGGTGCCGTTGACCATGATGTCGAGCAGCTCATTGGCCTGGCGGTCGAGCTCGACCACGCTGCCCGAATTGAGGTCCATCAGCTCGGCGAGGCGCAGCGAGGTGCTGCCGACCTCGACCGACAGCCGCAGCGGGATATCGGCGAGCAGCTTGTAATTGGCGCCGGCCGGAAGCTCCATCGCGCCGGGGACGACGGGAACGTCGGACATATCGGTCATTTCAAGGCATCCTTGTTGAGGCTTTCGATCATCATCGCCGCGCGGCCGTCCTGCTCCCCGATCGTGCCTTCGGCGAAGCGGCGGTTGCCGACGAGGAGGGGAACCGTCTGGGACAGCGTGATCGGGATCACGTCGCCGGGCTTGAGCGCCAGCAGCTGCGCCACCGTCATTTCCGGCCGCGCCAGCACCGAACGGACGGGCAGGGCGACATTGTCGAGCGCGGAGGCGAGGCGGCCCTTCCAGTCGACGTCCTCGCCACCGATCCCGGCCTGGGCGCGCGCGGCGATCTCGTCCTCGATCGGCTGGAGCATCGCCAGCGGATAGAGAATCTCGATCCGGGTCGAGCGCGACATGCCGGGCTTGATCGTGAAGCTCTGCACCACCACGGCCTCGTCGGGGCGGACCATGTTGGCGAAATCGGCGTTTGTCTCGTGGGTCGAATATTCGAACTGGAGCGGATAGGTATCACCCCAGCTTCTGGTCAGCACGTCGGTCACCGCGTCGGCGAGCCGCTTGCGCAGCCGCTGCTCGGACGGGGTGAACTCACCGCCCTTGGTGGCGAGGCCGTTGCCGGTGCCGCCGTAGAAGGCGTCGACCATGTTGGTGATGAAGCCCGGCTCGATCGCGATCATCATCATCCCCTTGACCGGGCGGACCCGGAAAAGGTTGAGGCTGACATAATTGGCCTGGTTGCGCTGCCACTCGTCGAAGCGGCGGGTCTCCAGCGGGATGGCGTCGACCTTGGTGCGGGTCTGGGCGATCGGCTCGATCACGTCGCGCAGGCGCCGCGCGATCCGGTCGTTCATCCGCTCGAGATGGGCGAGCTGGGCGACCGGACGGTCCTTGCGCTGGCCGAGCGCATAGGGCTCGATCGCGCGCGCCTGACGGACCTTGGGCTCTTCTTCGGCGACGGTCTCGTCGAACGAGATGTCGCTGAGCTCATCCATCAGCGCGGCGACCTCATCGCCCGAAAGACTGGAAGCTGCACGCGTCATCGAATCAGCGAAAACCCCGAACCGGCCAAACCGGACCTCGCCCGGCAGATTCGCTATACGCTGAAGGTGGTTAATGAATTGATGCTTGGTCGGATCGACCGATGATCCTCCCCGCGCGAAGCGTGGGGAGGGGGACCACCCGAAGGGTGGTGGAGGGGTAGCTCACATCGAGATTGTCGACGAAGGAGAGGTTGCAGACCCCTCCACCGCGCCTTTGGCGCGGTCCCCCTCCCCATCGCTGCGCGATAGGGAGGATCGATACGTCAGCCCGCGTTGGCGGCGCCCTTCTTCTGGATGAGCGAATAGGCATGCTCATACCATTTGCTGCCGGGGTAATTATGCCCGAGCACCGCCGCCGAACGCTCGGCTTCGGCCGGAATGCCGAGCTCCAGATAGCTTTCGGTCAGCCGCATCAGCGCCTCGGGCGTGTGGCTGGTCTGCTGATATTTGTCGATCACGGTGCGGAAGCGCACCACCGAGGCCAGCCAGTCGCCGCGCCGCTGGTAGAAGCGGCCGATCTCCATCTCCTTGCCGGCGAGGTGATCGTTGACCAGATCGACCTTCACCCGCGCATCGGCGGCGTAGCGCGATTCGGGATAGCGGCGGATCAGTTCGTTGAGCGCGTCGAGCGCCTGCTGAGTGAGCTTCTGGTCGCGGGTGACGTCCTGGATCTGCTCATAATAGCTGACCGCGATCAGATAGAGCGCATAGGGCGCGTCGCGGTTGCCCGGGTGGATCGAGATGAAGCGCTGCGCCGAGGAGATCGATTCGGTGTACTGGCGCGCGAGATAATAGGAAAAGGCGCTCATCAGCTGCGCCCGGCGGGCCCAGACCGAATAGGGATGCTGGCGCTCGACCTCGTCGAACAGCGCGGCGGCCAGCTTGTACTGGTGCCGGTCAAGCCGTTCCCTGGCGGCATTGTAGAGCGTGTCCACGTCGCGGGCGACGTACTTGGTGTCACCCTTGTTCTTGCCGGTGGCGCAGCCGGCCAGCGGAACGACGAGGGCGGCGGCGATCATCAAGGCGATCGGACGGGTGGCTTTACGCAGCATAGGGCGCCTTCTTAGGGCTCAATTGGGGCCGCCGCAATGGCTGGCAAGAGAAGGGGCTGCGCGTGTTCATTGTGGTTCAGCAAAGCTGAAGCGGGCCGGCACCGCGCTTCCACCTTGGTGGAACCGACTCTAAGATGTGGCGATGCTGCGCGTGCTGACCCTGTCGACGCTCTATCCGGATCGGACCCGGCCGGGCTTCGGCGCCTTCGTCGAGCGGCAGACCGCCCGACTGGCGGCGCATTCCGATATCGAGCTGAAGGTCGCCGCCGGTTTCGCGGTGCCCGCGCTGGGGCTGGGGCGCTTCCACCCGCGCTATCGCGACCTGATCGCCTTGCCCGCGCGCGAGGAGTGGAACGGGATCGACGTGCTGCGCGTGCCCTTCGCGACGCTGCCTATGCTGGGTGGGCGGATCAACCCGTGGAGCCTGGAACGGGGGCTGGTCCCGGTCCTCGACCGGCTGCGCGGCGAATTCGCGTTCGACGTGATCGACGCCGAATTCTTCTATCCCGACGGGCCGGCGGCGGTGGCGCTGGGACGGCGCTATGGCGTGCCGGTGTCGATCAAGGCGCGGGGCAGCGACATCCATCTGTGGGGCGCGATCCCGGCCTGTCGCGCGAAGATCGTCAATGCGGGACGGGCGGCGGACGGGCTGCTGGCGGTATCGGCGGCGCTGCGCGACGATATGATCGGGCTGGGCCTGCCCGGCGAAAAGATCAGCGTCCATCACACCGGGGTCGACCAGGGCATGTTCCGCCCGCAGGACCGGGCGGCGGCGAAGGCGGCGCTCAGCGTGGAGGGGCCGCTGGTCGCCTGTATCGGCAACCTGATTCCGATCAAGGGGCAGGCGCTGCTGATCGAGGCGATGGCGGCCCTGCCCGGCGTCACCCTGCTGATCGCCGGGCGCGGGCCCGAGCGGGAGGCACTGGCGGCCCGAATCGTGGCGTTGGGCCTGGGCGACCGGGTGAGGCTGCTCGGCGCGCTGCCGCATGACCAGCTGCCGGCGCTGCTCGCGGCGGCGGACGTGATGGCGTTGCCGTCGGAGCGCGAGGGGCTGGCGAATGCCTGGGTCGAGGCGCTGGCCTGCGGGACGCCGATCGTGATCAGCGACGTCGGCGGCGCGCGCGAGCTGGTCGACCGGCCGGCGGCGGGACGGCTGGTGGAGCGGACGCCGGGGGCGATCGCCGGAGGGATACGGGCGGTGCTGGCCGATCCGAGGCCGCAGGCGGAGGTGGCAGAGGCGACGAAGCGCTTCACCTGGGAGCGGAATACAGAGGCGCTGTACGCGCACCTGCGGGGGTTGGTCGGATAGCGGTCGCCCCGGCGGAGGCCGGGGCCGCAAGAGGTTCTGACGGCCCCGGCCTCCGCCGGGGCGACGATGCTTTACAGCGGCATCAGCGCGGCGACGATCCAGCGGTCCTCGCCGCGCAGCACGTTCCAGGCGCGGGCGGCGGTGCGGCTGTCCATCGGTTCGATCCCGAAGCCCAGCGCCTCGACCGCCGCTGCGAAGGCGGGGGAGGGGCGGCGCATCGACGGGCCGGTGCCGAGCAGCAGGAATTCGGGCGGCGGCTGAATCGACAGCAGCCCGGCGAGATGGTCGGCGGTAAGCGCCTCCAGCGCGGGCGGCGTCCAGTCGCGGGCATCGTCCGGGGTCAGCCAGAGGCCGCCGGGGACGATCCGGTCCTGGATGCGGAAGGCGTTGCCGGCGAAACCGCGGATCACCGGGCCGGCCGGCGCCTCCTCCCGGTCAAAGCTGACCATGCCCTAGCTCTTTGGGCCGATCCGTTCGGCCTCGGGACGGGCGGTCTTGGCCCTCTCCCCGAACTTGGCCGGCTCGAGGCCGAGGCTGATCAGCAGCGACGAGGAGACGTAGATCGACGAATAGGTGCCGACCACGACGCCAAGCAGCATCGCCGCCGAGAAGCCGCGCAGCACATGGCCGCCGAACAGCAGCAGCGACAGCAGCGCCAGGCCGACGGTGATCGAGGTCATGACGGTGCGCGGCAGCGTCTCGTTGACCGAGAGGTCGATCAGCGCCTTCATGTCCATCTGCCGGAATTTGCGCATATTCTCCCGGATACGGTCGTCGATCACCATCTTGTCGTTGATCGAGTAGCCAACGATCGTCAGCACCGCGGCGACGATGTTCAGGTCGAACTCCATCTGGGTGACCGCGAAGAAGCCCAGCGTCATGATCACGTCGTGGACGATCGCGACGAAGGTGGAGACGCCGAACTGCCATTCGTAGCGCAGCCAGGAGAAGATCGCGATGCCGAGCACCGCGAGGACCACCGCCAGCACGCCGTTGCGGATCAGTTCGCCCGAGACCTTGCCCGAGACAGTGTCGGTGCGGGTGAAGCGGACGCCCGGAAACTGCTCCTTGAGCGCCGCCGAGACCTTGCCGACCACCGCGTTGGTGGCGCCCTGGTCCGCGCCTTCCTCGACCGGCAGGCGGATCGAAACGGTGCGGGGATCGCCGAACTGCTGGAGCGAGCTGGTGCCCACGCCGAGCCCGTCGATGGTGCTGCGCATCCTGTCGAGCGGCGGCGCCTCGGGGAACTGCGCCTCGATCATCAGGCCGCCGACGAAATCGACGCCGAGATTGAGGCCGCGGGTCGCCGTGGCGCCCAGCGCCGCGAGCGTGAGCAGCGCGGTCACCAGGAAGCAGATGAAGCGGATCCGGACGAAACCGATATTGGTATGGTCGGGAACGAGTTTCAGCAGGCGCATGGGGCCGTTCCGATCAGATATTGATGTGGGTGGGCCGGTTGCGACGCAGCCACTGCGAAACCAGCATGCGGGTGAAGACCACGGCGGTGAAGACCGAGGTGGCGATGCCGATCAGCAGCACGACCGCGAAGCCCTTCACCTGGGCCGAGCCCAGCAGGAACATGATGCCGCCCGCGATGGCATGGGTGACGTTCGCCTCGAAGATGGTGCGGCTGGCTTCCTTATAGCCATGCTCCACCGCCTGGGTGATCGAGCGGCCACGGCGTAGCTCCTCGCGCATGCGCTCGTTGATCAGCACGTTGGCGTCGACCGCCGCGCCGATGGTGAGCACGAAGCCGGCGATGCCGGGCAAAGTGAGCGTCGCGTTGAGCAGCGCCATCACGCCGATGATGACGAACACGTTGATGATCACGGCGAGGTTGGCATAGATGCCGAAGCGGCCATAGGTCACCAGCATGAACAGCACGACCGCGAGGACCGCGATCGCGCTGGCGAGGGTGCCGGCGCGGATCGAATCGGCGCCCAGTTCCGGCCCGACGGTGCGTTCCTCGACCACCTTGAGCGCGACCGGCAGCTTGCCCGAGCGCAGCGCGATGGCGAGCTGGGTGGCGCTGTCGGTGGTGAAGCGGCCGGAAATCTGCGCTTGGCCGCCCAGGATCGGCTCGTTGATGTTCGGGGCCGACAGCACCTTGCCGTCGAGGATCATCGCGAAGGGCTTGTTGACGTTTTCCTGCGTCACCCGCGCGAACTTGCGGCCGCCGTCGCTGTTGAAGGTGATCGAGACGACAGGCTCGTTGGTCTGGCTGTTATAGCTGAGCTGAGCGTTGACCAGCTCGTCGCCGGTCAGCATCGCGCGGCGCTTCACCGCGATGAAGGGAACCCCGCCGGGATTGTCGGGATAGGGCACGACCTCGCTGCCCACCGGCGCGCGGCCACGCGCCACCTCGGCGGGATCGGCGGTCAGGTCGACCAGCTTGAACTCGAGCTTGGCGGTGCGGCCGATCAGCGCCTTGAGCGCGGCGGGATCCTGGAGGCCGGGCACCTGGACCAGGATGCGCTCGCTGCCCTGGCGGACGATGTTCGGCTCGCGGGTGCCCATCTCGTCGATGCGCTTGCGGACGACTTCCTTCGCGACCTCCATCGCGCTGTCGACGGACGCCTTGGTGCCGGCATCGGTCGGCGTCAGCACGATCCGGGTGGAATCGACCACGGCGACGTTCCAGTCGCGCTGGCCCGACATGCCCGAAGGCTGGGTGAGGGTGCGAATCCGCTCGACCGCCGCGTCGATCTGGCCGCTGTCGCGCACGAAGAAGGAAAGGCGGCCGCCGGTCGTCGAGATGTCGCCGATCGCGATCGGCGGGCTGGCGCGGCGCATCTCGGTGCGGACCAGCTCCTCCATCCGCTCGACATTCTGCTTGGCGAGGTCGGCGGTGTCGGCCTCCAGCATAAGATGGCTGCCGCCCGACAGATCGAGGCCGAGGTTGACGCGCGGCAGGCCGGTCAGCCCCCAGCGCGCGGTGACCGATTCGGGGATGAAGCTGGGAACCGACAGCAGGACGCCGATCGCCAGCGAAATGACGATCGACAGGACCTTCCAGCGCGGAAAATCGAGCATGGGGATCAGTCGTTGGCGGGCTTGCCGGCGCCCGCCCGGCGGATTTCGGCGATCGTGCCCTTGACCACCTTCACCCGGACATTGGGGGCGATCTCGGCCTCGACCTCATGCTCCTCGACCTTGGTCACCTTGGCGACAAGGCCGCCCGCGGTGACGATCTGGTCGTTCTTCTGGACCGCGTCGATCGCCCGGCGATGCTCCTTCATCCGCTTCTGCTGCGGACGGATCAGCAGGAAATAGAAGATCACGAAGATGAAGACGAGCGGGGCGAACTGCATCAGCATCGCGGCACCACCGCCACCTGCGGGCGCTGCGCCGGCAGCCTGGGCATAAGCAGGAGAAGCGAACATTCGTCTGGCATCCCGGAAAAAGAGCTAGGCCGTTTCAGGCCATGAAGTGGCGCGCGCCTATCACGTTACGCATATTGGAGGCAACCGGGCGCTTGCCAAGCGGCGAAGAGCCCCCTAAAGCGCGCAGCCTTGGTCGGGGCGTGGCGCAGCCTGGTAGCGCACTTGACTGGGGGTCAAGGGGTCGCAGGTTCGAATCCTGTCGCCCCGACCATTTTCCTTCCCGAGGATCCCCAGCACAGCCCGATGCGGACGGGCGGCAGCAAAACCTGCTCTTTCCGCTCATCCCAAATTGCCGGCCCCGGGCCTAGCCTTGCTTCGACGGGCGCGCATCGCCGCCGGCGAGGAGGGAAGGATGGAGTTTCTCAGGGTGCGGCTGGCGGAGAGCGGCGTCGCCCATGTGGTGATGGCGCGCGGCCCGGCCAACGCCGTGAACGACGCGATGTATCGCGAGCTGGCGGATCTGTTCGGCGATATCGACCGGATCGGCGGCAATGTCCGCGCGGTGGTGCTGAGCGCCGAGGGGCGGCATTTCTGCGCGGGCAACGATCTCGACGAGTTCAGGACGATGACGCCCGGCAACGCCGCCGAGCGGATGTGGCGGGTGCGCGAGACCTTCTTCGCCATCACCGACTGCCCGGTGCCGGTGATCGGCGCGATCCACGGCGCGGCGCTGGGGGCCGGGATCGCGCTTGCGGCATCGTGCGACTTCGTCGTCGCGACGCCCGATTCGCGCTTCGGCCTGCCCGAGCTGACCGTGGGGGTGATGGGCGGCGCCCGCCATCTTGCCCGGATCGCGCCGCAGCCGCTGGTGCGGCGGATGTTCTTCACCGGAGAGCCGCTGTCGGGTGCCGAATTCGCGGCGGCGGGCGCTGCGGTGACGATCGTCGAGGCCGATCGGCTGATGGCGGAGGCGACGCGGCTGGCCGAGCGGATCGCCGCGTTCAGCCCCACCGCGGTCCGGGTCGCCAAGCGCACGCTCGACCGGGTCGAGACGATGGAGCTGCGCCAGGGCTATCGGCACGAGCAGGGGGCGACCGAACGGATGAGCGGCCATCCCGATGCCAAGGAGGCGCTGGCCGCCTTCCTGGAGAAGCGCGCGCCCCATTACCGGCCGCGCGACCGCGACCATCACTGGTATGGTCTATAAGACGATGGTCTGATCGGCGGGCTTTTGGTCGCATGGTTAACCCGATGATTACCATGACGCGTCATGGCGGTTTCCATGACCTCGCTGACCGCAGACAGGCTGAAGGCGCGCATCGGCCGGCTCGGCAAGGCCGGTTCGGGTCTTGGCGCATTGCTGGCGCTGGCGTTGCTCGCCCTGCTGACCACGGCGGGGCTGATCGGCTCGCTGGTACTGCGGATCGACGCCAATGTCGCGGCCGAGAAGCGGCAGATGGTGCGCAACGCGATCGGCCATGAGCGCGCCCGGCTGATCGAGACCGCCGGAGAATATGGCCATTGGGACGATGCCGTCACCCACATCTACGGCACCCCCGATCATGCCTGGCTTGCGACCAACTATTATGGGACCATTCCGGTCTATGTGATCGACGGCGATGGCCGCACCCTCTATGCGGCGCGGCCCGATGCGCGCTTCGGCCCGCGTATCGAAGCGGACGCGCCGCGCGCCGTCGCGCAGCTTCTCCGCCAGCTTCCCGACCATGGCTATGATGCCAACGCGGCGCGCACCGTCGCCACGGCGGGCTATCTTCACGGTATGCCGGCGCTGTTCACGGCAACCGCCGTGCTGCCTTTCAACGCTGCCGGGCCGGCGCCCACGGGCGCGTTGCGCTATGTCGTCATCGTCCGGCCGATCGACGCGAAGCTGATCGCACAATGGCAGCAGGGCTTCGGGCTCGATGGCATGCGCTGGCATGGCGGGGCGGCGCATGTCGATGACGCGGAGACGATGCCGGTGCCCGATGCGTCGGGCAAGCCGATCGGGCATGTCGCATGGAAGATGCAGAGCGCTGGCGCGCGCGCGATCACCGATCTTGCCGCGCCGATCCTGCTGGCCGGCCTCCTGTTCGGGCTGCTTTCCGCCTGGCTGATCCGCTCGATCCGCGCGGCGCAGGTTGCACTCCGTGAACAGCGTCGGCTCGCCGACAGCCGCCAGCTCGAGCGCGAGGCCGCGCTGGCCGAGACCGATGCGGCTCGCCGCAGTGCCGAGGAGGCGCTGGTCCGGGCCGAAGAGGCCCATCGCCGGATCCAGGCGATGGCGCAGGACGAGGCCGAGCAGCAGGCCGAACGGGCCCGCCAGCGCAGCGCCTATTCGCAGACCGTCGCGGATGGGTTGGCCGCCTCGATCGGAACCATGATCGAACGGCTGGTGGCAAGCGCCGACGAACTCGACCGGAGCGCCGCCGTCACACTCGATGCGGTCGAGACCCAGCGGCGGGCATCCGAACTCGCGCAGACCCGCAGCGCGGCCTCCGCCTCCGCGCTCCAGCAGATCGAGGGCAACCTCCAGGAGCTCGAGCAGGCGACCCGCCATATCCACGAACAATCGGGCCGGATGGCCGAGGCGATGCGGCTGGCCGATGCCGAATCGCAGGCGGCGACCGGCGCCAATGGCGATCTGCTGAACCAGATCGATTCGATCGGCGCGGCCGCCCGGCTGATCGAGGCGATCGCCGCGCAGACCAACCTGCTCGCGCTCAACGCGACGATCGAGGCGGCGCGCGCGGGCGAGGCCGGGCGCGGCTTCGCGGTGGTGGCGAGCGAGGTGAAGGGCCTCGCCTCGCAGACTCACCGCACCACCAGCGATATCCACGACCGCGTCGCGGGCGTCGGACAGGCCGCCCATGCGACGACGTCGCTCGTCGACAAGGTCCATGGCCTGCTCCAGAATCTCAACCAGACGGTGACCAGCACGGCGACCGCGGTGGTGCAGCAGCAGTCGACCGCGGCGGCGATCCTGGAGGCGAGCCAGCTTGTCGGCCGCCATGCCGACGACACCCATGAATCGGTCGAGACCATCGTCCGCTCGATCGCGGCGCTGCGCGACAGCGCCGACGGCACTCGATCGATCGGCGCCCAGGTCCGCGACCATGCGCGGCGGCTCGATGCCGAGCTGGAACGCATCGTCGGCCAGCTGCGCGCCGCCTGATCCACACCCCGGCGGGTCTTGCCCGTCGCGCACGCGCCCTCTAGCGATGGCCGCCACGCAGGGGAACGCCGCACATGATCGATCCAGCCATCCGCAAGCTCAATCTCGGCTGCGGCTTCGACATCCGCCCGGATTTCGTCAACGCGGACAGCTTCCCCGAATGCAATCCGGACCTGCTGCTGGACGTCGAGCAGCCCGACTGGCCGTTCGAGGACGATCGTTTCGACTATGTGCTGATGAAGCATGTGCTGGAACATGTCGGCAAGGATTTCGACGTGTTCGCGCGGATCATGCGCAACCTGCACCGCATCCTGAGCCCCGGCGGCATATTGGAGATCCACGTCCCGCATTATCGCCACGAGACCTATTGGTCCGATCCGACCCATGTCCGCGCCTTCACGCCGCTGACCTTCCGGATGATGTCGAAGCGGCAGAATGACGAGTGGATCGCGGCGCGGGCCAATTACACGATGCTGGCCTATCTGATGGACGTCGACTTCGAATTGAAGCAGGCGGTGCAGTCCTACGACCAGGCCTATATCGTCGCGATGAACGAGGGGCGGATGACCAAGGAGGAGGTGCGCCGCCGCGCCGAGACCGACTGGGGCGTCGTCCGCGAACTGCAGTTCCAGCTCCAGGCGGTGAAGCCGGTGCGGCCCGCCGCCTGACGGCTCAGTCTTCTTCAGGCAGCAGCAGGTTCATCTTCACGAGCCGGGCGATCGGCTCGATCGCGGCCTCGGGCGCCAGCCCTACCTGGCGGGCGATGTCGGCGATGGAGGCGGGGCCTTTCCCGGCCGCCGCGATGATGCGTTCGGCAAGGTCTGGCGCGATCCGCCAGGGGGCGAAGATCGGCCGCCCGGTCAGTGCCTCATAGGCAGCGCGCCCGGCACCGGGCGCCGCGCCCAGCACGGTATCGGTCGAAAGGAAGCGGGTGGGGTAGCTGGCGAAGCGCCGGAACGGATCGTCATGAGCGTGGTGGGCGTGCGGGGCGCTGGCAAGCCACGCCGCCGTCTCCGCCTGGGCGGATTGATGGGTGCGGATGCGGCCAAGCTCTTCCCACAGCTCGCGATAGCGCGGATAGATCACCCGCCAGTCGAACTCGGTGGCGACGCGCTGCCGCCCAGCGGCCCCCATGCGCCGCCGCAGCTCGGGATCGCCGATCAGCGTCACCAGCCGTTCGACGAGGACCGCCATGTCGACCGAGACGGTCGTGCTGGTGCGGGACGAATAGACGTCGTAATTGCCCAATATCTCATAGCCATGGGCGACATTGTCGCCGGCGCCGGGGGCTGGCGCCCGGCTGGGGATGCGAAAACCGTCAATCCCGTCGCGCACCGTGTCGCGATAGCCGTTCCAGTCGCTGACCACCACCGGCAGGCCGGCGGCCATCGCCTCGACGGGGGTGATGCCGAAGGTCTCCTGGATATTGTCGGCGAGCGAGAGGAAGATGTCTGCCCCGGCATAGGCGGCGGCATAGAGACCGGCATCCTCGCCATCGACATGCTGGCAGCGGACATTGGGGCAGTAGGTCCGCGCGGTGCTGAGGAAATCCTCCCCGATCCCCTTGTTGAAGAACTGCCCGGCGAGCAGGAGCCGCACCGGCCGGTCACTGCGATCGGCGGCGGCGCGCAGCGCCTCGAACATCTGGAAGGGATGGGCCTTGGCGGCATAGGAAAGCCGGCCCGAGAACAGCACGGCCACCTCGTCTTCCGCGATGACGAGGCGCTGGCGGGCCGCCTGCCGGGCCGCATCGGAGACCGCCCAGTCGGCGCCGTGCACGCCCAGCGGAATGACGGGCAGTTGCGGAAGGGTGAGGCGCAGGTCGCCGCCGAAGCGCCAGCGCAGATAGGCGGCCGCTTCGTCGAAGGTGGCGCGCACCACGTCCACCGCCACCGCCGAGGTGCAGATCAGCGCGTCCCATGGCATCACCGGCTCGGACAGGTAGGAGGCAATCAGGTCCAGCGTGCCGGAGGTCGATAGCGTGTGGGTGACGCCGGTCAGGCTGAAGCTGGCGGATCCCGTCCGCAGGCGCAGCCGAGCCTCCGCGCAGATCGCTGGATCGGCGCGGTGCAGCGTGCCGCGCTCGGCAAGCAGATCGTGGCGCCCGGTCCGGATCCATTCGGTAGGTGCCGCCGGGTCGATCGACCGCACCGCCTGCCGGAAGGAGTCCATGTTCTGCTGGCCGATCGAATAGCCGACGACCGGGTCGTCCCCGCGCCCTTCGACCACGGCCCGCAGGAACACCGCGCCGGCGACGCGGCGACCCATGATCTGGTTGCCATCAAGGACATAGGCGTCGGGAGCGAAGAAGAGCGCGGCGGTCATCGGCCCGCCTTAGAGCGGGATCGCCCGGGGCGGAAGCGCCCTCAGGCGTCGCGCGCCGTTCCGGGCTCCGTCATGCCCCGATGCATCTCGGCCAGAGCCGATGCGGGGGTGACGTTCGCGATCGTCTTCTGGATTTTGTTCTTCCAGCCCGAGACGATGTGCTTCTCGCCCTTCATCATCGCGTCCCAGCCGTCGCGGGCGACCTTGCCGGCGTCGTCCTTCTCCTGCTGGCCAACCTTGGTGTCCATCAGGTCGGCGCGCTCGAAGAACTCGGTTTCGGTCGGGCCGGGCATCAGCGTGGTGATGGTGACGCCCTTGCTCTCCCTGATCTCGTTGCGGATCGCGTCGGTGAAATTGTCGATGAAGGCCTTGGTGCCGTTGTACACCGCGTTGAAGCTGCCGGGCATATAGCCGGCGATCGAGCCGGTAACGAGGATCCGGCCCTCGCCGCGCGCCACCATGTCGCGCAGAACCTTCTGCAGCAGATAGACGGTGCCGGTGACATTGGTGTCGATCACCCGGCGCCATTCGGCGACGTCCTGGTCGATGAAGGCGCGCCCGAGCCCGCGCCCGGCATTGGCACATAATATCTCGATCGCGCGCCCGCTCGCCGCGGCGAGGAGGGTATCGACGCCCTCGATCGTCGCGAGATCGGCCTGGACCGCGTTCACCTCGACACCGTGACGGCGGAAGTCCCGCGCCGCGGCTTCGATCAGCGGCTCGTCCGCTGCGACCAGCAGGTCATAGCCCTGCTCGGCCGCGACGCTCGCCAGTTCGAAACCGATGCCGGTCGAGGCGCCGGTGACGAGTGCCAGTCTGCCAGCCATCTTCCTCTCCTCAATGGGTCGTCGTCATGCCGGGCTTCAGCACGATCTTGGTCACTTCATCCTGCTTGTCGTGGAACATCCTGTAGCCCTCGGCGGCCTGCTCCAGCGGCATGCGGTGGCTGATCAGGAAGGTGGTATCGATCTTGTCCTCAAGGATCGCGTTGAGCAGTCCGGGCATATAGTGCTGGACATGGGTCTGGCCGGTCTTGAGCGTCAGCCCCTTCTGCATGAAGGCGCCCAGCGGGAATTTGTCGACGAACCCCCCATAGACGGCGGGCATCGACACCCGGCCGCCCTTGCGGCAAGCGATGATCGCCTGGCGGATCGCGTGGGGACGGTCGGTGCCGAGGAAGGTCGAGGCCTTGATCTGGTCGATCACATTGTCGACGAAGAAGCCGTGCGCCTCGAGGCCGACAGCGTCGATCACCGCGTCGGGCCCGATCCCGCCGGTCATCTCCATCAGCGCCTCATAGGTCTTGCTCTCCTCGAAATTGACCGTCTCCGCGCCGAACCGCCGCGCCAGCTCCAGCCGGTGGGGGAAATGATCGATCGCGATCACCCGCTCGGCGCCCATCAGGAAGGCCGACTGCACCGCGAACAGGCCGACCGGCCCGCAGCCCCAGACGGCCACCGTGTCGCCGGGCTCGATGTCGGCATTCTCCGCCGCCATCCAGCCGGTAGGCAGGATATCGGAGAGGAACAGCACCTTGTCATCCTCGATGCCGTCGGGGATCACGATCGGGCCGACATCGGAGAAGGGCACGCGCACATATTCGGCCTGGCCGCCGGCATAGCCGCCGGTCATATGGCTGTAGCCGAACAGGCCGGACATGGGCTGGCCGTACAGCTCCATGGCGATGTCCTGGTTGTCGGCCGGATTGCCGTTGTCGCAGGCCGAATATTGATGCTTGCCGCAATGGAAGCAGCCGCCGCAGGAGATGGTGAAGGGGACGACGACGCGCTGCCCTTTCTTCAGCGTCGAGGCGGAGCCGGTCTCGACCACCTCGCCCATGAACTCATGGCCGAGGATGTCGCCCTTCTGCATGGTCGGGATGTAGCCGTCGTAAAGATGCAGGTCCGAGCCGCAGATCGCGGTCGAGGTGATGCGGATGATCGCATCGCGCGGATTGAGAATCTCGGGATCGTCCACCGTATCGACGCGCACGTCATGCTTGCCGTGCCAGGTGAGTGCGCGCATCAGTCCTTCTCCTCCTCCAGTTCGGCGCGCGTGCGCGCGGCGGTGGCGATCTCGCCGGTTTCCATCAACTGCTTGAAGCGGCGCAGATCCCGGCGCGCCTGGATCGCCGGCTCGCGCTGGAACATCTTGGCGATCAGCCTGCCGACCATGCCGGCCGGCGGATCGTAGAGGATCGTCGCGGTGACGACTGTGCCGCGCCCGCCGCTGGCGTCGCGGAAGTCGATCCGGCCGCTGTTGGGGACATCCGCCCCTTCGGCCGATGCCCAGGCGATATATTCGCCATCTGCCTCCTCGGTGACGACCGAGTCCCATTCGACCGTCCGGCCGCCGGGGGCCTTGATCACCCAGTGCGATCGGCATTCGTCGAGGATGTCGATCCTGACGATATTGTCCATGAAGCGGGGCAGGTTGGAGAAATCGCGCCAATAGGCGAACAGTTCGGCGCGCGGCCGGTTGATCGTGACGGTACGGCCGATCAGGGACGATCCCCTGGCATCGACGATCGTCTCGCCGGCCGCTTCGGCGGCATCGGAATCCTTGGACGTGGACAAGGGCGCATCGTCGCGCGGCGTGGCGTCATGCCTTTCGCTCACCGGAACCTCCTTTGAAATCCGAGCCCCAACCCCGTGAAACCCAAGGCAGTTCCGGTCGTTTCGGAAAGCGAAGCCAATAAAATCAGTATTTTAACATGGGTTAAGGGCTTCGCGTTCTGGGCGCAGCGGGGAACATCGCTCCAGGCCGCAGGTTGTCGCCGGGCAGATCAGGGGATGACGATGATGCTCGACACCATAGGCGCGACGCCAGACAGCGGACCGGATCGATGATGAGCAGCTATCCAGTCGACCGGCTGATATTCGCACCCGACGATGTCGATCTCGCCCGCTCGCCGCTGGCCGGGCATCTCGATGCCGAAACCTATATCCTCGGCGCCTTCAACCCCGGGCTGACGCGGCTGCCGAACGGCAACCTGCTGGCGATGGTGCGGATCGCCGAGGCCCTGCGCGAGCCGATCCGCGACGGGCGGGTCCATGCGATCCGCTGGGAAGCCGAGGGCAATCCGCCGGCGGGCCATGTCGCGGCGCGGGGCAGCGGACAGTATCGGCTCGACGCCTGGCCGCTCGATCTGGCCGACACCGCCGATCCCCGCAAATTCCTGCTACGCGGCGGCGGCTGGCGGATCATGGCGCTGACCTCGCTGTCCTGGCTGCTGCCGGTCGAACTGTCGCCCGACGGGCTGCGGATCGAGGAGGTGCATTATGACCGGGCGATCGCGCCGACAGCGAGCTTCCAATGCTATGGTGTGGAGGATGCGCGGATCAGCCGGGTGGGCGACCAATGGCTGATGACGACCTGCTCGGTCAGCCCCGAGCGCCATTCGACCACGCTCTACACATCGTCCGATGGCCTCGACTGGCGCTTCGCCGACATCGTGCTGGATCACCAGAACAAGGACATGCTGATCTTCGAGGGGCTGGTCGGCGGGCAATATTGGGCCCAGACCCGGCCGCTGGGGGACCTTTATTTCGCCTATCCGCCCGGCAGCGAATGGCGCGCGGGGCCGTCGATCAACCTGGCAACCTCACCCGACGCCCGGCATTGGAAGCCCTGGCCCGCGCCCGGCATCCGCCCCCACGCCAATACCGTCGCCACCGCGCGGATCGGCGGAGGCACCCCGCCGATCCTGACCGATCGCGGCTGGCTGAGCCTGTGGCATGGAGTGGAGCCCAAGGAGATCGTCGGCATATATCGAACCTACTGGTCGATTCTCGACCGGGACGACCCCTCGCGGACCATCGCGACCGAGCACCGGCCGCTGCTCGAAGCCTCGGCCGACCTCACCCGCCCGATCGAGCATCAGCTCTATGTCCGCGACGTGGTGTTCACGACCGGCATCGCCGACGGCGACGAGGGGGGGAGCGCGCCCGGCCATTATATCGTCGCGTCGGGCGAAGCCGATCTCGCCTGCCGGATCACGCATATTCCAAAACAGGTCTTCGCCTGAGCGGGAGCCCGGACCGGCGCCGATCATGATCCCGTGAGGTCGTCGTCGTCCTGATCGGTGATGCCGCGGATATCCTCTTCATCGTCGTGCATCGGTTCGCCGGCGAAGGCGCCATTGTCGATCCGGCCCGAGCGGACCATCTGGTTCATCGTATCGACGAGGTCCGGCGTGTCGGCGGGGATCAGCGACGCGGGATCCGACGAACCGCCATGTTCGCTCTCCTCATAGGGATCGGCCGGCAAGGTCAGCGCATCGTCGGCCACGTCCTGCGCCTGATCGCCATCGCGCTGCTCGTCATTCTCCTCGGGGAGGAAATCGTCGTCCGATGTGCGGCCCATGCTGAACTCCTCGGTTGTAGACTTTCCGTACTCACTTGCTCATGCCCGCGCGGCGTCCGTGCCGTCGGCCAGGAATTCCAGCAGCGCGGCCCAGCTCTGCCGGTCGGCCGCCGGATCATAGGCCATGCGCGGATCGCCGAGCGCATCGACGCCGCTGTTGGTGAAGCTGTGCAGCGCGCGGCCATGGACGATCAGCTGCCAGTCCGCCCGGGCCGCCATCATCTCCGCCTGGAAGGCCCCGACATGGTCGGGCGGGACGAGCGGATCGAGGGCGCCGGTGCTGGCGAATATCCGGGCGCGGATGGCGCCGGGCGCGGCTGGTGCGTTGGTGGTGAGCAGGCCGTGGAAGCTCGCCACGGCACCGATCGGCGCGCCCGACCGGGCGAGTTCGAGCACTGCGAAACCGCCGAAGCAATAGCCGATCGCGGCGATCCGTTCCGGCGGCGCGCCTGTCGTCGCGACCAGCGCGTCGAGCGCGGCGGCGATGCGGCCGCGCAGCAGCGGTGGATCGCCGCGGAAACGGTCCATCGCGGGGCCGATCTCATCGTCGCCGAGAACGCGGCCGTCGCCATGGAGATCGGCCGCCGCCGCGACATAGCCGAGCCCGGCCAGCATCGCGCAGCGGCGGCGGACATTGCCGCCGATCCCGTCCGCCTCATGGACGACCAGGACTGGGCGGCCATGCGCGCCGGGATCGGGGCGGTGGAGTTCGCCGACAAGCTCGATATCGTCGTGGCGGTAGGCGAACGGCTCGGCCACGGGCTAGGCCGCCCGGACCCGCGCCGACATGGCACGATATCCCGTCGGCGCCGGCTCGTTCAGCCGGGCGCGATACAGTTCGGCCAGCGTCCGATGCGCGGTGCGCGCCACCTCGCTCTCCGCGTCGAACGACCGCTCAAGCTCCTCGACCAGTCGCCGGCGGTAATATTCGAGATCGTTAGCGCGCATCTGCATCCTGACCCGGGCATCATCCGGCTTTTCGCTGGCGGCGTGAGGCCGCCCATGCTGAACCGCAGCCGATCGCCCCGGTTCCCGCATGTTGCGCCGACTTGATCCAGGTCAGGACGATTGTCGTCAGGCTGGCCCGTTGGCGGCGCTTCCCGGCTAGAGCCCTTCGCCTTCGACCCAGTGCGCGTTCGACAGGCGCCGCGCGACCGACCAGGTCTGGACGCGGATGTCGGGCACGGCGACAATCTCCCAGAAGGTGCCGCGCGTCATCGGGCCGATGACCAGCAGGCCGGAATCGGCCTGGCCGGAGGCGCCGATCGCTTCCGACTGCGGATTGACGTCGATGCCAAGATGCAGGGCATCGGGGCGGATCAGGCCGCGTTCGAGCAGGCGGCGCAGCAGCGGTTCGCCGGTTCGGGCCAGATCACCCTGCGGTCCGCTGGCATTGACGATCCGCCGGACCCGCAATGTCCGCAGCGTATCCGCGCCGCGTGGACGCCAGCTGATGTCGACCTGGCCATCGCGCACATCGGCGCCCGCCAGCTTGCCGGCGACGATGTCGAGCCTTCCATCGGCGCGCATCGCGGCGATCCGCTCGGCGACGCGCGGTGCCAGCCGATGGCGGTGGATATCCCACCAGGGGCGCAGATGGCGCAGGAAGCGGCGGCGGCCCTCGGCATCGGCGCCGAGCCAGAGATCCTGGGTGAAGGGCCTGAGCGCATCGACAGCCGGCCGCCAGCCGGTTGCCCCCGTCCTTGCCCGCACCGATCGCAGCAGTTCCGATGGCCGGAGCGGCGGGCGCTGTTGCAGAGGCGCGCCCATCGTCTGGTCGGCATGGGCGTGAGGCAGCAGGCCGCGCCGGGACATGGCGATGATCCTGCCCCGGAAGCCGCGCGCGTCGAGCAGCAGCGCGACGTCCACCATGGTCAGTCCGGTGCCGACGATCAGCACCCTGTCGTCGGCCGCCAGCCCGTCGGCGACGTTGCCGCTCCACGGATCGGGCGCGTAGAGGTCGGGATCGAGCCCGGCACCGGCGAGCGCCGGCGGCTCGTGCGGGGGCAGGTTGCCCGGCGCGAGGACCAGCGTATCCGCAGCGAGGCGACGCCCGTCGTCCAGCGTCACCGCATAGCCGCCGCCGCTCCGTTCGGCGTCGACCGCTTCGCCCCGGATCAGGGTAAGGCGGCCCTCGGCCCGTTCCATCGCGGCGCGCAGCAGATCGGCCAGATAATCGCCATAGACGATGCGCGGCACGAAGCCGCCCAGCTCGGGCCGGTGCCGGGCGAGCCAGCGCAGGAAATGATCGGGATCGTCGGGCAGCGCGCTCATATTGCCGGCACGCACGTTGAGCAGATGATCGGGATGCGCCGCCGAATAGGCGATGCCGCGTCCGGCATGGGGCTGCCGCTCGATCAGCGTCGCGTGCGGGCCTTCGTGGCGCAGCAGGTTGATCGCCTGGAGGGTGCCGGAAAAGCCCGCGCCGACGATCATGACGTGACGATCGGCGGCGCGGGCGGCGGAGGTGATCATGCGAAGCCCGTCGAAGATGGCTGGAAAGGATGGGGATGATTTCCCCCGTCCTTCCCAAGTCTTTCAGCAGGCAATGTCGCAAATCGCAATCAATTCCGCCGCCGACGGATCGGGCGCCTAGAGCAATTTCGCTCCGTTGGACCGAGCGGGGGCTTCCATTATGCCCGGGCCGGCGACCTTCTGATCTTAGGCCTGGGCGGTCAGCGCGGCGGCGGAGATGCCGGCGAGGGCGCAGAGCTCGTCATTGTCCGAGGTGTCGCCAGTGACGCCGACCGCGCCGATCGCCCGGCCGTCCGCGCCGACCACGATGACGCCGCCTGCCGCCGGCAGGACGCCATGCGATGCGATCGGCCCGAGCGAGGCGACGAAGCTGGGCCTTTCGGCCGCCATGTCGGCGATCTTGCGGCTCGATATGCCGAGCGCCAGGGCACCCGATGCCTTGGCCGTGGCGATCTGCGGGCGCAGCGTCGAGGTGCCGTCCTGGCGCTGGAAGGCGATCAGATGCCCCCCGGCGTCGAGCACGGCGATGCCCAGGGGTTTCAGCCCGAGTTCCGCGCCCTTCGCGAAGGCGCCGGTGATGATCGCATTTGCCTGTTCAAGCGTGATGTAAGCCATTTTTTTTGCGTTCCTGTCCTGGGGAGGGAAGAAAGGGCGGCGGGCGCCGGGCCGCCGGTCGCCCAGTCGAGCAGCTCGACCGTGTGGACGATGGGCAGCGCGGTGCGGGCGCCGATCTGGGTGGCGCAGCCGATATTGCCGGTGGCGATGACATCCGCGCCGAGCCGCTCGATGTTCGCGGCCTTGCGGTCGCCGAGCTGCCCCGCGATTTCAGGCTGGAGGATGTTGTAGGTGCCCGCCGACCCGCAGCACAGATGCGCCTCGATCGGGGTGCGGACGATGTAGCCGGCCTGGGCGAGCAGCCGCTTTGGCGCCTCGGTCACCTTCTGGCCGTGCTGCAGCGAGCAGGCGGCATGATAGGCGACGGTGAGGCCGCGGCCGTCCCCGGCGGGAAGCTCCGCATCCTGCAGGAATTCGGTGATGTCCCTGGCGAGCGCCGAGACCGCCGCCGCCTTTTCGGCATAAGCGGGATCGTTGCGCAGCATGAAGCCATAATCCTTGATCGTGGTGCCGCAGCCCGATGCCGTCACCAGGATCGCGGCAAGGCCGCCATCGTCGATCAGCCGCTGCCAGGCATCGACGTTGCGCCGGGCATGGGCGAGGCCGTCATGCTCGCGCCCCATATGGTGGACCAGCGCGCCGCAGCACGCTTCGCCGGGCGCGAACAGCACGTCATAGCCGGCGCGGTTGAGCAGGCGGATCGCGGCGCTGCCGAACTCGGGACGCAGCACCGGCTCGGCGCAGCCCCGCAGCATGGCGACGCGCCCCTTCGATCCGGCGACGAGGGCGTCGCGGCGTTCGGCACGCGGCGGCACGCGCGCCGGCGCGAGGGCGAGCATCGCGGCGAGCGGACGGAGTGCTGCGATCCGCCGCAGCAACGGCTCGGCGGGCCGGGCCAGGCGGGCGAGGCCGAGCGCCGCGCGGAAGCGGCGCGGATGGGGAAGGACGAGCGCGAGCAGGCCGCGGATCAGCCGCTCCCGCAGCGGGCGGCGGTAGCGGTCCTGGATATAGGCGCGGGCATGATCGACCAGATGCATGTAGTTCACGCCCGACGGGCAGGTCGTCATGCACGACAGGCAGGAGAGGCAGCGATCGACATGCTTGACGATCTCGGGGGTCGGCTCCCGCTCCCGCTCGAGCATGTCCTTGATCAGGTAGATGCGGCCGCGCGGGGAATCCAGTTCGTCGCCGAGCAGTACATAGGTGGGGCAGGTCGCGGTGCAGAAGCCGCAATGGACGCATTTGCGGATCACCGCCTCGGAACTGGCCATCGCCGGATCGGCCAGCGCCTCGGCCGTGAACTCGGTCTTCATGGGCGCTCTCCAAAACGGCCGGTCTCGAACACGCCCATCGGATCGAAGGCGCGGCGGATGCGCGCCTCCAGCGCGGCCACGCCCGGGGCGGCGGGATGCAGGGTGGCCACCGCCTCGCGCAGCGCCGCCGGCGCCCGGACCAGCGTGGCGTGTCCGCCGGCGGCCTCGGCGGCGGCGCGGACGAGGGCGGGATCGCCATCAAAGGCCAGCCAGACCAGCCCGCCGGCCCAGTCGAACAGCCAGGACGCGCCGTGCGGTTCGAGGGCGGCGACGATCGCGGGGCCCTGGCTGGGGGCCACGTTGACACGCCACAGGGGACGATCGCGGGCCAGCGGCGCAAGCGTGCGCAGGCTGGCCCAGAGGGCATCGGCGTCGCTATCGCCGAGCGCCTCGACCGGGCCGTGCGGGGCGAGCGCCCTGTCGAGGATCGCGCATCGCGCCTGCACCGACGGAGCGAAGCCCTGGACCTGGAGCAGGGTCAGGGCGATGTCGCCCTGTCGGGCGGCGGGGATATGGGCCGCCGCCGCGACCTCGGCCTGCGAGCCCATCGCCGCGGCCATCGCCGCCACAGCCTGCCGGGCATCGAGGCCGGTGACGGCGCGCGTCGCGCTGACCGGAGGACGCGGCAGCACCTTGAGCGTCAGCTCGGTCATCGCGAACAGCCGGCCCCAGCTGCCCGCCGCGAGCTTGGGCAGATCATAGCCGGTGACGTTCTTCACCACCCGCGCGCCAGCCAGCAGCATCTCGCCCCGGCCCGAGGCCGCGCGGAAGCCGAGCAGGTGATCGCGCACTGCCCCGGCGGACAGCCGCCGCGACCCGGCGACGCCCGCCGCTACCACGCCGCCGATCGTCGCGCTTCCAGCAGGCTGGCCGAAGACGGGACCATGATCGAAGGGATCGAAGGCGAGCATCTGCCCCTCGGCACGTACCAGCGCCTCGATCTGCGACAGCGGCGTTCCGGCGCCCACCGTCAGCACCAGTTCGGCGGGATCATAATCGACGATGCCGGCGAAGCCGCCCATGTCGAGCGGCGTCGCATCGCGCGCCGGCCGGCCGGTCCCGGCCTTGCTGAGCCCGCCGCCGATCGCCAGGGTGCGGCCATCGCGCTGCGCCGTCAGGACGACATCGACCAGTTCTTCGGCGGAGGCCGGACGGATGGGAAGCGGCGTGGCCATCAGAAGCGCGGCAGGTCCGGAAAGGGCAGTGCGCCATGATGGACATGCATGCGCCCGAGTTCCGCGCAGCGGTGCAATGTCGGGAAGACCTTGCCGGGATTGAGCAGCAGCTTCGGATCGAAGGCGCATTTGAGGCGCTGCTGCTGCTTGAGGTCGGTCTCCGAGAACATCTCGGGCATCAGGTCGCGCTTCTCGACGCCGACGCCATGCTCGCCGGTAAGCACGCCGCCGACCG
Source organism: Rhizorhabdus dicambivorans (assembly GCF_002355275.1). Lineage (NCBI taxonomy): Bacteria > Pseudomonadati > Pseudomonadota > Alphaproteobacteria > Sphingomonadales > Rhizorhabdaceae > Rhizorhabdus > Rhizorhabdus dicambivorans. Next base: position 4,269,656 of record NZ_CP023449.1, on the reverse strand, counting down.
CGACGCACTGCCGCAATATGTCGTTGCCAAAGGCCTCGGCGCGCTCGAGCTGGCCGGGAATGTTCGCATCGTACATGATCAGCGGATGGAGATTGCCGTCGCCCGCATGGAAGACATTGGCGACGCCCAGACCATAATGATCTGACAGTTCGCGCATCTTCTCCAGCACGTCGGGCAGGCGGCGGCGCGGGATCGTTCCGTCCATGCAATAATAATCGGGCGACAGGCGGCCGACTGCGGGAAAGGCGGCCTTGCGGCCCGCCCAGAAGCCCATGCGCTCGTCATCGTCGGCGGAAAGGCGCAGGGTGGTCGACCCGTTGGCGCGGGCGATGGCGGCGACCTCGTCGATCAGATGGTCGCATTCGGCGGCAACACCATCCAGTTCGACGATCAGCAGCGCCTCGACATCCAGCGGATAGCCCACCTGGACGAAAGCCTCAGCGGCATGGATGGCGGGCCGGTCCATCATCTCCATGCCGGCCGGGATGATGCCGGCGGCGATCACATCGGCGACGCATAGCCCGGCACCCTCGACGGTGGGGAAGCCGATCAGCAGCGCGCGAGCCCCCTCCGGCCGGGGCAGGATGCGGACCGTCACTTCCGTGACGATGCCGAGCAGTCCCTCGGAGCCGACCACGACGCCGAGCAGGTCGAGCCCGGCGGGATCGAGCTGGCGGCCGCCGAGGCGGACGACCTCGCCGTCCATCAGCACGATCTCGACGCCAAGCACATTGTTGGTGGTCAGCCCGTATTTCAGGCAGTGCACACCGCCGGAATTCTCCGCGACATTGCCGCCGATCGAGCAGGCGATCTGGCTGGACGGGTCGGGCGCGTAATAGAAGCCGCGATCCTCGACCGCGCGGGTGACGGCGAGATTGGTGACACCGGGCTGGACCACGGCCAGCCGGTCCTCATAATCGATATCGAGCACGCGGTTGAACCTGGCCATGCCGACCAGCACAGCATCCGCCAGCGGCAGCGCGCCGCCCGACAATGATGTGCCGGAACCGCGCGGCACGATCTTCACGCCCTCGGCATGGCACCAGGCGAGGATCCTCGACACCTGCTCCGTCGTCTCCGGCAGCACGACGACCATCGGTGGCTGGCGATAGGCGGTCAGTCCGTCGGATTCATAGGGGCGCAGGCCGTCCGGATCGTCGATCACCGCTTCCCCGGGGACGATCGAGCGCAACGCCCGGACGATATCCGCGCGGCGCGCGAGGACGCTGGCGTCCGGCTCCGGCATGACTAACGACATCGTCCGCCCCTTTCCTCTCCCTGATATAGCCGGCCCCGATCTTTCGGTAGGCGTAAAAAATAAAATATAGCTGTTCTTCAGGAGAATGAATGGCCGCATCGACCAGAGTTCATCGGCACGGGATGAGGGTCTCATTCACGTTGATCGCAATGGCATAGCAGATGTCGTGCAAGTCAGCGACAAATAGCCAGAGACGGCCGCCTATAATTTGAAATCGCGCCGATGATATTCCGTCATGTCGAAAGCAGTAAATCTCGCATTTGCAGACCATGAGCACCCTCTAGGATCGTTCCGACCGGAGGTTGGGCCTCCAGGGCGGTCGCGTCAGGGAGGGTTGCATGGATCCGTTGATGGCATCGCAGGCTTTTCCGCCCGTTCCGCTCGATCCCGACAATGCCGACCAGCGGGCGCTGGCGGATCAGCTGCTCCGTGCGTCCGGAGGCTATGCGGGCGGCCCCATTCCGCTGCTGTTGCGAAGCCCCGCCATGGGGCTGCGGCTCCGTCCGCTGATCAGCTATTTCGCGACCCGGTCGACCCTGCCTGCACGGCTGAAGGAACTCGCGATACTGATCCAGGCGCGCTTCTGGGACCAGGACTATGAGTGGTGGGCGCATGAGAGGATCGCCCATGACGCCGGCCTGGCGCCGGCCGTCACGGCCGCCATCCACGAAGGGCGTTTCCCGGAGAACATGGCGGAAGACGAAGCGGCGGTCCATGCGCTGTGCCGCGAGCTGCTGGACGAACATCGGGTGCGGCCCGAGACGCTGGCCGAGGCGCGCCGCCATCTGAATGAGGAGCAGCTGGTCGATCTGGCGGCGGTGAGCGGCGTCTATGCGCTGCTGGCGCTGCTGCTCAACCTGTCCGGCGAAGGGGCGCCCGCCGATGCGCCGCGGCCCACGCCGGGTATCTGAACGGAGCGGGATGTGGCTGAATTCGATCTGTCCGGAAAGGTTGCGCTGGTCACGGGCGGAGGCTCGGGGATCGGCTTCGCGATGGCTCAGGCCATGGCGGGCGCGGGCGCCACGGTCGCGATCGCCGGCCGCGACCGCGCGAGGGGGGAGGCGGCAGCGGCGCTGATAGGCGGCGGGGCCCGCTATCAGCAACTGGACACAGCCGATCCTGATTCCTGCGCCGCCGCGCTGGACGCCGTCGTCGCGGGCTGCGGCGGGATCGACATCCTCGTCAACAATGCGGGCATGTCGATCGGCAAGCCGCCCCAGGACCTCTCGCTGGACGAATGGCGGCAGATCATGGACGTCAATCTGACCGGCGCCTTCCTGCTCAGCCAGCGCGCCTATCCGGAAATGTGCCGCCGTGGCGGGGGCAAGATCATCAATGTCGGTTCGATCACCACGCTGTTCGGCAGTGCCGTGGCCGCGGCCTATGGCGCGAGCAAGGGGGGCATCGGCCAGCTGACCAAGGCGCTCGCGGTGTCCTGGGCGGTCGACAATATCCAGGTCAACGCGATCCTGCCGGGTTATGTCGCAACCGCGCTTACGACCGCCGCGATGCGCGAGCGGCCCGACCTGCACGACCGCGTCGTCGCCCGTACCCCGGCACGGCGGCTGGGCAGGCCGGAGGACTTTGGCGGCATCGCCGTCTTCCTGGCTTCGGCGGCATCCGATTTCATCACCGGGGCGATCATCCCGGTCGACGGCGGCTATATGAGCCAGGCCTGACAGAGGCAGCGACATGTACGATATCATCATCCGGAATGGACGCATCGTCGACGGGACGGGCGCTCCCGCCAGGAGCGGCGCGGTCGCGATCAGCGGGGAGCGGATCGTGGGGATCGGCGACGTCGACGGGCCTGCCCGGCGCGAGATCGACGCGGGCGGCCAGATCGTGGCACCCGGCTTCGTCGACGTGCATACCCATTATGACGCGCAGGTCTTCTGGGACCCGCTGGTCACCCCGTCGATCAACCATGGCGTCACCACCGTGATTGGCGGAAATTGCGGCTTCACCATCGCACCGTTGAGCGGCCGGCCCGAAGATGCCGATTATCTGGTGCGGATGCTCGCCCGGGTCGAGGGCATGCCGCTCGAAAGCCTGCGCGCGGCGGTGCCGATGGATTGGACCGGCTTCGGCGAATATCTCGACCGGCTGGACGGCACGCTGGCGATCAACACCGGCTTCATGGTCGGCCATTCGGCGCTGCGCCGTACCGTGATGGGCGAGCGCGCGATCGGCCATCATGCCAGCGCCGACGAGATCGCGGCGATGCAGGAGCTGTTGCGCGCTTCGATACGGGCCGGCGGACTGGGTTTCTCATCGACGATATCGACGACGCATCTCGACGCGGAGGGCCAGCCCGTGCCTTCGCGCCACGCCGCCGAGGAAGAGCTGATCGCGCTGGCGAGCGTGGTTTCGGAATTCCCCGGGACCACGCTGGAATTCCTGCCGATCCCGGGTCTCTTCGGTGAGCAGACCTATGATCTGCTGACGCGCCTGTCGCTCGCCGCGCAGCGGCCGCTCAACTGGAACGCGATCATCCCCAACGCCCATGCGCCCGAAATCCACCGCTCGCAGATCGCGGCGTCCGATTATGCGGCGGCGCGCGGCGCGCGCGTGGTGGGCCTGGTGATGGCCGATGCGCCGCACCTCCGGCTCAACATGCTGGGCGGCGTGCTGATCGATTCGGTCGAGGGGATCGCGGAATATTTCCGCCTGCCGCTCGACGATCGGTGCAGGGCCTTCGCCGATCCCGAGGTCCGCCGCCGGATCGGGGAGCGCGCGGCCGGGCAGGCGGGCCATGCGCGCAAATATGCGCAGTGGCAGGATTATGAGATCGTCGAGGTGTTCAGCGAGGAGAACCGCCGCTGGCTCGGAAGGATGATCGGCGAGGTCGCGGCGGAGCGCGGGGTTTCGCCCCTCGACGCGATACTCGACGTTGCCCTGGCCGATGAGTTGCGTACCAATTTCCTGCTCCGCTCGATCGCCGACGACGATGCGAGCTGGGCGATGCGGGGCGAGGTGTGGACCGACGACCGGGTGGTGATCGGCGCTTCCGACGCGGGGGCGCATCTCGACATGATCGATACCTTCGCCTTCTCGTCGAAGGTGCTGGGCGAAGGGGTGCGTCGCCGCAAGCTGCTCTCACTGGAAGAAGCGGTCCATCGCCTGACGCAGGTGCCGGCCGAGTTGATCGGCATCCGTGACAGGGGCTGTCTGCGCGAGGGCGCGTTCGCCGACATCGTCATCTTCGATCCCGACAGAATCGGGTGCGGGCCGACCAGCATGCGCTTCGACCTGCCGGCCGGCGGGAACCGCCTCTATTGCGATCCGATCGGCGTCAGCCATGTGCTGGTCAACGGTCGCGAGGTGGCACGCGACGGCGTGCCGAACGGGGAACTAGCCGGGACGATGCTGCGATCCGGCCGCGATACCTATAGCGTGACGATCGGCAGGTGACCGCGCCCGCCATGAGCCCGGCGACCAGCCGGCTGTTCATCGTCGCGCTCGTCATCGCCGAGATCTGCAGTTCGCTGGAAGTGACGATGGTCTATACGGCGCTGCCGTCGCTGACCCGCGTCTTCCATGATCCGGCGGGCGTGGGGTGGATCATCACCGCATGCCTGCTGGTCTCGGCGGCGGCGGCGGCGCTGTGCGGCCGGCTCGGCGACCTTTACGGGCATCGCCGGCTGCTCCTGATCGTGCTGACGATCACGATCGCGGGATCCAGCATCAGTGCCTTGTCGCGGAACCTGATCGGCATCGTCGTCGGTGCCGCGCTGCAGGGCGCCAGTGGTGCGATCCTGCCGCTCTGCCTGGCCTTGATCCGCCAGAACATGCCAGCCGATCGCGTGCCGATGACGGTGGGCATCGTATTGGCGGCGGCGACCGGATCCGCCGCCATCGGCCTGGCGGTGGGCGGTCTGCTGGTCGACACGGCCGGCTGGAACAGCATCTTCGTCGCCAGCGGGGCGTGGGCAGTCCTGAGCGCGGCTGTCGTCTGGGCCTGGGTGCCGAGGAGAGCGAGCGCCACCGGCCAGGCCAACCGGGTCGACATGGTGCAGGGCGTGCTGTTCGTGCCGGCCATCACCGGCTTCCTGCTCGCGCTGACCCTGGGCAAGGACCGGGGATGGGGCGATCCCCTGGTGCTGGCGATGCTGGCGGGATCGCTGCTGCTGCTCGGCTATTGGGCGCGCCACCAACTGCGGCAGGCCTATCCGCTGATCCACCTCCGCGCGCTGGCCGACCGGCGTATCGCCACCGCCTATTTCTGCATGGCGATGGTGGGCGCGGGCATGACCCAGCACACGCTCATCATGGCGATGCTGCTTCAGCAGAAGGGCGCCGCGGTCGGCTTCGGCCTGGCGGCGGGGGTGGCCGGATCGCTGCTGATGCCGGTGCGGCTGGTGGGCGTGTTGTCCAGCGCCTGGTGCGGGCGGGTCATCGCGCGGCGCGGCGGGCGGTTCGGCCTGTTGAGCGGGGCGGTCATGGCAGCCACCGGCTGGACGCTGATCCTGTTCTTCCACGATCGGTTGCCCGTGGTGATGGTGGGGATGCTGCTGGAAGGTGCCGGCTATCTGGTATGCTATGTCGCGATACCCAATATCCTGCTGGCGGCCTCCCCGCCCGAGCGGGCGGGGGAGATCACCGGCCTGTCCACCGTGTTCCGCGCCGCCTTCTCGGCGATCGGGGCGCAGCTCGTGATGCTGCTCCTCGCCACCGCGAACCAGCAGGCGGCGGGCATGGATGCGCCGGTCCCGTCGGTGCTGAGCTTCCGGCTGGGCTTCCTGTTCATCCTGTTGATCTGCATCGTCTGCGGCCTGGCGGCCTGGAGCTTGCCCAACGACGATCCGCGCAGGCGAGCCTGACGAACGCGCCTTTCGATCTCAGCGCGGGCCGCGGATCAGTCGGCCGGGCAGGGCGCCGGTTGCCGCTCCATCGCGATAGGCCGGCACGCCGTTGACGATCGTCGCCCGATATCCGGTCGCGCCCTGGTGCAGGCGGCGGCCGCCCGCTGGAAGGTCGCGGCGGATGTACGGAAGCTGGAGCCCGAGCCGATCATAGTCGATCAGGTTGAGATCGCCCCTCAGGCCGACGGCGATGCGGCCGCGATCACTGAGGCCGACCGCGCGGGCGGTGTCGTGCGACAGCGACTTCACGGCCTGGGGCAGGGCGATCAGGTCGCGGCCACGATCGCGGGTCCAATAGGCCAGCAGCGTGGTGGTGTAGCTGCTGTCGCAGATCATGCCGTAATGCGCGCCGCCATCGCCCAGCGCGATCAGCGTATCATTGCGCGTGAGCAGCGGACGGACCTCGTCGAGGCTGTGCCCGACATAGTTGGCGGCCGGCCAGAGCAGGAGTTTGGTGCCGCCGTCCGAGATCAATATGTCATAGGCGAGTTCGGCCGCGCTGATCCCCATGGTCCGGGCGCGGGCGGCGAGCGTGTCTTCGGGGCCGGGCTCGTAATTCGGAGGATCGCCGAGCTCGCACAGAGTGTCGATCGCGCCGGTGATGCGCACGAAGGCCGGGTTGCTGTGCTCCGGTCGTTCGGCCAGCAGCCGGGCGCGGAGCGCCGGATCGCGCATCGCCGCGACGCGCTCGGCCAACGGCAGATGCTCGATCGCCGCGTAGCTGGGCCGGAAGCGAAATGGATGGAAGGACAGATCGAGGCCGAACAACACGCCGAGCGGACGCGGGCAGACCTGGGCCAGCATCGGCAGCCCTTCGGCCCGGATCGCCTCCAGTTCGCCCAGGATGATATTCAGCTGCTGCGGACGTTCGCTCTTGTGCAGCAGGGTGAACGACAGCGGCCTGCCCGATGCGACCATCAGGCGGCGCATCATCGCCATTTCCTGCACCGGATCGGTATCGTCGGCCGCCGTGCGGGGAATGATCTGGAACACGCCGGCCCCGGCATCGCGCAGGCCATGGGCGAGCGCGATGAGTTCCTCCTCCTCGGTCAGCACGCTCGGCGCGAGCGCGCCGGCGCGGGTCCGGTGGCTGAGGCAGCGCGAGGTCGACACCCCCAGCGCGCCCGCGCGAATCCCCTCGGTGACGATCCTGCGCATCTGGGCGAGATCGTCATGGGTCGGCGGCTCCAGATCGGCGCCGCGTTTCCCCATCACGAAGACACGAACCGCCGAATGGGGAACCTGCACGGCGAAATCGATATCGCTCCTGCGGCTCTCCAGGCTGTCCAGATATTCGGGAAAGCTTTCCCAGTTCCAGGGAAGCCCCTCGGTCATGACGATTTCGGGTATGTCCTCGACACCCTCCATCACCTTCACCAGCAGGTCGCGGTGATCGGGCCGGCACGGCGCGAATCCCACGCCGCAGTTCCCGGCGAGGATCGTCGTGACGCCGTGCAGCGAGGAGGAGGCCAGCCTGTCCTCCCAGGTGATCTGGCCGTCATAATGGGTGTGGATGTCGACGAAGCCGGGGGTGACGAGCAGGCCCTTGGCGTCGATCTCCTCGGCGCCCGTCCCGGCCACCCGCCCGATCTCGACGATGCGGCCGCCCTGCACCGCGACGTCGGCCTCGAACAGCGCGCCGCCCGATCCGTCCGCGATCGTGCCGCCCCTGATCACCAGATCATGTCGACACTGCATGGGGAACTCCTTTCACATGATGGTCGTCGGGCGGCCTTCGGGCTCAGGGCATCCATGAGCCGCCATTGACGTGGATCGACTGGCCGGTGACGTAGCGGCCGGATTCAAGGCAGAGATACAGCACCGCCGCCGCCTGATCCTCGGCGTCGAGCACCACGCCCATCGGGCTGGCGAGGGCCCCGGATTGCAGCGCGGCGTCCATCGATTGCCGGTCCGGAAAGCGGCGGCGCAGCATCGGCGTGTCGGTGAAGAAGGGCACGACCACATTCGCCGTCACGCCGTGCCGCCCAACCTCCTTCGCGAGAATCTTTGTGAGGGCGGGGATGGCGGCCTTGGACACGGCATAGGCACCCCCGCCGGCTTCGAGCCGATAGCCCGCCGCCGAGCCGATATTGACGATCCGGCCCCATCCGCGCCCAATCATGGATCGGGCGGCCACGCGGCAGCAATGCAGGGTGCCGTAGAGGTTCAGCCGGAGTATCGCGTCCCAGCGTTCCAGATCGATCTCGGCCACCGCATGTCCGCTGTTGCCGCGCTCGTTCGCGCCGGCGCTGTTGATCAGGATATCGACCGGGCCCAGCCGGGTCATGGCGGTACGATGTGCCTCCTCGACCGAGGCGAGGTCGGTGACGTCGACCGGCAGGGCGCAGGCGGAGGCGCCGGTCGCCTCTATCTCCGCGGCGACGGCCGCCGCCGCGGCAAGGTCCAGATCGGCCACGGCGATGGCGGCGCCGTGCCGAGCCAGCGCCAGCGCGCTGGCCCTGCCTATTCCCGACCCTCCGCCGACGACGAGCGCGGTGCGTCCTGCAAGCTCCGGCGCCCCGCTCATGCCACGGGCTCGACCCGCGCGCAGGCGATGGCGAGTTCCAGCGTGTCGAAATATTCCTGGAAAAGCGCGATCTTGCCGTCGACGACCCGGAATATCCCGACATAGGTCTGCCGATAGGGGCGCCCGGTCGGGCGGACTGTCGCATTCCCCTTGAAATGGGCGATCATCCAGCCGGGCTCGGCCATGTCGCGCACCTCGATATCCGAGAAGGTGAGGCCGATCATGCGGTCTATCGACGGGGCCATGCGCTGTTCGATCTCGGCGCGGCCTTCGAAGCGCTGCTTGAGAAAGGGCAGCTCGAAGACGCCATCCTCATGCATCACGGCGAACATCGCGTCCCAGTCTCCCTTCGACTGGGCGGCAAGCAGCGCCGGGATAAGATCATGATCGGATGCCATGGTGTGCTCTCATTGTCCCAGGGGTCTGGCGGACCAGCCGCCCTTTTCGAGCGACGTCCGTTGATGGCGGGTCCAGAAATTGCCCGCGCTGAAGCCGCCATCGACGAGGATGGAGGTGCCGTTCACATAAGCTGCGCCGGCCGAGCACAGGAACGCGACCACATGCGCGACATCGGCAGGGGTGGCGAGACGGCCGGCCGGAATGCAGTCGATCAGCGGCTGTTCGGATCCCGGCTTGCGTTCGAGCGCGCGTTCGAGCGATTCGGTGCGGGTCGCGCCGGGAATGACCGCATTGGCGGTGATCCCGCGCGGGCCCAGCTCCATCGCCAGATTGCGGATCATCGCCTCGATCGCGGCCTTGCCGGCGCCGATCAGGCCATGGTCGGCGACCGCGAGCCTGCTGTCGAGCCCGCTGATCGCGACGATGCGGCCGCCCTGCTCCATATGGGGCGCCAGCCGCGAGACCAGTTCGGCGAGGCTGCCGGCGATGACCTGTACGGCGTCGTGGACCTGCTGCCAGCCCGAGACGCTGATCGGCCAATGCAGCCCGGTCGCGGCATTGGTGACCAGGCTATCGATCCGCCCGAAGCGATCGATGGCGACATCGGCCAACTGCGCCAGAGATGCAGGATCAGTGATGTCGCAGACATGGATCATCGCCTGCGCACCCAGCGACCGGCAGGTCGCGGCGGTCTCCTCGGCGGTGTCGCTCCGTGTGCGATAGCCGATCACCAGATCATGATCGATCGCGAGCCTCGTCGCGATCGCCTGGCCGATGCCACGGCTCCCGCCGGTAATCAGTGCGGTGCGGCGCCGTGGGCTGCTGCTCATTCGATCACTCTGGCATGATAGTCGACCTCGCGAAGGCGCTGCAGGAACTCGACCGGGACGCCGTCGGGATCGGCGACGTAGAAGCTGCGCAGCGTGCCGCTGGCATTGTCGATCAGGGGCGACGTGATCGTGACGTCGTGGCGCTGCTTCAGTTCGGTATATCGTGCGTCCACATCGGGCACGAAGAATGCCAGATGTGGGCTTCCGATATTGTTGTGGCGCAGATCGAGCCGCTCCCCACCGCCGCTGAGATACTGGTTGAGCTGCAGCAGGAAGCCGTTGCCCGACAGCATCACCGACAGCAGCCGCGAACCCGGATTGTCGGTCAGCCGATCGAATGCCGCGCTGGCATGGTCCACCGGCGTCGCTTCCTTCAGCCCGGCGACATCGACGTAGAAGCGGATCGATCGCCCGATATCGCCGACCGTCAGGCCGATGTGGAACAGGTCGGCCACCGTCAGCGAAGCAGCATGGGCACGGAAACCGGGGCACGCTGCTTCAGCACGCCCTCGACCCGTGGCACGAAGTCCGGTGTCTCCAGCCGCAGTCCCGGATAGCGCTGGACGATCCTCGCGACGGCGGTGCGGGTGACCATGCGGGCGAGGCCATTGCCGATGCAGTGGTGGACGCCATGGCCGAAGCTGGTGAGCGTCTTCCAGTCGGTGGGCCGGGTGATGTCGAAGCGCAGCGGGTCCGGGAAACGCTCTGGATCGTAATTGCCGCTCGCGCTCAGCGTGTGCACGGGCATCCCCTCGGTCACCTGCGCGCCCTCGAACTCGAAGTCGCCGGCCGCATACCGCAGCGACGCATAGGATGAGGGGTCCATGCGCAGCGATTCGGTGATGGTGCCCGCGATCAGTGCCGGGTCCTGCCGGAGCAGGGCAAGCTGGTCGGGATGCCGGCCCAGCCGCCACAGCGTCCAGGCGGGATAGTTGATCAGCCCGCCGATACCCGCCGAATAGAGGATGACCAGCGTGGCGAACAATTCCTCCGCGGTGAGCTCGCTGCCCCGCTCCTGGGCCTGGATCATGTTGCTCACCAGATCGTCGGTAGGCGCGGCCCGGCGGCGCGCGATCGCGTCTTCGCAATAGCGCCAGGCGCGATCCCATGCCGCGTGATAGGCATGCTTCTCCGCGGCATTGCCTTCCAACTGGCTGAAGGCGGCGCGCTGGGCGGAGATCAGCCCGGTAAAAATCGGCCAGTCCTCGGACGGAATGTCGCAGACCTGGCCGAGCAGGGTGTGCATGGCGATCGGCACGGCGAAGTCCGACACGGCGTCGAACGGGCCGTCGATCGCATCGACCTCGTCCAGCACGCGATCGACCTGGGCGGCAACGCTCTGTTCGAGCTCGACCAGCTTGCGCGGCGAGAAGGCCGGCGCCATCAGCCGCCGCCGCCTCGTATGGGTGGGCGGATCGGAATCGGTGACGCTGGGCATCGAATTGAAAAAGTAGAAGCCCTGGGTGCCTGGATAGGGCCGCTTCACGCTGGAGAAGCGGGCATGATCTTCCAGCACCGCGCGGGTGTCGGCCATCCGCGTGCACACCAGCTGCGGAGCGCCCTCCACCATGATGTAGAAGGGCGGCTCCGTGGCCCATTTCACATAATATTCATAAGGCTGCTGCTTGATCGATCCATAGATATCGACATCCCGAATCTTGGATGGATCAAGCGTAATCATCTGGACAGCCTCAATTTCTGAGAAAATCATCATTCAGTTCAAGGAAAATCCAACGGTTACCCCGTAGCTGATGGGCCGGTTGTTCGCGACCTGATAGGCAAGCGACTGGGGCGACAGATAGATGGGATGGACGTCCTTGGTGAGGTTCTCACCCCATAGCCGCACGAAATAGCGGTCATCGGGGCCGTAATAGGTGATCGAGCCGTTGACCGTCTCAAACGCCTCGACATGGGCGTTTATCCCGCCGGGCGACACATCATAGCCATCGTTGTAATAGGCCGACCCGGACAGGGTGATCCGCGAGTTGCCGACCGGGATGTCATAATCGAAGCCGATATTGGCGGTGATCTTCGGCGCGAAGACGGTGTCGAAGCCCTTCGCGTTGAGGCCGACCTGCACATTGCCGCCGGTGGGCGTGCTGGTTCCCGCGACGACGCGCGGTACGAAGACCGAGGCGGCCGGATATTTGGTGTATTTCGAGTGCAGCAGGTTGAGGCCGGCGCGGATCTTGAGCACGTCGCTCGGCACCGCTTCGAGGTCGATATCGAGGCCGTAGGTCTCGGCAGCACCGGCATTTTCGGTGGTCGTCAGGCTGTTGGCAGCGGAAATGAGCTGCACCTGGATATCCCGATAATCATAATAGAATGCCGCGATGTTGAAGCGGAGCCTGCGGTCGAAGAACTCGCTCTTGAGGCCGATCTCATAGGCGTCCAGCGTTTCGGGATCGACGGCCGGAGGGTTGGCATTGACCACGGTGGGGTTGAAGCCGCCGCTCTTGAAGCCCCGATTGTAGCTGATGTAGCCCATCAGATCATCGTTGAACTGATGATCATAGGCGGCGCGCCACGTCACGCGCGAGAAGCTCTTGGACGTATCGACCGCCGCGAGCTGCGTGTCGAGGAAGGATGCCGGGGCACCACCCACGCCCGCCACGCCGGTCCGCCGGTACTGGATGCCCTTCAGCGCCTTGCTCTCATGGCTGTAGCGCAGGCCGACGGTGATCTGGTCGGCGTCGGTCAGGTGATAGGATGCCTGGGCGAAGGCGGCCTTGCTGCGTGTGGTGGCCCGCGTCGTGAAACCGACCACCGACGCGCCCGGCACGAGCAGATCAGCCGGCGTCACCGGCGGCGGCGGCACGTTGCTGGCGCTGTTCAGGCCGCGCTGGTTGGCGTTGTTCGCATAGCCCTGATTGTCCCAGATATAGTAGAGCCCGGTGATCCACTGCAGCGGGCCGCCCTTGTTCGAGACGAGCTGCAATTCCTGGGAAGCCTGCCGGCCGCTCTGCGGCGCGGCCGAATAGGCGAGATTGGCCGGGGACAGATCGCCGTCGGAGAAGGAAAGGGCCCGGCCCTTGCGATAGCCGCTGATCGAGACCAGATCGGCGAAGCCCGCATCATATCGCATGTTGAGGGTGATGCCGTGTGATTTGTTGGTGATTGTCGGCACGCCGCTGAGGCGGGATTCATAATTGTTCGAGGTGGTGGGGATGCCGCGCGACGCGGCGGTGGACAGCGTGCCCGGCAGCACGTGGACCGAAAGCGACGAGTTGTCCGAGTCATCGTTGTACAGGAAGGACAGCCGCGCATCGAACCTGTCGCTCGGTGACCAGCGCATCTTGGCCGACAGTGCGAAACGATCGGTTATGGCGATGTTGCGGCCGAGGGCGCGATCCTTGACATAGCCGTCGTCCTTGCGGAGCGCGATGCCGACATTCGCGCCCAGCGTCTCGGTGATCGGCGCGCTGGCATAGGCCCGCAGCCGCCTCTCGTCGAAACGGCCGTAGCCCGCCTCGATCCTGAATTCCGCGCGCTGGCCGGGATCCTTGGTGATGACGTTGATCGCACCGCCGGTGGCGTTGCGGCCGAACAGCGTGCCCTGCGGCCCCTTCAGCACCTCGATCCGCTCGATGCTGTTGAGGTCGAAGATGTTGGACGCCTTGTTCGCCTGGTAGATGCCGTCGATGTAGATCGCGATCGAACTGTCGAAGCCATTTTGCGACAGCGACGAGCCGATGCCGCGAATATAAGGCAGGAAGGCCGCGGCAACCTGATAGGTGACCAGGCCCGGGGTCAACTGTTGCAGGCCGGCCGTGCCCTGGATGCCGGCCGATGTGAGCATGGATTCGGAAACCGCCGTCACCGAGATCGGAACTTCCTGAAGGTTCTCGCTGCGCCGCTGGGCGGTGACGACGATCTCCTCCAGCCCGCCCGTGGTCGCAGCGCCGGTTTCTTCGGCCGCGATGGCCGGCATGACCGGCGCGAGCGCGGCTATCGTCGCCAGGCATATGGCACGCGAATAGAGGTGGGTGCGCTTATTTCTCATCTGGGTTCCCCTCCGAAATCCGAGATTCTCTGCGCTTTGCGGAGACAATCTCGCTCCGCTGCGACAATTCTTGTTTTCGATCCGGTATCATCATGTTGTTGGGAAGACGTTCAAGCCACTTTATCAGATATTGATCATCAAATTCTCTCATGCAGATTTAGAAAAATCCTCGTGCATATAGATGAATGCTGAAGTGATGTTTCTAGTATAAGATTAATATCTTGTTCGATATCGACTGATTTCGAATTTTAATCGATCGGCGATATGATCGAGATGGAAAAGGCAAAGGAATGTGGCAATGGCGGAGTCGATCTCGGACCTGGATTTTCATCTGACCGATCCGGCTTTCTTCGCCACCGGCGATACGCATGCGCTGTGGCGGCGATTGCGGACGGAGGACCCCGTCCACTGGACGCGGACGCGATACGATCGGGGTTTCTGGTCGGTCACGCGATATCGCGATGTGCGCAAGGTCTATCTGGAGCCCAATTTGTTCAGCGCGCAGCGTTCGGGCGCGACGCTGCCGCTGAGTGCGGAATTCGCCGATCCGGAACGGTCGCCGAGCCTGAAGCTCGCGATGGAGGGCGCGATGCTGCCGTCGAACGACCCGCCACGGCACAACAAGATGCGACGCGCACTGCACGATCGCTTTCTGCCGAAGGCAGTGGCCGAACTTGATGGGTTCGTCCAGTCGCTGGCGACCGACCTGATCGGCGATCTCATCCGTTTCGGCGAGTGCAACTTCGTCGACGATATAGCGGCGCGACTGCCGGCCGCGGTGATCTTCGAGATCATGGAGATTCCGCGCGAGGACTGGCCGATGCTGTTCCGCATGGCCAATATGGGGATCGCCCCGGCCGATGCGGACTATGGCGGCGGCAGCGCGCTGGAGATGCGGACCAAGGCGCTACGCACCATTTTCGACTATATACTCGATCTGGTGAAGCAGCGCCGGGGCAAGGGCGGTACGGACCTGCTCAGCATCCTCGGCCGGGTCGAGATCGACGGCGTTCCGTTCACCGACAATGAGATCGGCTATAACGGCTTCATGTTCGTCGCGGCGGGGCAGGAGACGACGCGCAACACGATCGCCGGCGGCATATATGAGCTTATGTCCCAGCCCGAAGAGATGCAGCGGTTGCGCGCGAATCCCGGCCTGATCGAGACGCTGCCCGATGAGTTCGTGCGCTGGGTAAGCCCCGTCACCCATGTGTTGCGCACCGCCACCGCGGATACCAGCCTGGGCGGCAAGGATATTCGCGAAGGCGACTGGGTGGTGTTGTGGAACGGATCGGCCAATCGGGATGAGAGCGCCTTCCCCGATCCCGACAGGTTCGACCTGGGGCGACAGCCCAATCTGCACCTGGGCTTTGGCGGCGGCGACCATTTCTGCCTGGGTGCGGTGGTCGCGCGGCTGCAGATCCGGCGCATCGTGCAGGCCTTCCTTGATCATGTGGAGGATATCGAACTGGTCGGGCCGGTCGAGCGCGTCGCCTCGCACCAGTTCCCCGGCTATAAGCGGATGCCGGTGCGCGTGACGCCGAAGTGCCCCCAGCCGGCGATCTGATCGCCCGCTTCCTGTCGCGGATCAGATCGCGGGGCCCACGGTCGTCCATCCGCCATCCACCGCGAGGACGATCCCGGTGATATAGGCGGCATCGTCAGAGGCCAGGAATAGCGCCGCCGCAGCAGGATCGCGCGAGGTGCCGAGGCCGAGCAGGTGCCCGCTCTTGCCCTGGGCGAGATGCGGGACGGCCTCCAGCTTCTTGAGCACCCGTTCGGTGCGGATGCCGCCGGGCGCGATCGCGTTCACCCTGATATTGTCATCGGCATAGTTGACCGCCATCGACTGGGTCAGCGCCAGCACGCCGCCCTTGGCGCAGGTATAGGCATCGGTGTTCGCGATCCCGCGCAGCGCCACCGTCGAGGTGGTGTTCACGATCGCTCCGCCGCCGTCGGCGATCATGTGCGGGATGGCGAGGCGGCAGCACAGGAAGGTTCCGAACAGGTCGACGCGCATCGTCCGCCAGAACTCGTCGATCGATACATCGGTGACTTTGCCGTCGCGCGAGGATGAGCCGCCCGCATTATTGTAGAGGATGTCCAGCCGGCCGTGGCGCGCCATGGTGAGATCGAGGGCCTGTTGCACGCTGGCTTCATCGGAAACGTCGGTCGGGATGAACAGGGCGTCGCCGCCGGCATCGCGTATCAGGGCTTCGGTCTCGCCGCCATTGTTCGTGTCGACATCGGCGATGATCACGCGCGCGCCCCTTTCGGCGAACAGCAGGGCCGCCGCGCGGCCGATTCCGATGCCCGCACCGGTAATGAAGGCCGTTTTTCCGGTGAGATTGGTCATTGCCCCGCTTTCCATCCATATGCTGACTGAAAAACGAATAACATTCCATTATTCAGAATTAAAAGGTGAAACGGATTCTGTTCTCGTCTCGGTGCGCATTGTCCTGCGAAATACCGCGAGGTGCATCCCACGCCGATGGAGCGAGAGCACATATCGGTGGACGGTAAATGGGCGCACCGATACGATCCGCTGAACAACGGTGGGATCGAGGAGCTTGGGCGAGATGGCGGATGCCGCCAGACCAGCGGATCGCTGCGCGGGAAAGGGCGGGCCCCGCCCCTTGGGCGCCAAGCTGTTTTCGCCCCCTCCCTGGCACGCCCGGGAGAACCCGGTGCGCGATCGTCAGAGCTGAACCGAGGAGGCACCCATCGAACCCCTCAAGCCGCCCCCTCCGATCGAACTTCGGCAGCTCTACGCCTTCATGATGTTGGCCGAAGAACTGCATTTCGGCCATGCGGCGCACAGGCTCGGCATCGCCCAGCCGCCTCTCAGCCAGCAGATCAAGCGGCTGGAAGCCGCGGTCGGCCATGAGCTTTTCCACCGCAGCACGCGCAAGGTGTCCCTCACGCCGATCGGCGCGGAACTGCTCGAAACCGCGCGTACGCTGCTGGTTCAACTGGCGATCGGGCTCGATCGGATAGACCATCTGGCGATGGAGGGCGCCAGCCGCATCGCGGTCGGCTTCACCGCCACGACATCGCTGCGGATATTGCCCGCGATCGTCCGGAGTTTCCGTTCGGAGCACCGCGATACCCAGATCGAACTGATCGAGCTTCTGCCGGGACAGATGCGCGGAGCGCTGCTCGCCGAGCAGATCGACGTCGCGCTTGTGCGGGGGCCGCAGATCATGGCCGATCTCGAAGCGGTGACCCTGATGATCGAGCGCTTCGTCGCGGTGCTGCCGGAAGGGCACGACATGGCAAGCCCTTCCGCTCCGTTCAGTCTCGCCGAACTGGCCGAAGAGCAGTTCGTGCTGTTTCCACGGGATCGCGCTTCGGAATATCTGACGCGGACATTGCGGCTTTGCGAACAGGCGGGTTTCGTGCCGAATGTCGTCGAAGTCCATGGCTGGCAGACCGCCATCTCCATGGTCGGATCGGGCATGGGCGTCTCGATCCTGCCGGAAAGCGTCGCGATGCTGGGGACGCCGGGGGTTGTCTATCGGCCGATCGACTCAAGCGGCTTTCCGGTGTGCCTGTTGCGAAGGAAGGACGACAAAAGCCTGGTGGTCCGCCAGTTCATCGACTGCGCAACGGCGGTCGCCCCTTCGTTCGAGATTTCCGCCTGAATCGCCCTGATTTCGTTGGCGCCGGGCCGTTCAGACGGCGACGTCCATCTTCTCCACCTCTGGCGCGCCCAGCAGCATCGCGCCCAGCCGGGGGCGGAAATCCTGGAAGGCATCGGAGGCCTTATGGTCGCTGAACGCCTCCTCGTCGCGATAGACCTCGATCACGCGATAGGCTCCCGCGCGGTCGGCATGCGCCATGTAATATGCCAGGGTACCGGGTTCATTGGCGCGAACATGAGCGGCGACCTTGGCGAACGCCTGTTCCAGCGTCGCCGCATCTTCCGGAGCAACGCGGATCGAAGAAATCAGAGCGAACATCGGTTTACCTTCATCATGGCCAGTAGTGCTGCTTCCCCGTGCCAGGATAATTCAGGATCAGGATTGATGGAGGGACAATATCGCATGCCGGAATTGCTTATCGTCATGGCTGTGGCGACCAGCTTTAATCGGTGCCCGCGATATCCTGTTGCTTGAGAAAATTTCGATGGCTTTGGCGTTTTTTTCCCCATGCCGCCAGAGTCTCTTCGGCTATGACCCTTCATCCAGGCAGGAAACGCACCGGCAGCGATCGGCGGGCGGCGCCGGGAAAATCCATGAGCGCCGGGCTTATGCGACTTCGAGAATGTCTGCGATGTGAGGTTGGTATCGGATGCCGAAGGTTATTTTCCAGCATAGTGACGGGGCCCGGACCGAGGTCGAGGGAAGTATCGGCGATACGCTGATGCATGCCGCGACCGGGCATGGCGTTCCCGAGATCGAGGCCGAATGTGGCGGCTTCTGCAATTGCGCGACCTGCCATGTCTACATCGACGCGCAATGGTCGACCAAACTGCCGCCGATGTCCCAGCATGAGGACGAGCTTCTCGACGGCACGGTTGCCGAACGGCTGCCGACGAGCCGGTTGAGCTGCCAGATCGAGCTGACCGAGGAACTCGACGGGATCATCGTGACGACGCCGAACCGCCAGACCTGATCGCTGATCGGCTGCCGATCGGCGCAGGTGGGTAATGCTCAATTCGAGAGTTTCTGATCAGGGGTTGGCGATGGTGGACATTCCGGTAATCGATCGCGCGAAGCTGGTCGATATCGACCTATATGGAGCGGTCAAGCGCAGCCCCGGGCGTTGCTTTGTCGATCTCGCGCAGCGATCGCCCTTCTATATCGAGGCGGGTGGCGTCCCGCAGGCCGTCGTCTCGCGGCACGAGGACGTGAAGATCGTCTTGTCCGAACCCGCGAGATTTTCGAGCCGCAAGCGCCCCTGGGGCGGGACGGGCGGCTTCTATTACTACAACTCGCTGCCGGTGGTGACCGACAACGATCCGCCCGATCACGCCAATCTCCGCCGCCTCATGGCGCCGGCCTTCTCGCCGCGCAAGCTGGCCTCGGTCGAGGCGGGCGTCCGCTCCTTCGTCGCGACGCAGCTTGATGCGTTGCAGCGGGAGGGCAGGCCGTTCGACCTTGTCGCCGATTATGCCCACCCCTTGTCGGTACATGTCCTGTTCGAACTGCTGTTCGGCTTTCCCGAGGGCGAGTGGTCGATCTTCACGCGCCTTTCCGATGCGCAGAAGGCCGCTTTTTCGACGCTGGATCCGGGACCGGAGCATGTCGCCGAATATGAGGCGGCGTGGGAGGCCGCGCGGAGCTATTGCGCGGACCTGATCGAGAAGCGCCGCGCCGCGCCCGGCGAGGATCTCGCCAGTGCGATCATCGCCGCCCACGACGTCGAAGGCCGCATCACCACCGAACAACTGTTCGCGACGCTGATGGTGCTGTACTCGGCGGGCATCGGCGGCATTATCAACTACACCGCCTGGACACTCTACCTGCTGTGCCGGCATCCCGATCAGCGGGACCTGCTATTGGGGGACCCGTCGCTCGTCGAAGGCGCGATTGTGGAATCGCTGCGGATGAGCCCCAGCGTCTACACCGCGCTCCGCTACGCGACGGGCGATTTCGATTTCGAAGGGCTGCACCTGTTCGAGGGCATGCCGATCCACGTGATCTGCTCCGCGCCCGGCTATGATCCCGGACGGTTCGAGAATCCCCTGCGCTTCGATATCCGGCGCAACATCGACAGCCGCGACATGATGGCATTCGGCTATGGCATCCACCATTGCATCGGCGCTTCTCTCGCGCGGATGACGGCACGGATCTCGGTGCAGGCCGCGATAGAGAGATTCCCCGGGCTGCTCCTGTCCGATCCGGGCGTGGAGCCCGACATCGTCGGTGTACCCAAGGAGCGCGGCCCCCGCGAAATATTCGTCCGGCCGATGTGAGGCCGGCTGTCGGCGGAGTGGAGCGAGAGATAAAATAGCAGGCAATATCTGGCTGTCCAATTGCTCGATTTTGCATCGGCATTTCGTGTCTGGCCGGGCCCTGGGACGTCGAAAATTCGCACACCGTGCGCGCCATGCCCGCGACGGGCCGTTGGAGAGCGGCTCGATCATCAACATATTCTTGGACGCGGGCCGCAAGGGCATGATCGGCCAGATGGCGGTCGATGCTGTGCGGATGCGGCCAAGCGCGTGCCCCGCAGCCATTTTCCAGCGTGGGGTAATTGGCAAACGACGTCTTCCCTGCGTCTTCATGATCGTTCTGAACGATCGATAATAAAAATATGTTTGCACCCCATAGGGTCTACATTTATGTGCGAACACATAATGAAAACGTTCACTAACATTTGGAACGGTGTGCGGGCAGGGAATTTCCCTTTCGCCGAGGGTGGAAGGGGATGAGGCGCTTCCATTTTCCGATGGTGGCGGAACCGGCCGCCGAGGGCGCTTTGCGAGGTCGTGTTCGTGCTTTCCTGGAGCGGGAACGGGAGATCGGAGGCTTTGTCCCCGGTGCCGATTGCTGGGTCAGTCGCGCTTCACCCGAGTTCAGTCGCAAGCTGGGCCGCGAGGGCTGGATCGGCATGACGTGGCCGAAGGCCTATGGCGGACATGGGCGGCCAGCGCTCGACCGTTTCGTGGTGACCGAAGAGTTGCTTGCTGCCGGTGCGCCGGTTGCGGCGCACTGGATCGCCGACCGCCAGTCCGCCGGGCAGATCCTCAGATATGGAACCGAGGAGCAGAAGCTTTCGATCCTGCCGCAGATAGCGTCGGGGGAATGCTATTTCAGTGTGGGCATGAGCGAACCCCAAGCGGGGTCCGATCTTGCGGCGATCCAGACGAAGGCGACGAGCACGCAGGGCGGCTGGGTGCTGCAGGGGAGGAAGATCTGGTCGACCGGAGCGCACATCGCCCGTTACATGATCGTCCTTGCGCGAACCTCGCCGCCCGAAGGCAGGAACCGCCACGTCGGCCTTTCCCAATTCCTGGTCGAGTTGTCGCGGCCCGGGGTCGATGTGTCCGGCATCCGCGATATCGCCGGAGCGGTCCATTTCAACGAAGTCGTCTTTGACGGCGTCGAACTTCCCGCCGACGCGCTGCTCGGCGCCGAGGGTGAAGGATGGGCGCAATGCATGGGGGAGCTGGCGATGGAGCGTTCGGGGCCCGAGCGTTTCCTGACGACTTTCATCATGCTCGAAGCGGCGCTGGACACCATCCGCGATCGAATCTCGCCGATCGTCCTGGGCGATCTGATCGCGCGGCTGGTGGCCTTGCGCGCCATGTCGCGCGGCATAGCCCTGCGCCTCCAGAACGGCGAGGATCCCGGCACCGAGGCCGTCATCGTCAAGCAACTGGGCAATGCCTTCGAAAAGCGCCTCTTCTCGGCGATCCGCGACGCCATCGCCTCGAAGCCCGAAACGGAAATTCCTGCCGATCTGCTTTCGCTTAGGGACGAGACCCAATTGCGTCTTCCGTCGCATTCCCTGCGTGGTGGAACGACGGAGATTTTGCGGGGTGTCATCGCTCGCCAGTTGGGTGCGCGCTGATGGACGTGCTGCTCGAACAAACGGCGACGCGGATCCTGTCCGATTTCGCGGATGCGCCCGATGCGCTCTGGAGGGCGTTGGAGGAGAATGGCCTGACCCGGCTGTGGGCCGGCGAAGCCGATGGCGGCTTCGACATGGCGCCCGAGGAGGGCTTCGGGCTGATCTGGCTGGCCGGCGCGCATGCCGCTGCGGTGCCGCTGGCGGACACGTTGGCGGCTGCCTGGTTGCTGAGCGAGGCCGGCTTGCCGGTGCCGTCGGGGCGGATGGGCATCTTCATCGACGGTTGGCAGCGCGGCGTCGCCTTCGGCGATGTCGTGGAGCATGTCGTCTGCATCCGCGATCGATCGGTTTCGCTCCACCGCGGGCCCTGGCAGGGTTGTGCTCTTACGAGCATCGGCAAGGATGCGCTGATCTCGGTGCCGCGGCTCCGTGATGCGCCTGTCGCCGAGGGGGAGATGCAGGCCGATGGAGGGCTGGCATTCGCGGCCCTGGCGCGGGCAGCGCAGATCTGCGGCGCGATCGAGGCAGTGCTGGCCATGACCATCGCATTCGCGGGGCAGCGCGAGCAGTTCGGGCGCCCCTTGTCGAAAAATCAGGCGATCCAGCATCTCCTCTCCGAAATGGGGGCCGAAGCGGCTGCGGCCACCGGCATCGTCGATGCGGCGATACTGAGCGTCCGCAGGGGAGCGGCGCCGGACCTGACGACGACCGCGGCGGCGAAATATCGCGCGGGTGTCGCGGCGGGGATCGTCGCGGAACATGCGCATCAGGTGCATGGCGCCATTGGCTACACCGATGAATATGGGCTGGCGCGCCTGACGCGCCGGCTGTGGCGATGGCGGGAGGATTTCGGAGGCGAAAGCTTCTGGGCCAATATGCTGGGGCAGGCGGCGCTTGCCGGCCCCGGCCGGCTCTGGCCGCGTATCGCCGACGGAGGCCTGGGGTGACAGCTGTACTGTACGAACGATCCGGACGCATCGTCACCTTGACGCTGAACCGTCCCGAGATGCGAAATGCCCTGTCGGGTGATGTGGTCGAGGCATTGGTCGCCGGTGCCAGGAAGGCGGACGCCGACAGCTCTGTAAGCTGCGTCGTCATTGTCGGCGCCGGCGAGAGCTTCTGTTCGGGCGGCAACCTGCATGAGCTTCGCGATCTGACGGTCGGCCAGGAGTTGACCCAGTCGCAGCTCGAGGCCTGGTACCGGGAGGGCATCCAGCAGATCCCGCGGGCGTTCTACGACCTCGACGTCGTCACGATCGCGGCCGTCCATGGCCATGCCATCGGGGCCGGATGCGACCTCGCCGCGATGTGCGACATCCGCGTCGCCGCACCGGACGCTTCCTTTGCCGAGAGCTTCGTGCGCGTCGGGCTGGTGTCCGGCGACGGCGGGGCATGGTTCCTTCCGCGCGTCATCGGTCATGCGCGCGCGAAGGAGATGATGCTGACGGCCGAGCCCGTTGCCGCGCGCAAGGCGCTCGACTGGGGGCTCGTGAACGTCCTCGCGGAGGAAGGCCGGCTGATGGAGACGGCGATGCAGGTGGCGGAGCGGATCGCCGCGCTTCCGCCCAATGCGCTGCGCGGCACCAAGCAGCTCCTGCGCAGGATGGATGAGGCGAGTTTCGGCCGGGGACTCGACGAGGCCACGGCGATGCAGGCGGCCCTGCACCAGCAGCCAGACCACCTCGAAGCGGTCGCCGCGGTGTTGGAAAAGCGGCGCGGAAACTTCACCGGCGCCCTGGGGCGGCAATCGGCTTCCAGTGGCGATCCTTCGGAGGATCAGTGAGATGTCCTATATCATTCGGTTCGATGGCATCGGCGCCACATCGGTCTGGGCACGCGATCCCTATCACGCGATCCGGCACGCCGAACTGTTCGAGCGGATCGGCAAGACCAATATCGTCGTCGGCCCGCCGGATGGCGAAGGCCTGCGGGTGAGCGAATTCCGCAAGCGGCACCGCAATTGAGCGCGACGACGATATTCGGGATGGCGCGGGACGCGCGAGATCGTCGCGCACCCTCATGGCCTTTTTTCATCGACATGGCGACGCGAGCCCCTTTTCCCCGGGTCAGGTGACACATATGCACGACCGTAAGATTTACAGCAGCGATCATGAGATGTTCCGCGACAGCGCGAGGCGCTTCTTCCGGGAGGAAGTAGAGAGCAACATCACGCAGTGGGAGCAGGACGGCATCGTCCCGCGCGCCTTCTGGAAGAAAGCCGGTGCTCAAGGGCTGCTCTGTTGCGGCATTCCGGAGGAATATGGCGGCCCGGGCGCCGATTTCTTCTACAACATAATTTTGTCGGAAGAGGGCGGCTATGGCATCGGCGCGTCGAGCCTCGGCATCTTCATGCAGTCGGATATCGTCGCCTATTATCTTCTGAAGCACGCATCTGAGGAGCTGAAGCGGCGGTGGTTGCCGCCCATGGTTTCCGGCGACGCGATCGGTGCGCTCGGCATGACGGAGCCGAGCTGCGGCAGCGACCTCAAGGCGCTCCGGACGACAGCCCGCCGCGAAGGAGGGGAGTATGTCATCAATGGCCAGAAGACCTTCATCACCAATGGCCAGAATTGCGATTTCGTCGTGCTGGCCTGCAAGACCGATCCGGCCAAGGGCGCCAAGGGAATCAGCCTGATCCTCGTCGAGGCCGACCGGCCCGGGTTTCAGCGTGGCCGTAACCTCGACAAGATTGGGCAGAAATCGGCCGATACGTCGGAGCTGTTCTTCAGCGATGTCCGTGTTCCCGCCGGCAATCTGCTGGGGGAAGAGGGGTGCGGCTTCGCGATCATGATGGAGGAACTCCCGCGCGAGCGGCTGACGATCGCCTCGCGCGCGTTGGGGGAAAGCCAGCGGGCGTTCGAGCTTACCGTCGATTATGCCAAGGAGCGGCAGGCCTTCGGACAGCGCATCATCGATTTCCAGAACAGCCAGTTCACCCTGGCGGATATCAAGACGAGCCTGGCGCTCGGCTGGGCATTCCACGACCAGTGCCTCGCCAAGATCGAGGACGGCACGCTGACGGTCGAGGAGGCGGCCATGATCAAGCTGTGGGCCACCGAGAACAACAGCAAGGTCATGGACAAGTGCCTCCAGCTGTTCGGCGGTTATGGCTACATGACCGAATATCCCATTTCGCGCCTGTACGTCGACAGCCGGGTCCGTCGCATTTTCGGGGGTTCCTCGGAAATCTGCCGGATGATCATTGGTCGCTCGCTTTAGCCGATGCCGTACATGCACCCGCTTGGCTCCTACTGGCCGCCGATTCGAGAAATACGATAACGATAATAAACCATTTTGACGTTAACAGATTAAATAGCTGTATTTATATAGTATATTCTCCGGATATATCTGTTGCAAATCTGAAAACGTTGAATAACATAAATTGGACTGGCGGGGCATGGCGGTAACGCCGGCGCGTGGTTCCCCATGTGGCTGGTTGAGGGAGAGGGAAATGGCTGTGCCTGCGGTGGCTGACCCGGCCGAAGATTCTGCGGGGCGGGAACCGGTGTGGAATTTAGGCCCTGGCGCACATCAGTGCTGGTATCCCGTGGCCCTGTCGTCGAGCGTGCCGGAGGGCAAGGTCCTGGGCTGCGAGATCGGCGACGGCCGGATCGTCCTCTATCGCGGGGACGACGGCGTGATCAGGGCGATGTCGGCCTTCTGCAAGCATATGGGCGCGGACCTGAGCGTGGGAGGCGAGGTCGTCGGCAACGGCATTCGCTGCCCGTTCCACCATTGGACCTATGGCGATGACGGCCGGTGCAAGCATATACCCGCGGGCGACGAGATTCCGAGGCGCGCCAATCTGTTTCATTTCCCTTCGCGGGAGCAATTCGGGCTGATCTGGGTCTTCTTCGGAAAGGCGCCCCTTTACGAGCTCCAGACCTTCGAGGATTTCGACGAGGAAAAGCACGTCGCGCGCTCCTACGAGGTGCAGCTCAGCGACAAGCTGGTATCCGAGCCCTGGATGTCCACGACGAACGTCTTCGACATCGTGCACCTGCGGTTCCTCCACAAGGTCAACATCACCAATTCCGAAGTCGAGGAAATCGATCCCTATCGGCGCCGCATGTCGTGGGAGGCCGACATGGGCGACAAGGCGGCCGGCGGGCTGCGCCTGGAAATCTATGTCTATGGCGTGAATTCGCTGCGCACCAAGGGCGATCAGGGCGGGCGGCTCAAATGGTATATCGCCGCGAGCGTCCCTTCGGTGCGTTTGGGGACCCGGTTTTTCCTGACCATCATCACGACCAAGGAAGCGGGAGCCGTGGAGTTCCTCGACCGGCAGGCGGCGATGCACACCCAGATCCTCGACGAGGACACCCCGATCCTGAACAATATGCGGCTCGAGGACCTCCTCATGGTGCCGTCGGATCGCGCCATGACGCGCTTCATGCGCTCGGTTCTCAAATATCCGCGCGTCACCATGAGGGAGCTCGAGCGCTCGGTGCAGGCGGAATAGCGTCCTCAGAGAGGCGGGCATAGCGGTGGATCGGCCGCCTCGCCCACCCGTGTCGCCGGGGCGCCGCGCCGCCGAGGCTGACGATCGAGTGCGCGTGATGCGAACGAAAGCGGATTACCGAGTGCGTTTATGGCCGTATAACCGGCGATCCTGCCATGCCGTCCATCGAGGTTCCATGCCGTGCCGCGCAACACTCTGAAACCATTGGACGCCGAAGCCGGCAGGGAGCCGGGCCTCGATCGGCGCGAGAAGCTTCTGCTCATTGCCGCCCGCTTCTTCCTGACCAAGGGCTATTCCGCCACGTCCATTGACGAGATCGCCGAGGCCGCGGGGACGACCGGCCCGGCACTCTACAGGATATTCGACAGCAAACAGGATATTCTCGACCAGCTTTGCCTGACCGGCATGGAGATGCGGTTGCAGGCCATACAGGAGTCGATCGACCACCATCATGGCGATCCCCATGCCACTTTGCGGAAACTGGTGAGGGTGCGGATAAATTTCGCTTTCGGCGCGTGGGGCGCGCAGGCCCCGATCACCTTGGCCGAATATAAATATCTGTCTCCCGCGGCCGCCCGGCAGATCGACACTGCCAGCGAGATAAGCCTGTCGGAGTGGCTCAGGTGCCTCGCGCAGATCCGGCCGCAGACCTCCACGCGCGAGCTTCTGGCGACCATCTACGCTGTACTCATGGAGATCACCTACGTTGCGCTTCACATCGGTGATCTCGATCTCGATCAGGATGCCAAGGGTATTCTGGAACGGACCGCTATGGCGGGTTTGATCCCCGGCCAATAGCGGTCGGCATCTGATTGCTGGCTTAGTGGAACAGGACCATGGACAACGTTGTCAAATCAGCAGCGAGAGTGTTCGAGGTTCTCGAATATTTTGCGGAGCGGCAGAGCGCGGCATCCGCCGACGAGGTGCGGCAGGCGCTTGGCTATCCGCAGTCGAGCACTTCCGTCCTGCTTCGTTCGCTCGCGTCGCTCGGATATCTGACCTACGACGCGTATAATCGCAGGTTCCGGCCGACCATTCGTATCGCACTGCTCGGCGCATGGCTGGTCGAGGAAACCGATGGCGGGCGAAACCCGACGCAGGCGATGCGCAGCTTGAGCGCGGCCACAGGTGACATGATCATTCTGGGCGCCATGCACAAGCTGGAGGCTGTTTACGCGAAGGTCCTGCCCGCGACCAACCCGGTGCGCTTCCATATGAAGCAGGGCGCGCGGCGGCCGATATGCACCACCGCGATCGGGCGGTCACTGTTGTCCAGCAAGACGGATCGCGAGATCCGTGCGATCGTCCGCCGGCTGAACGCGGAACGCGAAGAGGGCAGCCCGCTGCTCTCGGAGGCCCAGGTTCTCGACGGTGTGAACGAGGGGCGCAGGCTTGGCTATTTCGTCACCAAGGGATCGGCAACGCCCGGTGCGGGCGTCGTCGCCGTGCCGATCGGCACATTGGTG
Organism: Rhizorhabdus dicambivorans; assembly: GCF_002355275.1. NCBI lineage: Bacteria > Pseudomonadati > Pseudomonadota > Alphaproteobacteria > Sphingomonadales > Rhizorhabdaceae > Rhizorhabdus > Rhizorhabdus dicambivorans. The sequence goes on along the minus strand of NZ_CP023449.1, from coordinate 4,242,325 downwards.
GATGAGCCGCCCTTCGCCATCGGCATCGGAGCGCCGATCGACCGGATCGAGAATGATTGCGAGCGTTTCGTCGAGCTCCTGAAAAAGGCGGTGAGCTAGCCGCGTGACGGTGTTGGGACAGGGGGCGAGACGCCTCCAGCCCTTCCGGGATGCTTCGGCCTGGCGGGGATCGGCCCGGCTCACCGGCCAATATTCAAAGACCAATATCGGCCGCGTGGTCGCGGCTTCATCAATCGAGGAGAGACACAGCATGACCAACCTATCTGGAAAAGTGATCATCGTGACGGGTGCCGCCGGCAATCTGGGCGGCTGCATGGCGAAGCTGCTGGCCGAGCGCGGTGCGGAACTGGTGCTGTCCGACATCGATGCGGCGGGGGTCGAGCGGCGGTGCGACGAAATCGCCGCGAGCGGCGGCGACGCGATCGCCCATGTGACCGACGTTACCCAGGAGGAGCAGGTTCGCGACCTGGCGGCCTTTACGGTCAGGGAGAAGGGGGGGATCGACGTGCTGGTCAACAACGCCGGCCTGCTCGGCCAGGAACATCAGATCCAGCTCGCGGACCTTGACCCGGCGCTGTGGGACCGCACCATGAACGTCAACCTCAGGAGCGTCTTTCTCACGAGCAAATTCACCATTCCGCACCTCATCGAGCGGGGCGGTGGCTCGATCATCAACATTTCGTCCGCAGCTTCCGTGGCCGGCTATCTGATGTCCAACGCCTACGCGGCGTCGAAGGGCGGCGTGAACGTGCTGACCAAGTACATCGCCACCCAATATGGCAAGCAGAATATCCGCTGCAACGCTGTGCTGCCCGGCATCCATCTGGGCGAGGACGCCGTCGCGCGAACGGCGGCGCACTCGCTGAAGAACCTCGCCGAACATTGCATGCTGCCGCGGCTCGGCGTACCCGAGGACATCGCGAAGGCGGTCGCCTTCCTGGCTTCGGACGACGCCTTCTACATCACTGCCCAGCTGTTACAGGTGGACGGCGGCTTGCTCGATCACGCACCGCAGATGGCCGAAGCTCGCAACAATGACGGCTTCTATCGGAGCCAGCTGGCTCGACCTTCGTAGCATCGAGGCTGGAGCAGGATCGGTAGAGGAAGCGCTTCGCGCCTCCACCGACGCACGTTTTCGCGGCATGCCGACGCGCTGTGGAATGATCGGCCGAGTGCTGGAGGCCTCGACGACATCGAGGATCGCGTAAGTGTCGCAGGCCTTGTCGGCGATGACATGACCGGCATTGAGTCCGCTCGGGAGCGTTCGCTTCGCCCTTGGGCACGCCAGCAATCCTGTCGGCCAGTCCAGATTGTACCTGAAATTCGACGAATGCACGAAGAGCAGGCTCGATGACCTGCGGCGTTCGCGTCTGTTCTCCCTTCTCGGCAATCCGAACCGTCTGGAGCGCATATCCGAACGGTCTGACGGGACATGGTAAGAACGACTCACAGGGTGTAAATATCCAATAACATAATGGTGAACTCCGTCGGGGTGGTGATCGGGGAAAGGTGGCCATCAGCTGCTCCTAGGAATCCGGCGGAGGCAGCCATATCTCATTCCAAATTCCTATTCTTCCAAATTTTATCAGATAAAATCAGTAATTTGTACTGAAAATAGGGAAGCGAAAAGCCAATTGAGGGTGGATCATATTTGTAATTTCATCGCACCTGGTATCCCAGATGGTGCCAAGCCATGTATGAAGAGCAGGCATTGATTCGCGGAACGATTGCGAACATAATGATTAACAACCGGAGAGGTCGGGGTGAGCGACATCGTCAAAGCCAAGCAAGAGGGTCGCGGGTTCTATTCCAATGTCCGCGACCCGCACCTGAAATGGTCCAAGCGGGGACTGAACGCCCGCACATGCACCATCTCGCTCGGACCGGACGGGGACCAGGATGCGCCGGTTGCGGCGATCATATGGCTGAACAGCGGCCCGGGAGATCCTTTGCGTGGGCGACATTCCCATTCGTGCGACGCGATCAATCTCGTCGTCGAGGGCGGCATGTACATGGACGGGATATGGCTGCGCCCTGGCCAGGCGAAGATCGTGCCGGCGGATACCAACTATGGCGACGCGACCGTCACCGGCGAGGGCTGCATATTCCTCGAGATTTTCGGCGATCATCACGGCGCCCGGCCCGTCTACGACGAACCGGAAGAGATGGCTTACTGGAACGAGGTTCATGGGAATGTGCTGGACCGGTGAAGCCGGCGCCTCGCGCGCGACGCGGGACTGAGGCGAAGCACGCCTCCGCGACCGTGTCCGGGCCAAATATTCAAAGCGGTATGAGCTGGCCGACAGGGGCCGCAGACCACCGCAGACCAATGGAAGGAAAGTTATGAGCAGCGATTACAAGATCATTTCATCCGACTCCCATGTGATCGAGCCCTGGTTCCTGTGGCAGGAGCGCCTGCCGGCGAAGTTCCGCGACCGCGCGCCCCGCCTGCTCCATGGCGACGATGGCGACAAGCTCGTCTGCGAGGATATCGAGATGCCGCCGATCGGTACCGCGGCCGGCGTTTTCCGCGGCAACAGCGAGGTTCGCCAGACCGGACGGTGGGAGGAGGACATCCCTCCATCGGCCTATGATCCCGATGCCAGGATCAAGGAGATCGATCGCGACACGATCTGGGGCGAGGTGATGTATCCCACCTTCGGGCTGGGCTTCTATGGAATCGATGACGCCGAGTTCAAATGGGCCTTGCTCCGCGCCTATAATGACTGGCTCGCCGACTTCTGCAGCGCTCACCCGAACCGGTTCAAGGGCATTGCGATGCTCGCGAACGACGATCCGGCGCTCGCGGTCGAGGAACTGGAGCGGGCCAAGAAGCTCGGACATGTCGGCATCATGATCCCGACTGTCGCGGGCGAGGGTGTGCCCCAATATCATGAACGCGGGATGGACGTGCTGTGGGAGGCCGCGGTCGCCAACGACATGTCGATCAACATCCATGCCGGCACCGCGCGCGAGCGGAACAAGAAGACCAGCCTTATCCAGGTATCGGGCGGGCGCAACCCGACCAAGTCGCCACTCAAATACGAGGTCTTCGTACGACCCATGCTGAACATGATCTTCGGCGGCGTGTTCGTACGTCATCCGAAGCTCAAGTTCATCTCGGCGGAGAACGAAGCAGGCTGGGCGACGCATGTTCTCGAACGTGCAGACTTCGAGTGGCTGCGTTATCAGAATGTCGCGGTGAAGGACTTCGAAGGTCGCATTCCGGAAAAGCCCAGCGATTATTTCAAGCGTAACATCAAGCTTACTTTCCTGCGCGACACGGTCGCCATCCGCACGCATGACCTACTCGGAACCGACACGCTGATGTTCCAGACCGATTTCCCGCATGGCATCAGCACCTATCCGAACTCCCGCCAGATGTGTGACGACATGTTCGCCGGTGTCGACACCGCCGTCCGGGACAAGATCGTCTACCAGACCGCCGCCGACCTGTACGGCTTCTAGGCCGCAGACAGGCGTCAACGCAGTTCGCACCCGGAATTTCAGGAGAGGATAATGTCAGATCGGCGATCGGTGGATATCGCGAGGTTCAACGAGATCGACGACAGCTGGGTGCGGACGGGAGGCCTCTGGTCCCGGTGCATCTTCATCGGAAAGTCGCACAGCCCCGACTCGCCAGTCGGCATCGCCATCAAGGCGGATCGGGAAATCGGCGATCGGGTGGCGGGCAGGCGCTCGTTCGATACCACCACGATGATGGTGGTGCTGTCGGGCACCGTCATGCACGACGACAGGTGGATGTCGGCCGGTGATTTCTATGTCTCCCCGCCGAACGAGGTCAGCGGTAATCTCGTCTTCGGTTTGGAAGGGGCGACCGTCTTCTTCATGTTCGACAACCGGTCGGGAATGGTCCCGACTTTCGAGGACGAGCGTGACCAGGCCAATTTCGATCGGGACTTCCGGAAGGAAGTGGAGGCGGTCGCAAGTGGCAAGGCCGAGGTGACGGTCCCCATCCTGCCCCTGCGCGAGGATTATACCAGGGGAAGGGCGGTGGTCTTCCGGACGCTTGAACAGGTGGAGGCGTACCGCCGCCAGACGGGAACCGAGTGGTGATGAAGTGGACGAACCGGCATGGCTAGAAACCGCCGCCCTCTGAGGTCGATATGTCTGAACCTCAAGGAAGGGAATGACATCGACGAGCTGCGGACGGCCTATCTGAGCAAGGCGGATGCGGTCACCCATGAACTGGAAGATCATTGCCCGGCCCGCTTCAAGGATATCGCGCGCAGCAATATCCGCCAGGTCATCGATGAGCGCGGCAAGGAGAAGCCGACCTTCGTGCGGACCAGCACGGTCGACGATCCGGCGTTTCTGGACGATCTGGAAGCGATCGTATCGCCCAATCTCTATGGCGTGATGGTTCCAAAGGTCCGCAATGACGAGGACCTCCGGAAGTGCGATTATCTGCTGAACCTGATGGAGGCGCGCGCGGGCCTGCGGCAGGGTGCCATCTGCATCCTGCCCTTGCTCGAGACGGCGAACGGACACCGGGTCGCGTACGAAATCGCCAGCGCGTCCGACCGCGTCGAATATATGATTTCGGGCACGAACACGAACGGCGACCCGGCACGGTCGATCGGCTATCAGTGGACCCGCGAGTGTACCGAGACCCTGTATATCCGCCAGAAGATCGTTCTCGATGCCCGGTCAGCAGGAATGCAGTGGCCGGTCTGCAGCAACTGGAACGCGATGGACGATCTGGAGGGGCTGGAGAGCTTCCTGATCCAGAACCGCCAGATCGGCTATTTCGGATCGTTGTGCAGCCCTGAACCCACCTATATCGATATCGTCAACCGGGTCTTCACGCCGCCCCAGGAGGAAGTCGATTTCTGGGGCGAGATCGTCGCGCTGCAAGAGGAGCATGACGACGACGTCAAGATCGACGGCAAATGGTATGTCCGCAACAAGCTGCTGTGGGGCCGCCTTCGTCTCGATCTGGCGGCGCGCTTCGGGGTGCGGCCCAATCTCGAAAAGCGCCGGATGAAGCTCGATCAGGTCGGCGGCCTGGTAAAGGATGCGGAAGCGGAGAGGGTCGGCAATGCCGGCACCGCTCATGTCTGAACTGTCCGGATCATTGGAGCCCGGTGCGAAGGATGGGAGGCCGCGGGGCGGATCGACCGTCCCTCCCGCTCCTGTCAATGAAAGCCGCCAAATGGATGCGATGACGGCCATCAAGGCGCGTAACTATCCGAAGCGCGAAGGGCGGGCTTCGACGACCCTGGACGACTTTCTGGACCTCGCCGGCAGCCGGCCGGATGACATCGCGCTGGTCAGCTATCTGGCCGGCAGGCCGGAACCCGCGACCCTCACCTATGGCAGGATGGCCGAACTGGTCGACAGGCTGGCGCTGAGGCTCATCGAGCTCGGGGTCAGACCGAGGGAGTTCGTATCCTTTCAACTTCCCAATCGCTGGGAATTCGCCATTGCCCATCTGGCGACCATCCGGATCGGGGCGATCTCGAACGCGATCATGCCGATCTATGGCAGGCGCGAGGTCCGCTTCATGCTGGAGCGGACGAAAAGCCGCGTCTGCATCGCGCTGAAGCGAACGCCAAGGACGGAGCCGGGCAAGATGCTGGCCGAGTTGCGGGATGAGCTCGCAACGCTCGAACATCTGATCCTGATCGACGATGACGAACCCGGGCTGTCGCTGGAAAGCCAGCTGGCGGGCGTCACCGTCCAGAAAGCCGCGCGCACGGACCTGGATCGGCTCCGGCCGCATCCCGACGATGTCGAGGCAATCCTGTTCAGCTCGGGGACAACGGGCGAGCCGAAGGCCATCCTCCACAGCTTCAACTCGATCTACCGGGCGACGGCCAACTCGTTCGGCGCGATGGGGATGAGTAGCCGGGACGTGGTCCTCATGTCCTCGCCGCTGGGGCATGCGACCGGCTTCTATTTCGGCCTGGAGATGCCCCTGATCTGCGGGTGCAGGATGGTGTTCCAGGATATGTGGAACCCGGAAGAGATGCTGCGCATCATCGAGCGCGAGCGGGTGACCTGGACGATGGGCACGGCTTCCTTTGCCGAGGATGCCTGCGATGCGGCCGAGCGGATCACATATGATACCTCGTCGTTTCGCTGCTTCGTGTGCGGCGGCGCGCCGATCCCGCCCAAGCTGGTCGGGAGGACCAGCCGGTTGCTAGGTGCGCAGCTGATTCCCAGCTGGGGCATGACCGAGGCCGGGATCACCACGATCGGCCGCTTCACCGACAGCCCCGAGAGGCGCGCATCGAGCGCGGGCAAGCCCGTCGACGGGGTGGAGGTACGCGTGGTCGACGGTGCGGGCGACCCCCTGCCGCTTTGTACGTCAGGCCACCTCCAGCTTCGCGCCACCGGCCAGCATGTCGGGTTGTTCATGAACGACGAGCTTTACGCCGCTTCGTTTCAGGATGGCTGGTTCAACACCGGCGACATCGGCGAGATCGACGAGGAGGGCTACGTCCGGATCGTCGGGCGCTCCAAGGACATCGTGATTCGCGGTGGCGAGAATATTCCCATCATCGAGATCGAGAACCTCATCCGCGACATCCCTGCAGTGAAGGAGGTGGCGATCGTCGGTGTTCCCGACGCCCGGCTGGGCGAACGTTGCCACGCGGTGCTCGTGCCACGCGTCCCGGGGCAGGAAATAAGCTTGAAGGAGGTGGTCCGTCATCTCGAGGCACTGGGCGTGACCAAGCAATATTGGCCCGAATATCTGACGGTGGCTGACGATCTGCCCCGTACCGCCAGCGGCAAGATCCAGCGGTTCGTCATTCGCAACCAACTCATCACGACGGATAACGATTGATGAACTTCGACGACATCATCTATGAAGTGTCCGAAAGCTTCGCGACGATCACGATCAACCGTCCGAAGGTGCTCAACGCCTTCACGGGACACACCGTGCATGAACTGACCCAGGCGTTCATGCTCGCCTGGTCCGATCGGTCGGTGCGCAGCGTCATCCTCACCGGCGCCGGCGACAAGGCGTTTTGCGCGGGCGGCGACCAGTCCAGACGGGAGCATGGCGGCTATGCGGGCCAGCGCGAGGCGCGTTCGGACCTGGGCATAGATATCGAGGCGCTGCATTCGGTGATCCGCGACATTCCCAAGCCGGTGATCGCGGCGGTGAATGGCTATGCGATCGGCGGGGGCCATGTCCTGCATGTGATCTGCGACCTGACGATCGCCTCGGATCAGGCGCGGTTCGGCCAGATCGGCCCGAAGGTCGGCAGCGTCGATGCCGGCTTCGGTACGGGCTATCTCGCCCAGTTGGTGGGCGAAAAGAAGGCGCGCGAAATCTGGTTCCTGTGTCGCCAGTACAGCGCGGCCGAGGCGCGTGAAATGGGGTTGGTCAATGCCGTCGTCCCCCAGGAAAGGCTGATCGAGGAGGCGCGCGCCTGGGCAAGGGAAATTGCCCAGCTCAGCCCGACCGCCATCAAGCTCGCCAAGCAGTCTTTCAACATGGCATCCGAGAAGTTCCGCGGCGTGGAGGCGTTCGCGTCCTCCGCCCTGGCGCTCTACTACGATACCGATGAGGCCATGGAGGGACGCAATGCCTTCGTGGAGAAGCGTCGGCCCGATTTCGCCAAATTTGTGAAATAGTCGCGGCTGAGCCCTGGCCGTTACGGGAAGCCGGCCGCCCCCAATAGCCGCGGGTCAGGAAGCAAGACGGCGAAGTCGTTCAACGGCGTTTTCCCGTTGCTCGATGGAGGGAAATGCAGGCGAGCCGAAGAAGGCGAAATCCGTCACCGATCAGTTCCGGAAATTTCGCCGGCGGAGCAGCGAGCCGTGCGTCTTGATCGCCTCGACCAGCGCGAGCGCCGGACCCCGGCGTCCCTGCCGGCCCGCGAGCACGACGAACTCGACATCGCCGAGCGCCGGGAGGTCCGGCGAATGGACCTCCTTGAGGCCTGGCGGAACGAGCGACCGGGCATGGGGAGCGACGCCCAGGCCGGCCGCGACGGTGGCGTGGACGCCGCTCTGGGTTCCGCTGGTGCAGACGATGTGCCAGCTGCCGCCGATATTCTCGAGTGCCGCCAGGGCCGCCGTACGGGTGATCGCTGGTGGAGACAGGACGATGAGGGGAATGGGCGCCTTGCCGTCCAGGACGAAATCGGGGGCGGCGATCCAGACAAGCGGCTCCCGCCAAACCAGATCGCCGGTGGTGTCGCCGGCCGCTCGCTTGATGAAGGCGAGATCAAGCATCCCGAGCTCGAGCTTCTCGCGCACCGTCTCGCTCAACTCGACGACCAGCTCCAGGGCGATGCGGGGATGATCGGCGGTGAATCGTCGCAACAGTTCCGGCAATCCGGCGAGAACGACGTCCTCGGTTACGCCGAGCCGGACCGATCCGCTCAGGTCCGCCTTCGCGAAATGGCGCAATGCCCGTTCATTGGCGTCGAGGATCGAACCGGCGAAGCCGAGCATGGCCTCGCCATCGGCGGTGAGCCTGACCGAATGCGTGTCCCTGATGAAGAGGCGTGCGCCGACGGCGGCTTCGAGCTTGCGTACATGCTCGCTCACCGTCGATTGCCGCAGATTCAGGCTCGCCGCCGCCGCAGTGAAGCTGAGCGTGCGGGCGACGGCGGCGAAGCTCTTCAGCCATGAAGGGTCGAGCATGGGGCGGGATATTTCCATATGCGATAACAGTAATCACGGTTATCCGGATTTACAATTGCAGGGTTCTGCGCGATCTGAAGTCATGAAAAAGATCCTGCAATTCTTCGATCCCTATGTCGGCCTGATGCTGCTGATGATCGCGCTCGCGGCCGTCCTGCCCGTCCATGGTCAGGGGGCGGCTATCGCGGCGACGACGGCGGATGTTGCGATCGGCTTCCTGTTCTTCCTCTATGGCACGCGGCTTTCGCCTCAGGCAGCGCTGGCCGGCCTCGTTCACTGGCGGCTGCATCTCGCGGTCCTGCTATGCACTTTCGCCCTGTTCCCCATTCTCGGACTGGGTACCAGCCATCTGGCGTCGGGGCTGCTGCCGCCGACGCTGCTGGCCGGCGTGGTGCTGCTTTGCCTGATGCCGTCCACGGTACAGTCATCGATCGCGTTCACGTCCATCGCCCACGGCAATGTCGCGGCGGCGTTGTGCGCGGCTTCGCTGTCCAATTTCCTGGGTGTCTTCCTCAGTCCGCTGCTCGTGGGGTGGCTCCTTCAGTCCAGTGGCGTGGTGCTGTCCTTCGATGTCTTCCGCGACATCACGCTGCAGCTGCTGGCGCCGTTTCTGATGGGGCAGCTTCTTCGTCCCTGGCTGAGTGGTTGGATACAGCGTCACAAGCGCGTGCTGGGATATGCGGATCGTGGCTCGATCCTGCTGATCATCTACGTCGCCTTCTCGAAGGGCATGGTGCAGAATGTCTGGGGCGAGGTGGCAGCCGTCGACCTGGTGATCCTGCTCGTCCTGCTGACCGTGCTGCTCGGCGTCGTGCTTCTCCTCACCCGCTTCATCGGCCGGCGGCTCATGTCGCTGTCGATCGAGGATGAGATCGTCCTGCAGTTCTGTGGATCGAAGAAGTCGCTGGCGAGCGGATTGCCGATCGCGAGCCTGCTGTTCCCAGGGCCGCAGCTGAGCCTGATCCTGCTGCCGTTGATGCTGTTTCACCAGATCCAGCTCGTCGTCTGCGCCGTATTGGCGAGGCACTATGCCGCCGCGCCGGGCCGGAACCTTCCCGCCTGACATCATCGCGAGCCGGAGCGGACGCGCAGCGGCCGGCGTGGGAGTTCCGACCCGTCGGGCAGCCCCTCAGTCGGACCAATGCCGGACGACCGACTCGATCGGCGCGCGGGCCAGCGGTGAAGGCTTGGGTTCGGTGCCGATATAGAAGAATCCGATGATGGAGCCGTCCCTGCCGCAGCCCAGGCCTTCGCGAACGATGGGATGATAGGCGGCCGATCCGGTCTTCCAGTTCGAGCCGAAGCCGAGCGCCTTTGCCGACAGCATGAGATGGGCCCCCGCTGCCGCCGCGGCAAATTGCTGCTCGATCACGGGTACCTTGCTCGCGGGGTCGGCTTCGCAGAGCAAGGCTATGATGACGGGTGCGCGCATGGCCTTCGCCCGTGCGCTCTCGAGTTGCGTTTCGGACGCCGCCGGGTCGGCGTCCTGCTGCACTCTGGCGAGCAGGTCGCCGAACCGCCTTCGTCCGTCGCCCCGGATCACGACGAAGCGCCACGGCCGAAGCCGTCCATGGTCGGCCGCACTGACCGCTGCCTTCAGGATCGAGGCAAGCTGTTCCTCGGATGGCCCAGGCTCCACCAGCTTGATGGCGGAGGCGCGCGTCGTCAGCAGATCGATCAGCGTCGCCGGGGCGGAACTCGGAGTGTCTATGTTCAAACTGTCCTCGCGATCTTGGGATTCAGATAAAATTTGGCGAGCAGCCAAAAGTTATTGACCGTTATTGTTATTCACGGGCGGTGTGCGAGAATCAAGAATTTCCGGGACGGACTGCATCATATCAGTGATATCGCCTGACAGACGGAGTTTCAGGTGCCACTTCCGGCAGGTTTTGGAGATGTGGCCAAAAGCTGCGGTTGCATGGATTGGTATATAGTTATTTGGTGTTCATGGATGATGAGGGGGTGGCGTGGAATGTCGTGACGTGACATGCAAGGCCGGCCGGGGCGAGGCGGCATGGCTTTGCACGGATTGTGCACCTACGAAGTGGCCGCGCTTCAATGCCGGGCGGGGCGTCCTGGCCCTGACGAGCGGTCGCGCCGAATATGCCGGTATCGGAGAGGAGTGAGGCCGCTTTCCGACGCGGCGCCGGGGATGTTGAGCTTTCGCGTCGGATCGCGCCATATGGCCGACGATATTGCATCGGGATGCCTGGAGGAAGAATTTGGCTGAGAACGTGCGAAAGCGAAAAAAGACGGCGTCACGTCAGGCGGAATTGCTGGAAATCGCGGCGAAGATCTTTGCCGAGCAAGGTTATAAAGAGACGGGCATCGAAAGCATCTTGAAGCAGGCAGGCCTTACCGGCCCCGCCCTGTATCGGCATTTTTCCAGCAAGCAGGAAATCCTGGATACGATTTGCGTCAATTCGATGGCGTATGGACTTGGCCAACTCGTGGCGATCGACGATGACGAGACGCTGGCCCCGGAGGAAAAGCTCAGGCAGCTTTTGAAGGTCCGTCTCGATTATCTGTTTGGACCCTCCGGCCAATCCCACATCCTGTCTGTAAGCCAGGTGGCGCATCTTTCCGACGCCGCTCGCGAGAAGATCGTAGCCATGCAGCGGGAGTACAGGGCTCGCTGCGGGGCCATGCTGAAGCTTCTCCGTCCCACCGTCACCGATGGCGAGCTCAACGTGATATTCTTCTCCATGCAGCAACTGACTCTGTACGGCATCTGGCATTACAAACGGCGTAGTTTGATGCCCGCCCAGGAATATCGCGAGTTGCTGGAACGGATGATGTGGAACACGCTGATGGCCTAGCTCTCCTGCTGTTCCGTCATCGCGCCGACATTGCCGACCTAATCGCGAGGTACGTCCGGCACATCCTCTCGGCGGTCCCGATATAGAGCGGCGCGAGCGAGGAGCATGAGCGTGACGGGGGTCGTCAGCGTCACGAATACCGCGATCAGGATCTCGTGGACGACAGGCCGGGACTGCAGCACCGAGAAGCAGGTTATCGACGAGACGAGGATGCAGGCCGTCCCCAGGGTCGGGCCCAGGGTCGGGGGGTGAACCCTGTCATAGAAGCTGCCGAGCCTGATCAGTCCGATCACCCCGATCAGGGTGATCGATGCCCCGAGCAGAACGAAAATCCCGACGATCAGGGCGGCCCAGGCCGGCAGGTCGGGTGCCTGGCTCATTCGATCACCTCTCCGCGCATGAGGAACTTCGCGAGAGCAACGGTGCCGGCGAAGCCGACCAGGGCAATGACGAGCGCTGCTTCGAAGAACAGGGTGCGTCCGGTCTGGATGCCATAGGTGAGCAGCAGCAGCATTCCCGCCAGGTACAGCGCGTCGAGGCCCAGCACCCGGTCCTGCGCACGCGGCCCGCTCAGAATCCGGAATGCGGCGCCAGCCATCGCGACGCCGAGGATGACCTGTGACGTGGTGATCGCCATTGCGAGCAGGAATTGGGTCATTCGAAGATTTCCATCAGCAATTTCTCGTAGCGATTCTTGATCAGTTCGATCCAGGCTGCCTCGTCGACCAGATCCAGCACATGGATGAGGATGCGGCCGTGGCGGGGGTCGTGCTGCAGCCACAATGTGCCGGGCGTCGCGGTGATGATAATGGCCAGTGTCGCCAGCGCGTATCGGTTGCGCAGATCGGTCGGCAGCTGGATGAAGCCCGACTTCCGCGCGGCCGGGTTGAAAAGGACGATCCTGACGACGGCGATGTTCGACCGCACGATATCGGCGACCACCATACCCGCGAGCTTCCAGAACGCCCGCCCGAAGCGGATGCGGGGCGGCTCCGGTGCCAGCGAGAGCATGACCCTTGTCACAAGCAGCGCGATGCCCGCGCCCAGCAGGATATGCCCCGGCGAAAAGCCGGAGAGCAGCATCCACATGATGAACAGCGCTGCGGTGAGCAGCGGAAAGGGAAGGAGCCGCCTCATCCCGGGCTTCCGCCCGATCGAGGCGCCGTCCTCACGGCGTCGATATAGACTGCGGGATCGCTCAGCACGTCGGCGGTCGCCTTCATGTAGCGGAAGAGCGGCCCCGACCAGATCATCAGCGCGAGGCAGACGGAGAGCAGGATCCCGATCGGCACGACCTCGATCACGCTGAGCCGGGCCGGCGAATCCTCGGCCGGGGTCCATATCAGGTCTATGCCTGCCCGCGTCAGGGCGATCATCGTGGCGAGACCGGACAGAATGACGAGACCGATCAGGATCCAGGCGGTCGGCCCGATGGCATCGGCGCGGAACAGCGCGTCTATCAGGGCGAACTTGGCGATGAAGCCCGACAGCGGGGGCAGCCCGGCCAGCAGCAATGTGCAGAAGATGAAGCCGCCCCCGAGCACGGCGATGGTGCCCGGGATGACGATACCGATCTCGTTGTCCTCCTCCTCGACCGCGCCGGTATATTCGTCGTCAAACACCGGCTCGGCGATGCCGGCGATCATGTCATCCTCATCGGCATTGCGCTCCACCGGCTCGATGATCAGGTACAGCGCGCCGACCGCGAGCGTCGAACTGACGAGGTAGAAGATCAGCGCCGCCGTCAGCGCGGCGCCGCCGATACCAATCGCCGCGAGCAGCGTGCCGGAGGAAACCAGCACATAATGGCCCGCGACCCGGGAGAGGGTTCTGGTCGCCAATATTCCCAGGATGCCGAACAGCATCGTCGCGAAGCCGGACCAGATCAGCCACTGGTCGGTGAAATCGGCCGCACTTCCCGAGGTGGCGCCGAACAGCAGCGAGGACAGTCGCAGGACGATGTAGATGCCGACCTTCGTCATGATCGCGAACACCGCCGCGACGGGCGGGGCCGCGGCGGCATAGGTGCGGGGCAGCCAGAAGCTGAGCGGCCAGGTGCCGGACTTGACGAGGAAGGCGATGCCCAGGATCGCTGCGCCCGCTTCGAGCAGCATGAGGTCTGCCGCCGGGACGGCGGGGACGCGGCTGGCGAGGTCCGCCATGTTGAGCGTCCCGGTCACCGCGTAGATCATCGCCACGCCGATCAGAAACAGCAGCGAGGTGACGATGTTGATCGTGATGTAATGGAGGCTCGCCTTGGTCCGTTCCGCGCCCGCACCGTGCAGGATGAGGCCATAGGAAGCGGCCAGCAGCACTTCGAAGAATACGAACAGGTTGAAGATGTCCCCGGTCAGGAAGGCGCCGTTCAGTCCGGCGAACAGCAGCAGGAACAGGGCATGGAAGCGTGGCCCGGACCTGTCCCACCGGGCCAGCGAGTAGAAGAGTGCGGTGAAGCCGAGGACGCTGGTGAGGAGCAGCATGAGGGCGGACAGCCTGTCGGCGACCAGGACGATCCCGAACGGCGCCGGCCAGTCGCCCACCAGATAGGCCCGTGGCCGCGCGATACCGGTATCGAGGCGCCCGTCCGCCTGCCAGAGCAGCAGTCCGGCGATGATGATCAGCGCAGCGGTGGCGCCCAGGCTGAGCGCCCGCTTCAGCGTCCGCCGCCGTTCGTCGAAGGCCAGCATCAGCGCGCTGACCACGATCGGAAGAAGGATCGGCGCCACGATCAGATGGTGCATCCAGCCGTTCATCGCTCGTCATCCTCGCCGTCGACATGGTCGGTGCCGGTCAACCCGCGGGCGGCGAGCAGCACCACGAGCAGCAGCGCCGTGGTGGCGAAGGAGATGACGATGGCGGTCAGGATCAACGCCTGCGGGATCGGATCCGCGTAGAGCGCGGGATCGACGGCGCCCTTGCCGACGATCGGCGGAGCATCGCTGCGCAGGCGCCCGGCGGCGAGGATGAACAGGTTGACCGCATAGGAGAGCAGCGACAATCCCAGCACGACCTGGAAGGTGCGGGGGCGGAACAGCAGCCAGAGTCCGGAAGCCGTCAGGACGCCGATGCCCAGTGCGAGTACGGCCTCCATCAGACGATCTGCCCGATATCGTGATCGGGAGCGACGGCATCGGGCTTGGGGGCCGCTCTCGGTGTGCGGATCGACTGGTGCGCGAATGCGATGAGGATGAGCACCGTCGTGCCCACCACGACGGCGAAGACGCCGATATCGAACAGCAGCGCGCTGGCGATCGGGACATCGCCGATGATCGGCAGCGTGAAATAGCTGAAATAGGTCGACAGGAAGGGGAAGCCGAACAGCCAGGCAGCCATGCCGGTCGTGGCGGCGAGGAGCAGGCCAACGCTGATCCAGCGGACCGGATGGACGTTGAGCCGGGCTTCCACCCAGCGCGTGCCGTTGGCCATGTAGAGCAGGATAATCGCGATCGAGGCCGTGAGCCCCGCGGCAAAGCCGCCGCCGGGCAGGTCATGGCCGCGCACGAGCAGATAGAGAGCACAGGTCAGGATGACCGGAAACAGCCACTCCATGATGACCCGGGGCACGAGGAGATAATGTTTGGCGGTGTCGCCGTGCTGGCTCCCTTCGCGCGCGCCATCGGAGGCGTTCTGAACCTTCTGCTGGTCCGGTATCTGCGTGCTTTCCGCGGCGGGCCTGAAACGCCTGAGCAGGGTGAACACGGTCAACGCGACGATCGAAAGCACGGTAATCTCGCCAAGCGTGTCGAACCCGCGGAAATCGACCAGAATGACGTTGACGACATTGGCGCCGCCGCCGCCGGGATAGGCCTGTTCCATGAAGAAGCGGGAGATACCCTCGGGCGCCGGGCGGGTCATGATCGCATAGGCGATCGCGGCCGCACCGGCGCCGCCGCATATCGCCAGGAGGAGATCGCCGCCCCGCCTGAAGCCGACGCTGAAGGGTGTGCCGATATCGGCCGGAATGTGCCGCGATCTCAGCGGGAGCCAGCGCAGTCCAAGCAGCAACAGGACCAGCGTCACCGTCTCGACGAGCAGCTGGGTCAGCCCGAGGTCGGGCGCCGACAGCCAGATGAAGCTTATGCAGGTGGCCAGGCCTGCGATGCCGACCATGATCAGCGCAGCCAGGCGGTGAAACTTCGCGCGGACCGCCGCGCATATCGCGGCGACGCCGCCCAGGCCCCAGAGGACGGCGAACACAGGGTCGATCACCGTGCCGGGAAGTGATCCGAGGCTGTAGCCGAGATTGATGAAGGGGAGCGCGCCGGCCACGATGGCGGTGACGATCAACAGGCGCAGCTGGACCTGAAGCCGTCGCGTGCCGACCAGGCCGTAGAGCTTGCGCGCTCCCTGGATCGTGGCTGCCAGCACGGTTTCGAACGTCCGCCGGCCTTTGATCCATCCGATGAGCGGGGATATCGCGGTGCGGTTCAGCCGCGCGCCGAGCAGCCCGTAGAGCAGGACGCCCCCCACCAGCGCGATCGCGCTCATCAACAGCGGCATGCTGAAGCCATGCCAGACGGCGAGATCGTAGAGAGGCGTCCTGTCGCGCAGGATCGAGCGCGCGGCGATGTCCAGCAGGGGGCCGATGGTCACCGCCGGAATGATCCCGACCAGCAGACAGAGGACCACGAGGATTTCGATCGGCAGGCGCATCCAGGGTGGCGCTTCGGCCGGGTTGCGTGGCAGGTCGGCCGGTGGCGGTCCGAAGAAGGCCTGGTGAATGAAGCGCAGCGAGTAGAGCACGCTGAACATGCTGGCGAGCGTCGCCAGCACCGGCAGGAGCTGGTCGAGAATGGTGCCGCTGTGCACCTCCAGCGCTTCGGCGAGAAACATTTCCTTCGACAGGAAGCCGTTGAGCAGCGGCACGCCGGCCATCGCGGCGGCGGCGACCATCGCGAGCGTGGCGGTGATCGGCATGAAGCGCGCGAGCCCGCTCAGCCGGCGCAGGTCCCGGGTTCCAGTCTCGTGGTCGATGATGCCGGCCGCCATGAACAGCGACGCCTTGAACGTCGCGTGGTTCAGGGTGTGGAAGATCGCCGCCACCGCGCCAAGCGGGCTGCCAAGGCCCAGGAGCAGGGTGATGAGGCCGAGATGGCTGATCGTCGAATAGGCCAGCAGACCCTTAAGATCATGCTGGAAGATCGCCGCCCAGGCGCCGACCAGAAGCGTCGCCAGGCCGGTCGTCGCCACGATCAGGTACCAGCTTTCCGTGCCCGCGAGGACGGGCCAGAGGAGGATGAGGATGAAGATGCCGGCTTTGACCATCGTGGCCGAATGCAGATAGGCCGACACCGGCGTCGGTGCCGCCATGGCGTGCGGCAACCAGAAGTGGAACGGGAATTGCGCACTTTTCGTGAACGCGCCGATCAGGATGAGGATCAGCATCGGCAGATAGAGATGGTGGCCGCGGATCAGGTCCCCCGCCATCAGCACCTGGTCGATATCGTAGCTGCCGGCAATCCTGCCGAGCAGCAGGAAGCCGACCAGCATGCACACGCCGCCCGTTCCCGTGACGATCAGTGCGATCCGGGCGCCGTCACGCGCGCTCTGGTTATGGTGCCAATAGCCGATCAGCAGGAAGGAGAAGAGGCTGGTCAGCTCCCAGAAGAAGATGATCTGGATGAGATTGCCGGACAGAACGATCCCCAGCATCGATCCCATGAAGGCCAGCAGGAAGGAGAAAAACCGGGGAACCGGATCCTGCGGCGACATATAATAGCGGGCATAAAGCACCACCAGCGCGCCGATGCCGACGATGAGCATGGCGAACAGCCATGAGAAGCCGCTGATCCTGAGCGTGAGGTCCAGCCCGAGCGAGGGCAGCCAGGGCTCGGCATGGCGGACAACCCGACCGGCCGAGATCTCGGAATAGAAGCCGGCCAGCAGCCCCGCCGCCAACAGGGCGACCGAGCCCGCGAGCCCCGCCGCCCAGTTGCGCGCGCGGGCCGGCAGGAAGGCCGAGATCAGGCTGCCCAGGAAAGGAAGCGCGAGAATCAGGGCGACTGAGCTCGCATCGGTCATTCGTCTGGATAATCCATATTTTTACTCGACCGCCATTGAGCGGCCGCCGCCCTTATGGGTGGAAGCGGCCGGAAAGGGCAAGGCTTCGCTGTCGCTGTCGCGGACCCGCAGAGGTCCCGAAAGCGCGGGTCATTGCTCCGCCGGCCGTTGCGACGCACCCTGAGCCTGCGCCCGACGTGCTACTGCGGTGAGGTCGAAAGCGATCCCGAAATGCGATCGCTTTATCGGCGACGGGGCCGAGGTAAAGCGACTGATCCGGTGCGTGCCCGGCTGGTACAGCGCCCCGAGAACTGGCCTTGGTCACGTGTACGCGCGCACCTCACCGGCCGGGACAGCCGCTTCGTCACCGTCGCCCCCGCGCTCGGCCGTGTCGGCGACTTCGCGGCCTTCCTCGGCGAGACGTTCGACGAGGCCTTCACCTATGCCGCCCTGCGCAAGGCCGAAGGCATCGGCCGTCCGATCGGGTCACCCGAATGGCCGGGCGACATGGAGGCGCGGAGCCTCCCCCTCCGCCCGCAGAAGCGCGGACTGAAGCTGCGTAAGCGTGCGCGGGGACAGCAAGATAGCCCCGCCAGCTACTCGATTTCGATATCGGCGGGAGCCAGTCCGTTGAGCTGATGCTGACAGGCGCCCGATAGACGGCCTCGAAATGCCGCGTCGACCGCGCTGTATCGAACAAGGGCGCTGTTGGTCGATTACCTGCGATCCTTCTCCCAGCCCGCGACCGGCCGTTTGGGATCGGTGGCGAGTATCAAGTGAAATGCCTCACAATCCGCATCACATTGCGCCACCAGTTCCGGCACGCCGAGCGCCGTCAGCAAGCTGAAGCCCACCCGTGCGGCGAACCGCCGCCCCGGCCGCGTGACGACTGGCAACCCCACCCCAGAGCGCATCGGTGGCGGTGGTGTGTGCGTCGACGTTGAAGGTGTCGAGGACCAGGTCGGCCTGCTTCGGCCGGGCCAGGTGCAACTCATGCGGCATCGGGTTGGCGAAAATGACGCGGGCCGGATCGACGCCCCGGCTCTTGGCTTCGCGTAGCAGATTGGCGTCGGCCCAGGCATTGGCGCGGAGCAGCCACAGCACGCTGCCCCCACCTTGCCGAGCAAGCGCATCCAAATGTCGAACTCGCGCGGGGATATCTAAGTAATTGGGATGTCTCGATATCGGGAAGAACTTGGCGCGCCCGGAACGATTCGAACGTCCGACCCTCAGATTCGTAGCTGCCCACGCGAGTCCGACAGGCTTCTCTGAGCTTCCCTCGGACACGATCCCTTTACCCCTAAATCATTGATTTGGTGGGGTGAGTAGGTCGCCATATAATCTCATCGTAGCTGATCGGTGTGCCATGTCCTCGACTAGTCCACCGTTCAATAACCGTTCTTTTTGGCCTTTCAGATTGTTTTCTGAACGGGTCTGCGGACTTGGAGACGACGATGCGCGCTAATCGAATAAAGCTTACCGATGATGTCGTGCGCCGGCTGCCACTGGCCGATAGCGGGAGCTACATTGTCCGTGACAGCGAGGTCACCAACTTCTTCGTCCTCGTCGGAAAGCGCCGCAAATCCTACTGTGTCCAGCAGGACACCATCGTGGGCGATCACCGTAAGACGGTACGCGTGCGGGTTGGCTCAGCCCCCCAGGTTAGTGCCAGTGAGGCACGCACTAAGGCTCGCAAAGCGCTGGTGGGAATTTCCGACAGCAAGATCACCTCGGCAGCCGACAAGCGGGCAGTCGATCGTGGCGAGGACCCCGTCGAGGCCCGCAAAGATGGGGTGACGCTGTGGGAGGCTTGGGAGCGGTTCAAGATCGCGCTCGAACGCAAGAGCCGGTCGCCGCGGACCATCTCCGGTTACGAAACCCACCTGAACCGGTATTTCGCTGACTGGAAGCAGACCTCCATCAAGGTGCTTTCCAATGATCCGGATATGGTGGCTCGCCGCCATGACCGGCTGACCGAAGAGAATGGACCCTACGGTGCCAACGGCGCCATGAGGACTCTACGGGCGATCTATAACCACGCGCGTAAAAAGGACCGGAGCCTGCCGGTCGGCAATCCGGTCGATGCCGTCGATTGGAACCGGGAACACCGTCGCAAGACCGGGATGGGACCGAGGCAGCTGCCTCAGTGGTTCGATGAGCTCGTTGCCCTGGAGAATCCCGTACGGCGCGAATTCCATCTTTTCTCGGCGCTTTCGGGCTGCCGTCCGGGCGCCCTCAAATGCTCGGCGCTTGAACATATTAATTGGCATCGTCGCTTGCTACACATTCCGATGCCCAAGGGCGGCGCCGACCGGGCATTCGATATTGTCCTGTCGCCTGCGATGATCCGCTGCCTCATCCGCACGATAAGGATCTCGCGCCGGCTATATCCAGAACAGGCAGAAACCTGGATTTTTGCGGCAGCTAGCAAATCGGGTCATATCGAGGAAACGCAGGAAGACCGTTCGATCCTTAGTAAGTGGGGCAATGATCTGCGGCAAACCTTCCGGACTTGTGCTCAGGCTGCGCGAGTACCGTCGCTCGATGCCAAGATTTTGATGAACCACGCGCTCCCCGGCGTGAACGAGGAGTATATCACGGTCTCTGTTATCATGTCGGATCATCTTCGCCGCCAGCAGGAAAAGATATCGGATTTGATGTTGAATGCGGTTGCCAATGGGCCGGGGGAGCGGCGGAACGAAACGCTGGCGTGGTTGTCCAGCGGTAGAACCGATGCGGGTATGGTCGATCTGGAACGACCGACTGCGCGCGATCACGTGGCTAACAAGCCCGGTGTTCCGACGCGATCGGCGCAAGGCGATGATACTATCCTGTGGCTTTACGCGGACGAACAGTCCCCGCTTGCCGCCTGACCGCTCAATCGGCCGGCGTTGCGGTAGATGAGCAAGCCCGTGCCGCCGCCCAGGATTCGAGGTCGACCACCGAGTAGACCACCCTCCTGCCGAGCTTGCGAAAGCGCGGTCCTTCGCCGCTAACCCGATATTTTTCCAAGGTTCGCGGTGAGAGACGTAGGTAGCGGGCGGCCTCCTCGTTCGATCTGAACGGAGACGGGGCGCCTGCGGGTGTTTCCGTCAATTTGGGCATCGGTCGACCTTATTTTCGAGACTGGTCTGAACGCATGGCTTCGCGCGCCTTCGCGAAGCCGCGATCGCTGGCAATAAATGTTTCGAGCATCGCCGGAATGAGCTCGGGCAGTGCTTCCTGCTGGCCATATCGTTCTGCGTAGATCGCTGCATAGTCGAGAAGGGCTGAGTGCAGATCCGGCATGACTGCGATCGCGAGCTTGACGGGGTTTCGATCCGGGAGCCTTGCGAGTTTCAGCTCGGTCATTGTGCATTTCCTTTCCACTGCGACAGCATGAGGTCGCGTTGGACGAGCAGGCGGACAGTTGCGCCTGGCCGGACGACGATCGAGGGCCGGACGTCCAGCTGCTTGCCCACCAGCAGATCTCCAGCGCGGTTGACGCTCTGCTGCGATCCCTGCCGGATGGCATCGATCAGACGCCCATCGCCGCCGAGCGCGAGCTCGCTGCCGACGCTGAGCGCCGTAGATAGAGTCACAGCGCTGACGAGAGCACCCATGTGACGATCCACTTGATCGGTGAGGCCGGCCGTTCCGCCCGCGTCGGTTCCCGGCATATCGTCGAGGCTGAGCGAGCTTCCATCAGGCAGAATCAAGCGCTGCCAGCCAATGGCGAGACGATTCGCGCCGAAGGACAGCTTTTCGTCGTAGCGCCCGATTAGCCGCGAACCTTGCGGCACGAGCAGCAGCCTTCCGGTCGCGCTGTCGTATACCGGCTGGGTCACCTGGGCGACCACAATGCCCGGCACGTCCGAATTGAGCGCCGTTAACAAGCTCGCTGCAATGACACTGCCGGCGGACAGGATGTACGGCGATGACGGCGGGAGCAGACGGTGCGGATTGATTGCACCTCGCCCATCGGAGCGGCCTTCGAGCGGCTCGCCCAAAGCTGAAGCCGCGGTCGGCAGCGCGTCCGAACCGCGCAAGCTCGGAATGCTTATTGCGGCGTCGCCACCGCGCGCGCCCGTCGCCACTCCGGCGGCCTGCACCAGCACCGGCGACTGCCGAGCCGCCTTGAGGGCGTCGGCATAGGCCTGCCGCTCACTGTCCTCCCGCTGCCGAACCGATGACGCTGTTTCAAGATCACCGCGGCGCTCGGCCCGCAGGATGGGCCGGCCAAGGTCGCCTGGCAGCGGCGGCCCGAGCTTCGGCACATCGCCATAGTTGTTAGGCAACGCCGCGAGGGCATCAGCCGATGCTTGGTGACTCGGCGCGGACAGCTCGCTTTCCTGCACTGCGGTCGTGAGGAATTGCGGCTTTAGCGCTGCCCAGGTCAGCCCGATCAGGCTCGCCGAACCAAGCGCGGCGACGCCGACGATCAGCCCCCGACGGAAGCGGATCGCGCGCGGCGGCCGACTGCGAAGCACCAAGGTCTCAGGATCTACCTTCGGCGCGGGCATCGGGGTGGCCTCGCCCGTCACGCCCCACCTCGCCCGTCAGCATAGCGGCTGATGCGCACGATCTGCTGCTTCCTGAGGCCGAAGCGAAGCTCTGCACGGTCGAGGATCCTGTCGACGATGTAGAAGCGGCCGCGCTGGCGATAGTTCACCAGCTCGACCGATCCGTCTGCTCCGGTCGCGAACAGCGGTGGCGCATCGCCGGTACCGAGCGAAGCCGGGAACTCGATATAGGTCTGCCGACCATCGTCGAAGGCGCGCAACGGCCGCCAGTTCGGCTTGTCGCCGCTGATCGCATAATTGAAGTTGAGCTGGTCGATCTGCAGCCCGGTCGCGATCGGTGCCGCCGCCTCGGCCGCAACGGCGGCGCGCTTCAGCGCCAGCAATTCGTCCTGAGGGTAGGACCATCGGATCCCGGCCATCGTCGAAATAGCGGTGCTCGACAGCCGAAGATGGTAGGCCCGCCTATCAGTCGTGATGACGAGCGTGGTGCTCAGCCCTGCCGATATTGGCTTTGCGAGGATATGCACCCGCTTGGTTTCAGCGGTTCCGCTGGTCGTGTCACCGATCACCCAGCGCACGGTGTCTCCACTGGCGACGGCGATCAGCGCTTCGCCGGGCTGGAGCGCGATGTCGGTGATCGAGCCCGGCGCGGTATAGACCTGATAGATCGCGCCGTCCGAGAATGCGTAGACCTGCAGGGCGTTGACGTAGCCCTGCCGCGCCGGTTCGACCGTTGCGGCACGCATGGCGCTGCTCACCTGCAGGACAGCTGATCCGGTCGATGGCAGGGCTAGGGCTGGCTGCGCTGCAAGTAGGCTTGCGGCAATGAAACACAGCTTTTTCATGCTCCGAACTCCTGAGGAATATGGGGTGGCGTCTCGGCGAGCGTCGGATCCAGCGGCGATCCGGACGGGATGTTCGCGGGTGGTACGACAGGTCGCCGCGGCTGCGGCAGGGACGTCTCAAGCTCCCGGCTCCAGTCGATCGCATCAACATAGATGCCGAGCGGGTTTCGGCGGAGCACGTCGGCCGTTGCCGGCGGCTTGGTGACGACCGTCAGGATCGCGGTCCACCGGCTCGAGCTGGCCTCGCTGCCGCGCTCATATGCGGTCTCGACCCATTTCACCTGGAAGGATTGATCGGACGCGCGCACCACGCTGGTGATCGTGACCGACACGGTCTTCTCGCCGATCTTCCCGAAGGGATTGGCGCCGCGCGCATAGTCCCCGAGGAAGACGGCGCCGCGCTTGGTGGCGAAATCGTAGGCTTCGAGCCATCCCCGTCGCATCAGCACGGGGTCGAGCGACACCGAGCGGATATTAGTGATGAAGCGTCCGAGATGCCACGCAATCTGAGGATCGCCCGGCCGATATTCGACATCGGCCGGGCGAACGGCTCGGGCTTCGCCGAGCGCGTCGACCTCGACGACGTAGGGCACAACGCGGCTTTGTGTCGCCTGCCAGGCGAGCGTCCCAGCCAGACCCCCGGCTAGGCCGAGGCTCGCAATCGCCATGAAGCGCCAGTTGCTAGCCTGGGCTCGCGCAGATCCTATGCGGTCGTCCCAGACCTTGCCCGCGCGGGCGTAGGGTGTTTCAGGCGGCGGCGTTCGGCCATAGCGCTGCACAGCACGCTTGAAGAGCATGTCAGTCGTTCCTTTCCTTGATGTCGGGATTGGCGGAGCCGCCGCCGCGATCGCCCTGGCTCAGCGAATGGACCGCGAGTTGGCGGCGATGGCGGGCGTTGGATTCCGAGCGCAGTGCCTGCGCCCAAGCCGGCGCGCGATCGGCGCCAGTCGATGCAGGTGAAGTGCCATCGGATCCTGCGAAGGCGCGGCGGCCACTGTCCGCGCCAGCGGCCCGGGCTTCATCGACTCCGAGGACTGTCGAGGCCCGAGCCCGAACGGCGTTGCCAGCGGCCCGGGCGACACCACCGAGACCGGCCGCCACCGACGGGGTTTCCGCCGCAGCCTGCCCGAGCCCGTAGGCGGTCGATGCCGCAGTGCCCATCGAAGTTCCAGCGCGAACCGCATCCGCGGCCCCGCCGCCGATGCCGCGGGCGGCGCCGATTGCCGCCGCGCCACCGAGCCCGACGATGCTACCCGCGCCGACAACCGTACCGAGCGCGGCGCCTGCTCCAAGTTGGGGGGCGCCGGAGACCAGACCACTCGCGATCGCGGGCCCGAAGATGCCGAGGCCAAAGAGTGAGAGCGAAGCGAGCACCAGGCTCATCGCCTGACCGATGTCGGGCTCCTGACCCTGCAGTGCGTCACGGAGTTCGCCGAAGAAGTTGGAGCCGATCCCGACAATGACGGCCAACACCATCACCTTAATGCCGGAACTCACCACATTGCCGAGCACGCGCTCAGCGAGGAAGGCAGTCCGATTCCACAGCGAGAAGGGTACCAGGATGAAGCCGGCGAGCGTCGTCAGCTTGAACTCGACGATCGTTACGAACATCTGCACGGCGAGGATGAAGAAGGCGATGATGACGATGATCCAGGCGAACAGCAGGATCATGATCGTCAGGAAATTATCGAAGAAGGTCGTGATGCCGACCATGTCGCTGGCCTGATCGAGCAGCGGCCAGGCGGCCGAGAAGCCGACACCAGCGAGCCGGCCAGGTTTCAGCAGGTCATCCGCCGAGAGCGTCCCGCCGCCTGCGGTGAGGCCCGCCTGCGCGAAGGACCGGAAGATGATGTCGGCCAGCGTCGAGAAGCTGTTAAGGATGAACGCGAACGCGCCGACGTAGAGGATCTTGCGCAGGAACCGGCCAATGACATTGTCTTCGCCGCCGAGTGCCCAGAACAGCCCCGCTAGCGTGATGTCGATGGCGATAAGCGTCGACGTCAGGAAGCCGACATCGGAACCAAGCAGGCCAAAGCCGCTGTCGATGTAGGTGATGAACGCTTGGAGAAAGCGGTCGATGACGCTGAGATCTTGCAACTGGGCTGTCCTTCGAAGGGTGTCGCGGGGCGCGAGCGGGGAGCGGGCCCGCGCCCCGCGACGGCAGTGACGGGAGGCGAACCGTCACCGCTGACCGGATCAGGGCCTAACCGGCCCGCGGGGGGCTATTCGGGCGGGGGGTAGGCTGATCCGGAGCCGAGGAACTTTTTGGTGGCCGCGCGCGCCTCGGCCGCCTGCGTGGCGCGGCGCGCCTGTTCGAGCGCGTCGCTGCGGAACTGCGCGGCCATCATCTGCTGGACCTGGAATTGCTGCTTGGCGGTCAGCGCGAGCAGCTGGTTGGTCGCCTGCTGCGCCTGGAGCGAGCCCTCGGCGCCCTGGCTGCGATCGACGATCTCAGCGAGGGTCTGGGCATCGTCGCGGACATTCTCGACCACACGGTTCTGGACCGCCATTGTGTGGCGGAAGGCCTCATAGCTCGCATCGAGCCGCGCGCGGGCATCGACGATTCGGCGGTCACCGCGAAGCGCCGAGGCGAAGTCGCGCGGGAAGAGCTGGGAAAAGCGCTCGTCGAGCTGATCGACTTTGAAGTCGATGCCCTGGGCCTGCCCCATCAGTCGATCAATCTCGGCGAGCTTCTGCTTGAGGGCGTTCAGCTGCGGGAAGTCGATCTTCGACAGGTTCTTGCCCATGTTGGTCAGCATGTCGGCTTCGTTCTGGAGCTGCCGGATCTGCTGGTTGACCTGCTGTAGCGTGCGCGCAGCGGTCAGGATGTTTTGGGCATAGTTGCTAGGATCAAAGACCGAGAGCTGGGCCCGGGCGGGTGTGTCGGGCACTAGCACGACGGCGGCGACGGTCCCGGCGGCAGCGGCGCTGGCGAGCGCGGCGATGATGATGCGGCGACGGTTCACTGGACATCTCCTTCTTGGGGGGCGGGGGTGGATGGGAAGTCATCGAGCAGCGGCGCGGCCCAATAGGGACCGACGGCGTCGATGAAGCGGCGCGCGAAATCGGCGGTGCCGTGCTCGTCGAGGATGGCGTCGATCAGCTTCTGGCTGGCGGGATCACTCGCGGCGCAGAGCGCGAGCGCGATGGGTCCGAGCCCAAGCTCGAACAGGCGGTTCCCGCGAGCTGACTGGAGGTAGTAGTGCCGTTTGGGCGTCGCCCGCGCGATTAAGTCGATCTGGCGGCTGTTGAGCCCGAAGCGCGCATAGGCTTCCCTGCTCTGCGGCTCGATCGCGCGGTCGTTCGGTAGCAATATGCGTTGCGGGCAGCTCTCGATGATCGCTGGCGCGATGGATGAGGCGGAGATGTCGGCCAGGCTCTGGGTGGCGAAGAGCACCGCGACATTCTTCTTGCGCAGCACCTTCAGCCATTCGCGGATCCGGGCCGCGAACAGCGGATGGTCGAGAAAGATCCAGGCCTCGTCGAGGATCAGCAGCGTTGGTCGCCCAGTGAAGCGCGCCTCGAGCCGGTGGAAGAGATAACTCAGCACGGGGGCAACCACCGCGGGCTGCGCCATCAACGCCTCGGTCTCGAAGCACTGGATGTCCCCGAACGAAAGAGGTGCCTCGGCCGCATCGAGCAACCGGCCGTGCGGTCCGTCGAGCGTATAGGGGGCCAGCGCCTGCCGCAGTGCGTTGGTGGGCAGGAGCAACGACAGGCCCGTGAGCGATCGCTCCTCGGGTGGCGCCGACGCGAGACTGCACAAGGCAGTCCAAAGCGCAGATTTGATGTCTGGCGTGACGATCAGCCGTTCATGCTCGAACAGAGCCGCGATCCAGTCGGCTGCCCAGCTGCGTTGGGTCTCGTCGTCGATATCCCGCAGCGGTTGGAAGGCGAGCGATCGCCCAACCTCGTCGCTTCCAAGCGCATGATGCCGGCCGCCCATCGCCAGCACCGCCGCACGGGCCGACCAGCCCTTGTCGAAGATGAAGATCTGGGCGCCGGGATAGCGCCGGAACTGGAACGCGATGAGCGCCAGCAATACTGATTTGCCGGCGCCAGTGGGACCGACCGCCATCATATGGCCGACGTCACCGAAATGGGTCGACAAGCGGAACGGCGTTGCCCCAGCGGTCTTCGCCAGGAGCAGTGGCGGTCCGTCGAGATGCTTGTTGCGCTTTGGCCCCGCCCAGACCGCGGCCAGCGGCATTAGGTGGGCGAGGTTCAGCGTGTGGACGAGCGGCTGCCGGACATTGGCATATACGTGTCCCGGCAGCGACGACAGCCAGGCTTCGACCGCGTTCACGGTCTCGCGGATGGTGGTGAAGCCAAGGCCGTTGATGATGCGCTCGACCCGCCGGACCTTATCCTCGACGGCGTCCCGATCGCGATCGGTGACGGTGATCGTCATCGTCAGATAGCCAAAGGCGACATGATCGCCGCCGAGCGCCTGCAAGGCCTGGTCGGCATCGACGACCTTGTTGTCGGCATCGCTGTCGAGCAGCAGGGCGGGCTGGTTGTAGAGCACCTCGCGCAACAGGGTCGCGACCGACTTGCGCTTGTTGAACCATTGCCGGCGCAGCGAGGTCAGCGCCTTGGTGGCATCAACCTTGTCGAGCGCAATGAAGCGCGTCGACCAGCGATAGGCGAAGTCCTGGTGATTGAGCGCGTCGAGCAGGCCGGGGCGGCTGAGGCTGGGGAAGCCCCGCACGGTCAGCGTACGAAGATGAAGTTCGCCCAAGCGCGGCTCGAGCCCGCCGGTCAGGGCGGCATCGGTGAGCAGCGCGTCGAGATAGATAGGCGTTGCCGGAACGGCGATCGGATGGCGCCGGTCGGAAATGGCATCGTGCAGGAAGGTCAGCGTTTTGGCGTCATCGAGCGCCGCCATCTCGGGCAGGAAGCTGGCGAGCAGGTCGAAGACGCGCGCCGTCTCGCTGATGAATTGCTGCAGGGCGCCCCGCCAATCCCGTCCGGCTTCGGTCTCGGGTCGGTCGATCAGCGAGCGACTGGCGGTCTCGCTGTTGTCGGCCGGCGGCAGCCAGACGAGAGTCAGGTGGTAGCGGCTCTCAAAATGGACGCCCTCGGCCTCGAAGCCGGCGCGGCGCTCGGCATCGACCAGCCAGCTCGCGGCATCGGGAAAGCTGCTGTCAGGATAGCCGGGCGCTTCGCGGCGCTCGGCATCGAAGAACATGGCCCAGCCCGTGCCGAAGCGCTTCAGCACGTTGTTCGCCCGCGCACAGATCGAGATCAGCTCGGCCTCGGTCGAGGATTCGAGGTCGGGCCCGCGAAAGGCGAAGCTGCGCTGGAAGCTGCCATCCTTGTTGAGCATGACGCCGGGCGCCACCAGCGCGGCCCATGGGAGATGATCGGCGAGCCTGTCGGCCGTGCCGCGATATTCGCGAAGGTTCAGCATGAGAGATAGGCTTTCTGGCGAAGATGCCGGAGCAGCACGGGCAGGAAGTCGGGATCGCGGCGCGTCGCCATGACGGCGAGGCTGTGACCGGCGAGCCAGAGGATCAGGCCGGGCAACCATTGCTGGAGGCCGAGCCCAATCGCCGCCGCCAGCGTGCCGTTGATGATGGCGACGCCGCGCGGCGCCCCGCCCAGCAGGATCGGGCTGCCGAGTGATCCGTGGATCGGCACTTCGAAGCCTTCGAGATGGGGCGTAGCGTCGGTCACGCGACCAGCGCCCCACCGCCGAAGCTGAAGAAGGACAGGAAGAAGCTCGACGCGGCAAAGGCGATCGAGAGGCCGAAGATGATCTGGATGAGGCGGCGGAAGCCGCCTGCCGTTTCCCCGAACGCCAGGGTCAGCCCGGTGACGATGATGATGATCACCGCCATGATCTTGGCCACCGGACCCTGAACGGACTCGAGCACCTGTTCGAGCGGCTCTTCCCAAGGCATACCTGAGCCGGCGGCATGCGCCGCCGCGGCGATCGTGAGCAGCGGAGCCGCTATGAGTGGGCGAATGATCGCGATGGCGCGCATGGTCAGTCTCCTTGGGTTGGGGGAAGAAGTTCGGTGAGGGCGTAGGCGCCGGTATCGGGATCGACACCGATCACGCGGGCGACGCTGGCGACTCGCCGGTCGGCGCCGCGGCCCGCGATGAAGACGACGATGTCGATCGCTTCGGTCACAAGCGCGCGCGGGACGGTGAGCACCGCTTCCTGAATCAGCTGCTCGACCCGGTAGAGGGCAGCGGTCGCGCTGTTGGCATGGATAGTCGCGATCCCGCCCGGATGGCCGGTGTTCCACGCCTTGAGCATGTCGAGCGCTTCCGGCCCGCGAACTTCGCCGACAATGATGCGATCGGGGCGCAGGCGCAGGGTCGACCGCACCAGATCGCGCATCGAGACGCTGCCGGGGCGGGTGCGCAGCGCTACCGTATCGGGCGCCGGGCTCTGTAGCTCGCGCGTATCCTCGATGAGGATGACCCGCGCGTCGATCCACGCCAGTTCGGCGAGCAGCGCATTCGCGAGCGTCGTCTTCCCCGAGCTGGTGCCGCCGGCGATCAAGATGTTCGACCGCTGGACGACGGCGGCGCGCAATTGGTCTGCCGCGACCGGGGCCATCAGCCCGTCAGCAACGTAGTCGTCGAGCTTGTAGAGGCGGCCCGCGGGCTTCCGAATCGAGAAACAGGGCCCGGTCGAAATCGGCGGCAGGAGGCCTTCGAAGCGCTCTCCGGCGCCGCCGTCGACATGGGCGGGCAGCTCGGTTGAAACGATCGGTATGTCCGGCAAAACCTCGCCGCCTGCTTGGCTTGCGACGAGGCGGATGATCCGCTCGGTTGTCGCGGCGTCGAGTTTGGTGCCGGTATCGATCCGACCTTCTCCCAGCCGGTCGAGCCGCAAAGCCCCGTCGGGATTGACCATGATCTCGGTGACGAGCGGATCGGCGAGTGCGTCCGCGATCGCGGGCCCCATGGCGGTTCGGAGCATCGCGCGGCGGCGATCGGCAGAGAAGCCGGGGTTCACCGGTCGCCCTCCTCGGGCCCGAGCGTCCGCTTGCCGGCGGCAACCTGCCGTCCGACCTGCTGGACGAAGGCTTCGAAGCGCTGCCGGGCGACAGCCCGGCCTGCCTGATCATTCTCCGCCAGCGGCGCCTGGATCGAAAGCTCGAAGCGGATGAATAGCGCCAGCGTTTCGAGCACGACATGGCCGTCGCGCTCGACCCGCCCGATCGCGTTGGTCAGCCGGTCGAGCCGGATCGCGAAGCGCTCTTCGAGCTCGGACGCGCCGCGACGATTGAGCCAGGCGGTCAGCGCGTCGGTGAGGATCGCGGACTTGGTCGCCCCGGGCTTCGCGGCGAGCGCCTCCAACCGATCGCTGAGCGGCTTTGGCAGGAAGAGCTGGTAGCGGACGCGCTCGACCACGGTCAGAGGTCCAGCTCGAGATTGCCGGGATGCGTGGTGCCGGCATCCATCGCGTAGATGCTGCGCGCCGTGCCCAGTGCCCGCGCCTGATCCATCGCGCGCTTGTCGATCGCGGCATCCGGCTCGTCTTCATTAAGCCCGAGCGGGTCGGCGCTCTGCACCTGCTCCGGCGCAGGCAGCTCAATCTCATGTGCCGGGTGCGGGGCCTGTTCGAGGCCGCCGGCCTCCGCTGCATCTTCGTCGGCTGCGGTCGGAGCGAGCCGCGGGTCGGCGGCTCGGACCATGCCGGTCCAGTCGTCGGACCGGGTCGGCGGCCGATCGGGATAACCGTTCGAAGCGAGGGCGGGCGGCGGCAGGACACGGCCGGTGAAGCTCCGGTCCTCGAAATAGCGCAGCTTCTTCGCGCGGATCGGCGGGTGACCGGAGACGAGGATGATCTCGTCCACGGGCGGCAGCTGCATGATCTCGCCCGGCGTCAGTAGCGCGCGTGCCGTCTCTTGGCGGCTCACCATGACATGGGCGAGCCAGGGAGCCAGCCGGTGGCCGGCATAGTTGCGCATGGACCGCTGTTCGGTCGCAGTGCCGAGCGCATCGGACAGGCGCTTCGCGGTCCGCTCGTCGTTGGTCGCGAAGGCGACGCGGATATGGCAGTTGTCGAGGATCGAGTTGTGCTCGCCATAGGCCTTCTCGATCTGGTTGAGGCTTTGGGCGATCAGGAAGGCGCGGACGCCATAGCCGGCGAGGAAGGCGAGGCTCGTCTCGAAGAAGTCGAGCCGCCCCAGCGCCGGAAACTCGTCAAGCATCAGCAGCAATTTATGGCGGCCGGGCGCGCCCTCGGCGTGGAGCTGCTCGGTGAGGCGGCGGCCGATCTGGTTGAGGATCAGGCGGATCAGCGGCTTGGTGCGGCTGATGTCGGACGGCGGTACTACCAGATAGAGCGAGATGGGATGCCGGCCCTCGACGAGGTCGGCGATCCGCCAGTCGCAGGCCGCCGTCACGGCGGCGACGGTCGGGTCGCGATAGAGGCCCAGGAACGACATCGCGGTCGAAAGCACGCCCGAGCGCTCGTTCTCGGACTTATTGAGAAGCTCGCGTGCTGCTGATGCGACGACCGGATGGACCATGGGCGTTTCGGTCGAGCCCAGATGATTAGTCGTCATCATCGCCCGTAGCGTCGCGACGAACGGGCGCTTCGGATCGGACAGGAAGGCGGCTACCCGCGCGAGCGTCTTGTCCTCGTCGGCGTAGAGGATGTGGAGGATGGCGCCGACCAGCAGCGAGTGGCTGGTCTTTTCCCAGTGGTTGCGCCGGTCGAGCGCGCCTTCGGGATCGACCAAGATGTCGGCGATATTCTGGACGTCGCGGACTTCCTGTGCGCCCCGGCGAACCTCCAATAGCGGATTATAGCGTGCCGATCGCGGATCGGTGGGGTTGAACAGCAGGCTATGCGAGAAATGCGCGCGCCATCCGGCGGTCAGCTGCCAGTTCTCGCCTTTGATGTCGTGGACAACGACCGAGCCCATCCAGCCAAGCAAGCTTGGAACGACAAGGCCGACGCCTTTTCCGCTCCGCGTGGGCGCGAACGCCATGACGTGTTCAGGGCCGTCATGGCGGAGATAATGACGTTCGGTTCGGCCGAGATAGACGCCTTTATCGGCTGTCAGGCCTGCGCCCTCGATCTCAACCGTATTGGCCCAGCGAGCCGACCCGTAGGTGGTGACCGAGGCGTTCTGCCGTGCCCGCCAGACCGATCCGGCGATTGCAGCGCCATAGGCAACTAAACCACTGGTGGCGGCAATAAACCCGGCTTGGTCGAAAACGAGCGGGGCGTATGCTTCGAAGTGGTACCACCAGCTGAATAACGCCCATGGGTAATAGAGCGGATAAGCT
Organism: Rhizorhabdus dicambivorans; assembly: GCF_002355275.1. Classification (NCBI taxonomy): domain Bacteria; kingdom Pseudomonadati; phylum Pseudomonadota; class Alphaproteobacteria; order Sphingomonadales; family Rhizorhabdaceae; genus Rhizorhabdus; species Rhizorhabdus dicambivorans. The sequence goes on along the minus strand of NZ_CP023449.1, from coordinate 4,210,267 downwards.
CCGATGGTTGTCCACGGCTTGCCGAGTTCGGGTTGATAAGCGAACGAGGCTGCTGTCCACTGCGTTGCGGTCCAGACACCCAGCAAAGCTAGAATGAAGACGACCAAAATCTGTCCGACGAGAACTTTGGTAGGTGACATGCGAGGCTCCGCCCGCACGTGATTCAATCAGCGGGCAGACATGACAATCGCGACTGCCGTGCTTCCTGATGAGTGATCTTAGGCGGTCAACGGTGGCCTTCGAGCGGACAGAGTTTGTGGGTCAGCCGAAGGAGGAGAGCGATGTCCGCTATCGGGGACAGTCCGGACTGTCCGAATTGGCGACAGACTTGGCCAAAGCGAGCATCGGCATAAGGATCTATATATGTCGGCTCCTCGGCCGGGAGCGGACTGTCCGCTTCGGGAAAACGGTTGGCCACAGCGGACTCGTCAAGCCGGGTCCCAGTAGCGACGTTTGGGAAGGTGGTCTTCGTCGGGCCGATCGCAAACGTACGGCGCTTTCAAGAGCTGTGCGGAGTGAGCGGAGGTTTTAACTGCTCGCCCGACCTTAACTAGCCTTACCGATGGTCAAATTGCCATCGATGGGCAACGACGCGCTTAAAAATCTGGCTTTTAAGGATGCTGCTTTAGGTGGTTCGCCCGCTCAGGCCGTCAACCCGTATCGGCCGCATTTCAGGCTCTGGACAGTGCGACGGAGCATTCCTTTAGCAGCGTGGGGACCAAGGTTATATCGGACACCGTTCCGTACACGTAATTGTCAGGTCGAAGAAGCGCCGCCACGGCGTTGTGGCGCTCGAACCAAGAGGAAGCGACATTATCTGTCTCAACGAAAAGACGCGCTTCAGGTTCTTCAAACACTTGGCTCTTCGCGCCGCTGATCCGAGCAATGGTTATGCCGGGCAGCGCTGCAGGAGCAATGGATGGGAGCTGAGCGGCATCCCCTAACACTATCAGGCGGAAGCCGGGGGTGAGTGTTTGATCGAGCAGCTTGCCATCGACGATCCGCGGCTGAGGGAACAAGGTTCCACGACCTGAATTTGCTCCGGAAGCGATAAAGCCGGTCTCCAGTTTCGGCATGATGTCCTGGCGGAAGGTTGTCACCACTCCGCCGCCCATTTCGGCGATAAGCATCTCATCACGGCGGCACGCTTGTTCGATATCGCGCTCACAGACGAAACGGCCCAAGGTCTTGATGATAGAGATCAGGCGCGTGACATGATCACGACGCTCCTGGCCATAGCTGTCGAGGAGTGTGTCAGGCGCCAATCCGCGCAGCACCAGATTGAGTTTCCAGGCGAGGTTGTCGGCATCGCGAAGCCCCTGACACATGCCCTGACCCAGGAAGGGGGGCTGCTGATGTGCGGCATCGCCGGCCAGAATGATGTGGCCCTTCCGCCATTCGGGCGCGACCACGGCATGGAATCGATAGGTGGCGCTGCGCCATAAGGTCGCGGTGGCCGGGTTCACCCAACGCGACAGCAATTCCCATACGCGCTCCGGCTCCATTACCGCCGTTGGGTCCTCATCCTCGTTGAGCATGATCTCCCAGCGCCGGTGGGCGCCTGGCCCCACCACATAGGTAGCTGGTCGGGCCGGTTCGCAATATTGGACATTGACGGAGGGAAGGCCAGCTAAGGTGTCCTCGTTCACCTTCACGTCAACGACCAGCCAGGGTTCGTCGAAATCGAGATCCTCCAGCGTCAGGCCGGACAACCGCCGGACGGTGCTGTTCGCTCCATCGGCACCGATGACATAGCGCGCATCCAGCTTGACTGGCGCGCCGTCGCTATCTCGCAGCTCCACTTCAATATGATCGCTTCCCTCGGTAAGCGCTATCAATTCATGGCCGAGCAACAGCGTAGCGCCAGCGCTGGCCGCTCGATCGCGCAGGCGCTTCTCGACCGGCGGCTGGGTGAAGGAATAGTTGGGTGCCCAACCCTGGGGATAGGGCGGCGGGGCCGCATCCAGCCGCTTGATGATCCGGCCGTCAACGCCCCGATATTCAGACGCAGGATATTCGGCCACATGGGGCAGGATATCCTCGATTACGCCCATATTCTGAAACAGGCGCATGATCTCATGATCGAGCGCGATAGCACGCGGCCTGTCGTAGACATCGGTCAGCCGATCGACGACCGCGACCTTGTGCCCGGCATCGGCGAGACGGGCAGCCGCGACCGCTCCGGTGGGGCCGAAGCCGATGATGCACACATCGAAATCAGTCATAATATCCTCTTGGCGTTTTGGGAGGAGCGCGAGGTGCCTCGCGTGTCGGTCTAAGCCCGTAGCGGATCGATAAAAGATGGCGGCTTTGTTAAAGCGATCACCACTGGCTATAGTCTTTGCCCCTCCCCACGGGGTTTAGCGGACCGTGATGTTCAACTCGGCGAAGCCGCGCAGTACGGCGTTGTCAGCGCGGCGCTCGCTGTTCAGTGTGATCTCCGAAACCCGGGGCAGCATGGCCGACAGCAGCGCGGTCATCTCGAGTAGCGCCAGGTTCATCCCGACGCACCGGTGGAGCGCATGGCCGAAAGCCAGGTGGTCCGAACTGTCCCGCTCGATATCGAACCGGTCGGGATCCTGATAGCGCCGCTCGTCACGATTACCCGAGGCGAATAGCATGACCACACGGCTCCCTTCGGGAACGTCTATCCCATCGACCCGGACCGGGCGCGAGACCAGACGGGAAAAGCCCGAGGCGGGACTTTCCAGCCGAAGCGCTTCGTTGATCGCGCGCGGGATAAGGGCGGGGCGCTCGCGGAGCTTTTGCCACTGGTCGGGATGGTGCGCAAACAGCCAGATGAGGTTGGACGTCGCGAAGATCGTCGTATCGAGCGATGGCGCGAGATAGGCCTGGATCAGGCTTTCGAAAAAGGGCTTGTCGATCTCGCCGGCGTCGACCGCGGCATAGAGCTGGGCCGCCCAGCCGTCCGCCACCAGACGGGCGGGCAGCGCGGGATCGCGCACATAGCGGATCATGTCTCCGATGACGGGCATCGCTGCCTCGAAACGGCCCGCTTCGAGCGGGGCCATGGCGTCGAAGGCGGAGGCCGCCCAGTCCAGCATGCGCTGACGGCCTTCCTCCGGAAGCCCGACCAGCTCCGAAACGACTGTTATAGGCAGGTAATGGGCGAGGTCGGTGGCTGCGCAGAAGGTGCCTCGCGCCACAAGCTCGTCAACGCGCTGCTCGGCGGTGCGGTAGATCCTCTGGCGCAACGCACCCAGCCGGGCTGGGGTCAGTGGCCGTCCGACGATGTCGCGAAGACGCTGATGTTCGGGCGGATCGGCCCCCAGGATGGTGCCACGCAGCGCTGCGTTCATCGGCGCGTTCATCGCCACGCCCGAGCCGGAACTGAAGCTTTGCCAGTCGGCCAACGCGGTGCGCAGGTCGGCATGGCGGCCGATCGCCAGCAGATCGCTTCCCGCCAGCCGGCATACCGGCCCCGCGTCGCGGATCGTCCGATAGGCTTCGTAGGGATAGGCCAGCGTGTCGGGCGAATATAGGTTCACATCCACTGTCGGGATCATCGTACGCTTCTCCGTTGAAACCAGGCGGGGTCGCGAGGTCCGAAAGTCGGGGTATGGAGCCCGCCGCCCTGCACGTCCGCCGGCTTTCCGATCAGGGGTTTTCAGCAATCATCCGCTCGACGGCATCCGCCGCGCGCGGGAGCACCCGGGGCAAGATGAAATGGTTACGCACATAGCATCTGACGCGGCCCTGCATCTGTCCGCGCTCGCCCATCAGACGCGTCTGATCCTGAATGAACCGGGCGCGGGGATAGCGCCGCTGCTGGAAGGCGGCGATCGCCTCCGGTAGGGAAGCCGCGTCATGGAACATCTCACCGGCCAGCACGGCGTCCTCCATGGCCATCGCCGCGCCCTGGCCGAGATGCGGGCCTGATGCGTGCGCCGCATCGCCGATCAGGACGGTGCGGCCCATGCTCCAGGGTAGCGGCATTCGAACTTCCTCGATCGGCGAATATACGATTCGATCGGGGCTGGTCAGCGTGCTCGCCACATCCTCCACAATGCCGCCAAAGCCACTGAAGGCGCGCCGGGCCAGCGGCAGGAACTGATCCCTCGGCAGGCGCTCGTTAGCCGGCGCATTCACGACGACCCAGAAATACATGGTGCTTCCGCTCAACGGGATCAGCCCGGCCTTCTTGCCCGTGCCGAAGAAGATCATGTTGCAGTCGATGCCGGAAGGCCGCTCCATCGGCACGCGCCATACCGCATGGCCGGTATAGACGGGCTCGAAAGCATCGCCGAACAGCATACGCCGGGTCTGCGAGCGCAAGCCGTCGACGCCAAGCACGAGGTCGTAGCGCGCCTCGCGCCCATCATTGAAGGTGACGTCGACGCCGTCGCCGGCCGTCTGGATGACGTCGGCGGTGGCTCCGAGCCGGGGTTCGGCGCCCAGCTGCCGGAGTTCGGCCAGCAGGATGCGCTGCAGGGCGGGACGGCCGATATTATTGTAAGCGGGGCGATCCGGATCGGCGAGCCGCAGGCTCGGCGTCCTGGCGATCAGCGCGCCGTCGCCGCGCAACCATTCGGTGAAGTCGGCGCCGAGTCCCTCGGCGTAGCATTGATCGAGCAGGCCGATCGACTTCAGGCTGCGCAACGCGTTGCCGGGCTGGCTCAACCCCACGCCGTAAACGATATTGTCCGCCTTCTTCTCGATGATCTCGATCTCGGCCCCATTGCGGAGCAGGGCGATACCGGCAGTCAGGCCGCCAATGCCCGCGCCCACTATCAATATTCGCGATTTCCGGCTCATGCGGCCTAGCCCTGCGCATCGGACGCGGGCGCGACCGTTTCATAAGGGACGAAGACGGGGTGATCGGCTGGCACATAGCGCACGTTCCAGTCGGGTTCCTGACGCCAGAAGGGCGGCATGTCGCCGGCTATCCAGGCGAGCATTCCGAAGCGCGGTTCCCAGATCAGCGGCTGCCAATGTTCGTCGAGATGATCATTGTCCGTGTCATATTCGAACTCGATGCCGAACGGCGTGTGGAAATAGTAGAAAAGCGCGGATCCTATGCGGTGGCGGCCGGGCCCCATGGATTTCTTCCAGCCGCGCCGATCCATATAATTCGCGCCGACCATCATCTCGTCGATATCCTCGACGCCGAAGGAGACATGATCGGGCCGCGGGCTGTCGGCGCCGGGGACGGCCCCTTTTTGCAAAAAGAAGATCGAGTGATGCTCGCTGATTCCGGGCGCGCGCAGGAAATAGCCGACACCGTCAGAAATGTCGGACAGTTTGAAGCCCAACCGGTGGATGTAGAAGCGGGCGGCCTCCAATGCGTCATCCACGACATAGACGACATGCTGGATCACCTTGGGATAACAGCGCTTGCGCCAGCGGCGATGTTTGCCGAGCCGCCGAACCGCATCGGGCGCGTTGAGCGGTTCGGGCGCGTTCAGCACCGGTTTGCGATGGAACAGCCGGAGCCGCGTGGCGATGCCGCTGGGATCGACGAAGCCGAAGCTGCCGTCCGCATCCCGGGTAACGGCGACGTCCTGGCTGATCGAGGCCGCGAGCGCGTTGAGCGCCTCGCGCGTGTCGACGCCCCAGATGATCTCGCGCACCCCGCTGGCGGCCGCGCCCAGCGGCGGCGGCAGTAACGGATCGTCCTGATGGCGCAGAAAGACGGTCGAGCCCTCCTCGAGTTCAAAGCTTACCGTCTCCGCATCGGCGTGCCGGAGCGGCAAGCCGAAATCGTCGACGAAGCGCCGAGCTTCCTGGATGTCCGCAACGCCCAGCACCAGGCCCGCATGTCCGGTGATCATGGGTTTCTCCTATATCTGGCTGATGGAAACAGACCGTAATTGGCTGAGCCGGAGCGCGGCAAATTGCATGTTCTGATGGGCAAGATCGGTCTGGCGAATATTGTGTTCGGTTGTGCTCAGAGCGACGCGATGAGGCCGGCGAACCGCTCGGCGGCCTCGTTGGCGAGCAGGCTATGGCGCCGGGCGGTTTCCTCGTTTCGCCACGTGTCGAAGGCGAGCGCGAAGGAAAGCCGGTGGCGACTGCGGTCCAGCCAACCCGCGACAGCCGCGCGCTCGTCGAGCAGCGATCCCGCGCCCAGTTCGTCAAGCCGCTGGATGACAGTGAGCAGATCGACATCCGCCAGGGAAAAGTGATCACCGCCCAGCCAGCGCGACTCCGCCAATGCGGTCTCCAGTGCGTCGGCCGTGCTGACGAGCTGTCGCAGCGCCACCCGGAGTATCTCGGCATCCCATCCCCGTTCGAGCAGATTTTCCGCGATCCGGCGCTTCACCGGATCGGTCATGCCAGGCAGCGCGGAAGCACGCAGGGCGTCGGGTAGGGCGAGATAGCGCGCACGCATCCAGCAGACGAAGCTCAGCACGAAGATCGCGAGATGAAGTTTGTCGTCGAACAGTTTCGTCCAGCGCCGAACCCGATAGCGCTCGAACGCGCGCAGCGGCATTAGCGGTTCTGCCGGGAATGCCTCTTCGAGATATTCGCAGATTATGCGGGACTCGACGAGGACATGGTCCTGATGGATTAGGGTGGGGACGACGCCCGCAGGATTCAGCGCAAGATAGGCCTGGTCGCGTAGTCCGCCAGGCGGCACGAGCACGCTCTCCCAGTCCAAGCGTTTCTCGGCGAGCGCCAGCCTCACCCGCTGCGAGCAGGTGGACTCGCTCATATGATGAAGGCGCAGCATTAATCGCCGACCGTCAACTGCGCGCGCCGGCGGCGAACTGCTCGCGCACCCAATCGCAGATGAAGCTGCGCGACGGCTCCATATTGTCGGCGGCGACATGCTCGACGCCACCCTCGCGCTCAGTGAAGATGCGAAGCTCGCGGTGCGCGCTGTTCACCGCCTGGTCGTGCGACTTATGCGCGAATTCCAACGGGATTTGGCGGTCACCGGCGCCGTGGGTGACAAGATAGGGCGCACGGATCTTTTCGACAACGCCGTCGAGGCAGACATTCTCGGCATATTTCATGAAACTGTCGACATCGGGCTGACCCCAGACCCACAATACATGGTTCCAGTAATGCGGAACGGGGTGATCGCCTTCCCGGCGCATCCGCCGCCGCTGAATCTCGCCCCAGTCGTGGTTGCCGCCCCACGATACGCAAAGCGACAGCCGGGGCTCGAAAGCGGCGGCGCGCGGCGCGAAATAGCCGCCAAGCGAGATGCCGACGATCCCGATCCGCCGTGCATCGACCTCGCGGCGGGTCTCCAGATAATCGATCGCGGCTCCGGCCCAGCGCTCGCTGTCGTGGATCGCGGTCAGGCCCTCGAGCCGCAGCGCCTCACCCACGCCGGGCTGGTCGATGAGCAGGCTGGCAATGCCACGGCGGCTCATCTCCTGGGCGGTTTCGGACAGGTAGAGCATCTCCTTGATGCTATCGAGCCCGTTGCAGTGGATCATGCAGGGGGCGGGCCCGTCCACCCCTCCGGCGCGCACGAATAGGCCCGACAATGTCCTGCCCTCATAGGAAAAGGAGACGACCTCGCAGTTGAGCCCGCCGGTGGCGATCATCCGGTCGCGCAATTCCAGCATTCGGCGATAGGCTTCCTTGCGCGGCGCATGGTCGCGATCCTGCATCCGCTCGCAGACGATATAATAGGCAACCGCGCGGGCATATTTCCGCGAGGCGGACAGCGGCCTGCCATTGGCCTCATCCTCCTCGCCCAGCGCCGCGACCTTCTCGGCCATGTCGCGCCAGGCTTCGAAGAAGGCTTTTGTGCCGTGGTCGGCCCCTTGTTTGGCCGCCTCTGCGACCTTGCGGTTGGCGATATCGATCTCACCGATCTCGCCTCCCATCGACAAGGCGATGTTGACGGACAGACTCCAGATGTAATTGCCGGGAAACGGCTCGAACATAATGCCTCCTCTCTGTGGGACGCCCGACCGGATTCAGCCGTGGGCGAGGGTCGGCCAGCGCTGGATGGCTGCGACCTTCCTCCCATCTTTGCGGCGCAGGATTGGCGGGAACGGCGCCGCGGTGTCAACGCCGGGATAAAAACGGGCCAGGCACCGGTTTAAAATGGGGCCAGTTGGTTTGAACAAAAAGCCCCAAGGTTGAGGCTGGGCAGCATCGGCAGCGGGGAAGCGGCTGGAGCGGAGCGGAAGCCGATTTCCCGCTGCCGATGGCCGCCCGTTCTTAGGTCATTTATCCTCCCCCTTGTCCTTCTGGCGCTTGCGGCTGCTGGCGAGACGGAAGCTGTCACCATTCATCTCGAGAATGTGGACGTGGTGTGTCAGCCGGTCGAGCAGGGCGCCGGTCAGGCGTTCGGAGCCGAACACCGATGTCCATTCATCGAAGGGCAGATTGCTGGTGATCAGCGTGCTGCCGCGTTCATAGCGCTGGCTGAGTACCTCGAACAGCAACTCGCCGCCCACGGCGGTGAATGGTACATATCCCAACTCGTCGAGGATCAGCAGCTTTACAGATGCCAGATGCTTTTGCAGGCTGCGCAAGCGACGCTCGTCGCGAGCCTCCATCAGGTCATGGACCAACGCCGCGGCCGTTGTGAAGGCCACGCTGTGCCCTTTCTGGCACGCAGCCAGTCCTAGCGCGAGGGCGGTGTGGGTCTTACCGGTGCCGCTGGGGCCCAGCGCAATGACATTACGCCGCCGCTCGATCCATTCACCGCGCGCCAGTTCCAGAACCAAGGCCTTGTTCAGTGATGGCTGGGCTGCAAAGTCGAAGGTGTCAAAGCTCTTGGTGTGCGGGAAGCGAGCCATGCGGATACGGCGCTCCACCATCCGGCGCTCGCGATCAATCCGTTCAAGTTCGCACAGGCGCAGCAGATAGCGGGGGTAATCGGCCCGATCCTGCGCGGCCTCGAAGGCGACCTTCTCATACTCGCGCACAAAGGTGGGCAGCTTGAGCGCTTTGAGATGGTTGGCCAGTAGTACAGCGGGCGGCACGCTGGTGGGTTCGGCCTCGATGGCTGGCAGCGGCATCATGGGATCACTCATGCTGCCACTCCCGTCGCTGGAGTGCCTGCCTGCGAGAGCAGGCCCATGTAGGTGCGCGGATCGGTACGCCCGACATTCGCGCGCGGCAAATGCGGGTAAAATTGCAGATCGAGGCGCGGCACACGCTGTTCGAGGCGGGCCAGCGCGATCATCTTGATCGCATCGAAGCTGATTGCCCCCATCTCCAGCGCGCGGGCCACTGCCCATTCCACCAGGGACTGCTCGAAGCGTTCGCATAGCCGCAGCACCTGGATGAACTCGCGCCGTCCCTCTTTGCCGCTGCGCGCCTCCATCAGTCGTCGGATGCGATGCATCGGTTCAGCCAGCACCCAGCCATCGAGCGGCGCTGCCTGATCAAGCGCGCGGGGTTTCTGTTCTAACAGCGCCAGATAGTGCAGCGGGTTGGCAATGAAGTCCTCCCGCTCATAGCTGCGCGGATGCACTGCGATCAGCTCCCCGCCACAGATGATCGCAACCCGATCGACATAGCCTTTGATTACGACCTCCTGGTGGGCATAGGCCGTCGGCACCGAATAATCATTGGTACGATAGCGCACCAGCGACATCGACGAGGCCCGCCCCGTCACCATATGGCAGGGATCGAACGGCACCGCCGGTAGCGGCATAAAGGCCGCCAGATCAGCCACCAGCCTGTCACCGATGCTGCGCTCATGCCCGCGCAAGATGGCCTGTCGTCGCTCCATGCATTGTTCGACAAAGCGCGCGTTCAGCGCATCAAAGCTGGGCGCCTCTGGCCTCGGCACCATGAAGTGGCGCCGGGAATAACCGACCAGCCCCTCGACCTTGCCCTTGTCGTTACCCTTGCCGGGGCGCCCGAATTTGTCTTCGAACAGGTAATGGCTCTGGAGGGTCGAGAACATCCGGCTGCGCTCGCGCTTCCCGTCGCCCAGGATCTGCGCCACTGCCAGCTTGGTGTTGTCATACAGGATCGACTGCGGGATGCCGCCGAAGAAGGCAAAGGCCGCCACGTGCCCTTCGCAAAATGCCTCAGCCACCTCGGCAGGATAGGCTTTAACGAACGGCGCATCGCTGTGCGGCAGGTCCATGCAGAAATAGTGGAACCGCACCAACTTGCCGTCGATGATCCCGTCCGCCTCACCAAAATCCACCTGCGCATGCCCCGGCTTGTGGCTCAATGGTATGAACACCTCGCGGCTGCGCAACTTGGCGCCCGCCACATAGTCGCGAACAATGGTGATGCCGCCGGTGAAGCCATGTTCATCGCGCAGACGCTCGAAAATACGCGCGGCAGTGTGTCGCTGTTTGATGTGAACCTTGCGGTCATCCACCAGGATTTGGTCAATGATGTCGGTAAATCCGGACAGCTTGCGGCTGTAGGTTTGCCCGCTCCGGCCGTGCGCTGCTGGCTCTGGAAAGCACAGCATCTTGTCGACGGTCTTGCGATTGATCCCAAAATACCGGGCGGCAGCGCGACGGCTCATCCCGTCAATCAGCACGGCGCGGCGGACCTTCTGATAAAGCTCCACTCTCTTCATCCTCCACCTCCGCCCAAAAACGGAGGTCTAGCAGGACTGGCCCCTTTTTAATCCGGTGAGACTGGCCGATCCGTGGCCCCTTTTATTCCCGGTGTTCTCACGTCGAGCTGGTCGAACGGCAGCGCCATGAACAGCTTGATGCGGTTCTCGAGATAGCGCAGCGCTGTCACGAAGGCGCGCTCGCGCTCGATGTCGTTGCCCTCGACATGGCTCGGATCTTCGATGCCCCAATGGGCGGTCATCGGATGGCCGGGCCAGACCGGACACGTCTCGCCCGCCGCATCGTCGCAAACGGTGAACACGAAATCCATCACCGGCGCGTCCGGCACGGAGAACTCTTCCCAGCTCTTCGAGTGAAGGCCTTCGGTCGGGTAACCGATGCGCTCCAGCAGCCTCAGCGCGTCGGGGTTGACCGCGCCCTTGGGGAAGCTGCCTGCGGAATAGCCGCGGAACCGGCCTTCGCCGAGCTTGTTCAGTGCGCTCTCGGCGAGGATCGAGCGGGCCGAGTTACCCGTGCAGAGGAACAGGACATTGAAAACACGGTCGGTCATTGAACGGCTCCGGGTTGGCAGCAGGCGGCCCTGGTGACCACGTCGGCGAGCGGAGCACAGATCTCCGGGGCGCCGCCGCAGCAATCCTCCATCAGGAAGCCGAGCAGGTCGGTCATGCGGGCATAATCAGCGGTGTAGATGATCGACCGGCCCTCGCGCCGCGACGACACGAGCCCGGCGTGGCCGAGGATGTTGAGGTTGCCCGAGAGCGTCTGCGGGACATGGCCCGTCGCGCGCGCGATATCGCCCGAGGCCATGCCCTCGGCGCCGGCGCGGACCAGCAGGCGAAAGACCTCGAGGCGGCCCGGATGCGCGAGCGCCGAGAGCGAGGCGACGGCAGCGTTCGCGTCCATCAGCAGCACGCCTGCTTTGGCGCGGGCGCATCGGCGGGGCCGCAGCAGGCCGCGGCGGGCTCGGGCAGCACCTCGTCCTCGCCGTAGCTGGTCGCCTCACCGAAGGTGAAGAAGGTCTCCCAGCGCACGCCGGCGGGATCGCGGACCCAGCTCTTGTCCGACTGCGCGTAGCAGCAGGTGGTCGCTTCCTGATCGAACGTCTCCGCCCCGGCGGCCTTGAGGCGACCGGCGAGCGCGCCGAGCTCATCGGCGCTGTCGACCTGGATGCCGATATGGTCGATGCCGGCCGCGCGCGCGCGCTCGGAGATCGCGAAGTTGACCTTGGGATCGTCGAGCATCCACTTGGCGTAGTCGTCCTTCACGACGACGGGCGCGGCGCCGAACAGCGTCTCGTAGAACTGGATCGACGCGCCGAGATCGGGCACGCTGACGTGCAGATGGATGCGCTTCATGGAATGGCTCCTGATAACGACTCGATGACACTACGAGTATATCCGTAATATCATCGAGTCAATGAGCACGACGCTCATGGCTGCTGGGCGTGCATCCAGTCAGCGGCGGCCTGCGCCTTGCTGGCTGCGGTGAAGATCGCCCGCGGCTCATCCTTCAGGAGTTGGAGCCAGGAAGCGATATAGGCGGCGTGGTCGGGCCGCGGCTCGTGGGCGATCCCGAGATCGGCGAGCAGGAACGAGGCGGTCAGCTCGGCGGTCGCTTCCTCCATCGCGAGCGCGTGCCTGGTCCACTTGGCGCTGAAATCCCGGTCGAGCCGATGGGCTGCGCCACTGGCATGAGCGGCCTCGTGAATACGGGTGGCATAGAAGCCGTGAGCGTCGTGGAAGGCGCTGAAATCCGGCATGTGGATGCGGTCTTCGGCGATGTGATAATAGGCGCTGGCCGAGCCGTAGACAGTATCGATGCCGAGGGCGGCGATGAAGGCTTCGGCGGCGGCGAGGCGTTCGCTCTCGGGCAGGTCCGGCCCCGGTTTGGGCGCATAGCCATCGACCTGATCGGCGTTGAACAGGCCGAACGCCTTGGCGAAAAGCCGTCGATGGTCGTCATCGTCGCTGGCGTCGTCGCCCTTCGCGTGAAACTCCTTCCAGAGGACACCGAGGCTGGCGTGCTCACCCTTGCGGACCTGCGCGCCGAGCGCCTGCCACTGGCGATAGGTGCCCCAGACCCCGCTCGCATAGCCGCTGCCATAGGCGGCCGCCCAGAGCGAGACCGTATTTATGCCGCGATAGGGCTTGCCGCTGGCGACGTTGGTCGGGCGGGTGACGTCGGCGCCGGAATGATGCCATGGCATGCGCCAGGTGCCGGTGCCGGCTTCGATGGCGTCGACGATCGCTTGCGTGACGCGAGCATAGACGTCTGAGCGTTGTGAGGCTGACATGATCTGTTCTCCGTTCTCGCGCCGGGGACCATCCCCGGCGGCGGAGGCCCGTTCGCGCCGGGCACAGGGGGGCTCGCGCACCCGTCAGGGCCGCAGCGAAGCGAAGGACGGCGAAGCCGTTGCGCGGGCGCGCCGACCGGCGCAGGACTCCGCCAACAACCGGGGTGGTCTACGGCGCGGGAGGGTCGATCCCGGCAATCACCACGCTCAGGCGATCCAGCTCGCGCTGGAGAGCCTGACGCTGGAGATCGGAGATGCGCCGTTCGCGTAAGTGCGCCCTGGCATCGGCCGCCGCGCGTTCCCAGGCCGGCCTGTGGCGGGCGGTGATGCAGGCGTTGGGACAGCGGGTCGGCTCGCACAGGGCAGTGAGCGGCCCTGCCGGATCGGGGGTCGTCACGCGCTTGAGGCAGAGCGCGGTCGCGGGATCGAAGAAGCAATCCGCGAGCGGGCCGACATGGAAGGTGCGCGCGACGCTGGCGAGCATGACGCGCAGGCGGGCGCGATCGGCGATCATGGCGGGCAAAGGCCCTTGTCTGACGGCGGCATCGTCGAGCGTCCGCGCGATGCGCGGTCCCGCCGGTCCACCGAGCGATGCGCCGCCCTGACGCCGGTCGAAATAGTCCAGCAGATCGTCAATCTGACCGAGCCGACGCTGCGCCTCGACCTCGGCGCGAAACCCTGATGCGCTGGTCCCGGCATAGCCTTCGAACGCGGCGACCGAGGCGTGCTTGTACTGGATCATGCCGGCGATGGTGCCGAACGGACGGTTGGCGATGTGCCACGCGATCGTGCGCCGGAACTGCCGCGTCGTGATGCGCCACGGCTTGCCATCGGGTCCGGGCGGGATGACCGGCTCATCGGGGGTGCCGAAGGCGCTGTTGAGGTGGTCGCGGAAGGTGTTGAGCTGGCGGACCACCTCGCTCGACAGATGCGTCTTGGAGACGGCGCTCGCGCGCAGCACCGGCCAGAGCGTATCGCTGCCGCTGGCGCGCGCCGGCCCTGCCGACAGGCGTTCGAGCACCATGATCGCGGCGGCGACCGGCTCGATCGTCACCCAGCTCGCCGCCTCGCCCACCGCCGCCCGGCGCTTGTAGATGGTCGACCGGATGCGATGGCGCTCGATCAGGCCGTCCTCGCTGCGCGCGATAGAGAGACACCCGCGCCGCATCGCCTGCACCTCGCAGTCGCGCATGCCGGTCAGGTAGGCGCACACGATATAGGCAGCGGCTTGAAGCATCCGTTCCTCGTGTGCGAGAGTCTTCGCATCGAAGCGCTCGCGCCACGGCCGACCGCTGTCAGGATCGATCGTGATCGGCGTGTCCATGCCGCCGACCTCTACCCCCAGCTCGGCCGCCACTGCGTCGATCAACCTCGCTTCACCGCCTGTCAGCAGAAGATGCGCGCCAGGCTCGGCCTGCACGTCGATCCCGACATGGAGATGCAGGAGATGTGCGTTGATCGGTGGGGTCACTGCGCCGGTGTTGGGGTCGACGCGCAGCTTGCCGTTATGAGCGGTGCCCCAGATCGGCGCGCCGCGCCCCTCGCGGCGTCGGCGGCCGAAATAGGCCTTCAGGCGGGTGCGGCGACGTTGCCGGCGATCAGGGTCTGGAAGGCCGGCATCGGCGGCGGCAAGGCGATCCCGGCGCACTTCGAGCCGCGCAAGCTCGCGGCGGGCGGCGAGGATATCGTCCGCGAATATGGTGACGTAGCGCAACGACCAGGCGAGTAGCGCGGCGATGACCTCTTCCGGGAAGCGCGGCGTGCGGTTCTCCCGGACATGGCGGTAGCCCGCAACGCGGGCGGGCGCCTGTCCGGCCCAAGGCTCGAATGCAAGGCCTCCGCTATCGAGGTGGTCGCGATAGTAATAGAGATCTGAGACCACTTCGAGGAGGTGGCCGACGATGACGGGTCGTCGGGCAGGATCGTCACGGAGATGACGGGCATAGGCATCGAGCAATGGCTGATCGATACGGGAAACGTCGAGCCGTCCGAGCCGCTCGCGGGCGAAGGCGAAGAACCGGCGGGCACGGTTGAATGCCTGGCGGATACAGGCGGGTGGTAACTTCGTCCGATAGCCGGGGAGATCGGCGTTGAGGCGGGCGTAGAGATAGGCGCGCATCGCCGCCTGCACATCGGCATGTTCGAGCACGTGGAAATGCACGGTGACGTGGCAGCGCCGGGCGTTCTCGCGGAAGACGGCGGGACCGAGATCCCAGCTCGGGTCGCCGACGCGCGATAGCGCCTCGCGGGTATGGCCTTCCTTGAGTGGCGCGCTCGCCAGCACGGGGCGATCGTCGAAAGCGGGCGCCTGGGCATGAACGGGCATGGTCATGCGCGGACCTCCGGCGGCAGATAAAGCCGTTCGCCCTCCATCTGCCGGCGCGCATCGGTGATGACGGCATCGGAGAAGGCCGGCAGGACCTGGGCGGTGATGCGGGCATGGACGCGGCCGAACTTGGCCGCCCAGTCGGTCGCGGGCAGGCTCAGCCGCTGCTCTTCGACGAAGGCGAGGAAGGCGAGGATCGCGGGGAGCTTGCGCACGGTGATGACGGCGTTGGGGCAATCAAGGCAGCCCCAGAAGGGCTGCGCGCAGGGTGATCCGGCCTCGGCGAAGGGACTGTTGTGGAAGCCCGCGCAGGCTGCGAGCCAGACATCCTGTTCGCCGTCGAGCAACGGACCCACGGTATCGGGCGGCATCAGCGGCGCGGCCTGTTCGGGTGCTTCGCGCAACGTCTGCTCGGCGGTGGGCGGAAGCACGGTCGGCATCGCGGCGGCGACCGCCGCGCGGAAGGCGTCGGCGACGGCCGTCTCGTGCACGGGCCGGAGCGACGGCAGATCGGCATAGTGGCGCGCCGCCACCTCGCGCGAGTGGCCGACCGCGAAGCGGGTCATGTGCCCCTCGGTCTTGGTGTACCACAGCGCCTTGTGGGTCTTGCGGAGCCGCGAGAGCAGCAAGTGGAGCGGCTCGCCGTCGTCATCGACAATAGCGTGCTGAGCTACCCAGGCATCGATCCGTTCCGTCGGGTGGCGGATGCCTACCCGCAGGCCGCCAGCGTTGTGATAAACCCAAAGACGATCGTCGTTCAGATGCTTGCGGGCAATCGCCGTGACCTCAATCAGGCGACGAATCAGACCACCAGGCGTGCCCCCACCGCCATCTCGCACGCGCATGCTCTTGTGCTCGGCGCCGCAGGCGCGGCGCTTGAGATAGCGCAGCTCCACCGTGCCGGCATGGGGGTTGGTGAGACAATCTGTGGTCAGCGTCTTCAGGCACTCGGGCTCGAGGCCGGTATCGAGCGTGAGCAGCACGAGCAGCGCCGGCAGATCGCGCGCAAGCGGGTGATGGCGGCCATGCAGATCATCGATGAGCGTGCTGATCGGCAATCCGCGCCGCATGCGCATGAAATAGAGGCTCTTCAGCGCCGGGTGGTCTGCAACGATAAAGCCCTGCCGCGCGATGATCGCTTCGACGTCGGCCCGCGCTCTGGCGATGACCGGGTCGCCCTCATCGGTGCGGTCGTCGGCACCGAGACGGCGGAACATCGCTTCGACGTCGGTCCTCGCGGCGTCGCGCAACGCGCGGGCGACGAAGGGGCTATAAGCATCGCGTGGGGTCGAGCGGCCCGCCGATGTGGCCAGCGTGTAGCGCAGCCGCTCATGCAGGTCGGGCGCGATCCGATCGGGCCGGTCTGCCTCGATCGCGCGCAATGTGTTGACGATCTTGCCGACCGATATGTGCCGGTGGATCGCGCCCATCCCGCGCTGTTCGAGCGCGGAGGCGAACCCATCGATATGGACTGCACGCAGGTCGTTGACGCCGGTCACCCCCGGCGCACCATCACCAAGCCAGGCGAAGAAGTGACGATAGACCTGCACATACTGCTTGATGACGCTGGCCGCACCAATCGGTCCCCCGAGCGCAGCCGATCGACGCAGCGCGCCGGCGAAGGCGATAGCGAGCGGACGGGGATCGAGTGCGGCCATATCGACCAGGACCGTTCCGCCATGCCGCGCCTCGATGGTGAACTTGAGGCCGAGCACCGGATCGGGCTTCTGTGGCTCCGGCGTGATCGGCGCGAAGGCGACAGGCCGGCCCTTGCGGGGATGGCCGCTCATGCGCCCTGCGGTCCCGGCAGCAGCGCAAGCAGCTCCTCGACGGCCGCGTCCACCGTATCGGCGCGCGTCGCGATATGGTCGAGGTAGATATAGGTGGTGGTGAGGCTGGCGTGGCCAAGCAGGCGTTGCACCTGCTGCAGCGGGTCGCCGAGGATCAGCCGATAGCTCTCCAGCGGTCCGACCGGCAATGCCGCTTCGCGCAACCGCTGCTGGATCAGCAAGGCGAGCATATGGACTGCGAATGTGTGGCGAAGCTGGTGCGGGTTGATCGACAGCGGGAAGCCGTTCTCCGCGCACCGGTTGCAGGCGCGGGTGAAGATCACCTCCCACGAGTTGGGCCGAACAGGCTGCCCTACCTCGGTCAGCCACAGCGCCGCCGGCTCGCGGGGCGATCCATCCTCGTCGTACAGGATCAGGCGGCATCGTTCCTCCGGGGTGCAGATATCGCGCATGCGGTCGAGACCGGCGCGGGTGACAGGGATCGATCGTTCGAGCTTGGTCGCGCCGTCTCGCGCGGCGAACTTGGCCACGCCCGCTGCGCGCTCGACGGCGACGTAAGCGGCAATCTGACGAAGCAGCCGACGCGGGAGCAGGACGCTGCGTCCCCGGTCGCCCTTGGTCAGCGGTGGCGGGAGAGGCAGCCAAAGTTGTTGGGCATCGCCGTCCTCGCGGTCGATCGCCGCGAGCTCGGCGGCGAGCAGGCCCGACGCCTCTTCGAGGCGCAGGCCGGTGGTGACGAGAAGATCGGCAAACAGCGCGTTGCGCAGCCCGTTCCGGTCGCGCGCGCCGGGGCGCTCGGTGCCGTCAGGGGTAAGGCCGCGCAGGCCGACCTCGCGGAAAATACGGTAGTCGTCCATCGTGACGAACCGCACATCTGATCGCCTGGCAACACGTTCATAGGCGTCATTGCGCGCCGCGATCATGCCGCGACGGCCACCATGCGCCGGTCGCCACACGGCGCGGCGGCTGAACGGCGCGTCGGTGATCAGCCCGTGCTGCTCACCCCATCGGTAAAGGCGATCGAGACTGGCGACGGCGCGGTTCCAGCTTGCGGCCGTTATCCGGTGATCGGCCTCGTCGCGGCGTCGCTCACGATGATAGGCGTCGACATCGTCGCGGGTCGCAGCCCACACGGTCTTGCCGCAGGCATCGAGAAAGCGAAGCCAGACAACGACATCATAGGCATAGGCGCGAAGCGAGTGCCGCGAGCGGACGCCCGACAACGGCAGGTCGAGAAAGAAGCGATCCAGATCGGGATCATAGAGCGCGTCGCCGCGCAGGATCAGCGGCACATGCGCATCGAGGCCCCTGGCCTCGCGGCGCTCGCAAACAGTAATGATCGACACCGGCGCGAAGCCCTCCCCCCGGCCCCCCCACCGGGAAGCTGACCTTCACACCGTTGCGCACTATGACCCGGCAGCAATCAGGCTGGCCTCCGCCAGCTCTTGGGTCAGCGCTACGGCCAGCCTGATTACTGCCTACCGTGGGCGTCCATCGCCGACCTTACTGCAAAGTTGCGAGCGGCGCAGACTGTCCAGATAAGGCGACCAGTTCCTCGCGCGCATATCCCGTGCTGCCAAATGCGCTCGACAGGTCGCGACCGATCCGGCTGGCATGGCCGGTGGCGTGGATCAGCTCGTGGAAACAGGTGCGATAATAGTCGAGGGGCTCGAAGAAAGCGGCCCGTGGCGGCATTTCGACATGGTCGAGCGCCGGGACATAACAGGCTGCGTCACCGCCGATGCGGACCGACACCCCGGAGGCCGTGATCAGCGTCTCGGCGACGGGCATGACGGCATGAGCGGGCAGCGGCGCCGGGTCGCTGGCCAGCCCGCCTCTCAGACCCTCGCACTGCGCGACGTTAAAGACGGTGAAGCGCCTGAGGAACGGGATCGCACGCGGTTCGGCGCCCTCGCTCGCGGCTCTCGCCAGCTCGGCCTCGGGAATGAAACGATCAGCATAGACGACGGTCACGCCTTTCTCGCCGGCGATGACATTTCCTCCAGCCTCACGCGCCTGCCGGAAGGTCAGCCAGCTTTGCGAAGGCCAGCCCCGCGCCATGACAGCGCCCCACAGAAGCAGGACATTAATCCCCGAATAGGGACGCCCGGTCAGCGCATTGCGCGGCAGCGATGGCACGCAGGCGGCACTGTCCCACGGCTGCCCCCATGGCACCCGCCCGGCCTCGAGTTCGGCGATGATCCGGGCGGTCACCTCCTCATAGAGATCGACCCGTTCGACAGGCGCGGTATCGGCTCGCTTGGCGGTGGCGGAACGGCTGGAACGGACAGGCATCGGTCTACTCCCCACCGCCCCCAAAACCACATGGTCCCCCGCGGAGGCGGGGGTGGACGGCGAGACGCGAGAGGCGGGACCGGTGCCAAGGCCGGACGGCACCGCAGGGCGCAATGCAATGGAGCACCCCGGCATCAGCCGGGGTTGCCGTCCGGCCGGCCGGGCCCAGACAGGAGCGCCGGCCACCCCTGCCGACCAGGGAAGGGCCCAAGAGCAGCGCCGCCGCGCATCCGCGCGGCGACCGCTCATGCGTCAGCGATCGTCACCGGCCGGCGTGCGCCGTTGTGGCGCGAGAAGAAAGGAGTGTTCTACCGAACGAAACTTACTGGCACAGTTTCTGCCTGACCGACTTACCGGTGCCGGTGATGAGCCGGCTGAGATTCCGAAAGGGAAACGGGACCATAGCATGTCGGTGAAGGGATCGAAGCCTGACTCCGCAGTCGGGCGGTTGACCTCCGGGCAAGGTGCGCATGGTGAAGACTGGATTGTCTGAATCCCAGTTTCCAGCGGTTAATAGGTGAGCGATGGCGAACGCGGATGACACGCCATTTCGTGCAGGGCGAGGAGCGCGGCCTAGCGAATCGCCGCCAGTCTGCACGGCGCGGCCCCGGTCAGGGGATCAAGGAAACGAACGGGGCACCTAAACGCATCGCGACTCCTCCTCGTGCAACTACGGGATCGCCTAAACAGGCCAGCGTATCGGACCTGCATGGCGACGGAGCCGTCATAGTACTCAAATGCCCGGTGTAATGGCCGGGACAGCCACCGCGAGGTGGACGGACCAGCGGTACAAGCGGCGAGTGATCGCCCGTAAAATTCGCCCGGTACGGGGGAAGGACGGCAGTTCTGCGTAACTCGACCAATCGATGGAAAGGAACTGCTGATGCAGACCGCTATTATCCTGAGAAGGCTCGAAACTCTTCCGGCCCTGTCGCGGGCGGGAAAGCGGGTCAATGGTCTTCACCGTCTGTTGAGATCGTCGCATCTCTATGAACGGGCCTATGTCAAAGTATCCCGGAACCGGGGTGCCGCGACACCGGGCGTTGACGGGCAAAGCTTCGACGGCATGACGCTTGAGAGGTTAGCCAATCTCGCCCGGCAGGTGGCCGATGGCACATACCGCCCCCGACCGGTCAGACGGGTCTATATCCCCAAGGGCAATGGCAAAATGCGCCCATTGGGCATCCCTACGGTCGATGATCGCATTGTTCAGGAAGCGGCTCGAATCGTCCTCGCGCAAATCTATGATCCTGTGTTCTCAAAACATAGCCATGGGTTCCGCACGGGACGCTCGTGTCACACGGCGCTCGAAGAGATCCGTAATACCTGGACAGGCATGAAATGGCTGATCGAGGTGGATGTTCGCGGGTTCTTCGACAACATCGATCATGACATCCTGCTCAGGCTTCTCTCGAAACGCATCGATGATCCTCGGTTCATCGGTCTGATAGAACGGATGTTGAAGGCGGGCGTCATGGACGACTGGATGTTCGAGCGGACCTATAGCGGCACCCCTCAGGGCGGCGTAATCTCGCCCTTGCTGGCCAACATATATCTCCATGAGCTTGATGAGTTCATGGAGGAAATGCGGGTCGGCTTCGATCAGGGAAAAACGCGTAGGGCAAATCCTGCCTATACGCGTCTATCTCGCCAGATCGCCGATTATCGTGCCGAGATCGATGCCCTCCGCGCCGGTGGCGCGGACGATGCCGAGGTCCGCAATCTGTTGAAGCGGATCAAGGCAGTCACGAAGGAAAGGCAGGCATGTTCGTCTGTCGATCCAATGGACCCCAACTTCCGGCGCCTGCGCTATTGTCGCTACGCCGACGACTTCCTCGTCGGTGTAATCGGCAGCAAGGCTGATGCAAAAAGGATCAGGGCTGAAATCGAAGCGTTCCTTCGTGATCGGCTCAACCTTGAGGTGTCACCGGAAAAAACACGGGTCAGTGATGCATCGAAGGGATCGCCGTTCCTTGGCTTCCACGTTTGCGCCTTCACGTTGCGGTCTGCCGGATCAATGGCAGGGCGTCCGAAGGTCGGTGGCGGATCACGTCGTGTCCGTCGCCGACCAACGCGGGGCAATATCAAGCTGTGGGTGCCGAGGTCGCGGGTCTATGGGTTCTGCAGGCGTAAGAAACTCGGCAACCTCGACTTGAGGAATGGCCGGGTACGTCCGCAGTTCCTCGACTCCAGTGTCGCGGAAATGGTCATTGCCTACAACTCAGAGCTACGTGGCCTCGCCAATTATTATGCGATCGCCGACGGCGTGAAAAGCTCGCTCAACGGCCTTGAACTCGTCATGTTCAGGAGCCTACTGGCGACCATCGCGTCGCGGCAGCGCATAACGCGGGCGCGAGCCATGGCAAATCTGAAACTGGGGACGGACTATGGCGTGAAAACCATGGTACGGGGTGAACTGCGGGTCCAGATGCTCTGGCGGTTGAAGCACTTGAACGCTCGGCCTTGGCAACAGTCGGTCGTGGATAACACCACTGTCGGCTCACGCCTTGCGTTGAGCACGAACGACATCATCACACGCCTCAGCGCCCGCGAATGCGAGAGCTGCGGCGATGTTGATGGCCCGTTCGAAGCGCATCATCCCAACAGACTGAAGGACAAGCGGCGCGGCCCGATGACGGCGTGGAAACAATCGGCTCGGCGGCGCGTAACTGTCGTTCTGTGTCGCTCATGCCACGTCCACCTCCACGGCGGCCGGTTGACCAGCGGAATGGAGAGCCGTGTGCATTGAAAGGTGCAAGCACGGTTCGGGGGGAGGCGCTGGAACGTCCTCGAAAGAGGCGTTCCGCGTCGACCCTACCGAGACGCGGCAGCGGCTCGGGCCCAAGGCCCGGCCGAAGGGCTAGATGTGGAGCCTCAACAGGTTATTCATTGGCTGACGTAGTCGGCTGATGGGCGGTTGTGATTGTAAGCTGCCGTGGGGGCGGTGCCAGTTATAATTATGGAGCCATGGACTGAGGGCGCGTTTGCGGTGCTCGGAGGTTGGATAGGCGCGAGCATATGCCCATTCGCGTAAGCTGGTCTGGATGAAGCGTTCGGCCTTGCCGTTAGTCTTGGGCGTGTAGGGTTTGGTGCGGATGTGCTTGAGGCCGAGTGCTTTGCAGGCGTCGCGGAAGGCGAAGCTTTTGTAGCAGGCGCCGTTGTCGGTCATGACGCGCGAGACAGTGATGCCGAGGCTTTGATAATAGGCGATGGCGGCGAAGAGGAAGGCGGTTGCGCTTTCCTTCTTTTCGTCGGGGAGGATCTGGCTGAAGGCGATGCGCGAGGCATCGTCGATGCAGACGTGGACGAACTCCCAGCCCGCGCCGTAGCGCTCGCCAGCACGGCTGCCGCGAGTGCTGCTCTGCTTTGTCCGATTGCCGGTGATGCGATGGCCGACGCGTTCGAAGCGGCCGAGCTTCTTGATGTCGATGTGGATCAGCTCGCCGGGGTGCGCGCGCTCATAGCGACGGATGGGCTCGGGAGGATCGAGATCGCGCATTCGGCTCAAGCGTGCGTTGCGCAGTATCCGGCTGACAGTGGCTGGCGAGAGCTTCAGCGTGGCGGCGATCTGCTTGCCGCAGAGGCGCTGACGGCGCAGGGCGATGACCTGCTCGATGCGGTCGGCGGGCGTGGCGCGGGGCATGGCGTGTGGGCGCGAGCTGCGGTCGACGAGACCGGCTTCGCCTTCGATCCGATAACGTGCCAGCCACTTGGCTACGGTTCGCTCCGAGACGCCCAGGGCGGTCGCGACCGCCCTGGGCGTCTCGCGCAGAACCATCACGCGCCGGACGATCTCGGCTCGACTGAAGGGCGTGGTTCGGGCATTCTTGTGGATGTTCATCCGGTCGTTCCTCCAGACCTGACGTGTCGCAACATCAGTCTGATCCGGTCACGCCGGATGAACAACCTCCTGAAAGCTCACAGCTAGAGCGCGACCGCGCCTGCGCGGAGACGCCCAACCGCTCGATCACCGGTGCATGCGAATGCCTATCGAGCCGTACCGCACGACCGCCGCCGATGCTTCTCACAATCTTCGCTGCAGCACACCGCGGGGGCCAGCTTTCTGCAACGCGCCGGCCAAGGCAACGAGCCGACGCACCGCGGACTTCATCCATTCGCCCTCGCCCGGCCAGTCCGAGTTATCGAGCAGTACCGTCCCGATAGCGCGCAGGCTGGCGCCCTCCCTGCGCGCGTCGAGCACCCGGAGCGCCAGGACCAGCCGTGGCAAGCGTGGATCGGGTTCGACGGGGAGCGGATCACCTGCCAGCAGCGCACGCAGCCGACGGATAGCGAGGATCTGGCGCTCGACATCGCGGTCGAGGCAAAGGGCGGGCTCCAATCGCACCGGCCCGTCGAGGATCGAGCCCGCGACCACATCGAGGCGTAGCGGCTCGGCACCGTCGAGCCGGACATGCTGCCGGTCCGGGGCGACCGCGGCATGGCCGCCCCGATTCGGCCACCGGAAGGCCCATGGATCGTCAGCAGCACAGGGCTCGCAACGGATGCGCAGCACCGAGGGGTCGAAGGTGGCGGTCCAGATCGGACCGCAGCGCCCGCAATCAAGGCTGGGATCGGGCAGGAAAGTGCAGGCCCCATCGGACGCTGGCGACCTCTGGCGCCGCAGTCACGATATCGTGACCAGCCCCCGCCGGTGATGATGGAAATTCGGGCGACCGGCGCAGCATTTCCCAGGCCAGCGCGGTCCGGCCGCCAGCGGCGATGGCCGTATAGGCTGACGGGTCGCGCCACTGACCCGTCGCCGTCATGCTTCAGTCCCGATCAGGATCGGCGTGGAAGGCCGCCGCTGCCAATTGCTGGTCGGGCCGCAGGGCATCGACCGCGCCGATATAGAGCGGCAGGCTGTCCCCGAGCAGGATCGAAGGGCATTGTCCCTCGACATTGCCAAGATTGGGCCGGTGCTGCGCATAGCCGACCAAGGCAGCCAGCGGCGGATCGAACGTCCGTGCGAGCGAGGGCGGATAGACGAGCCATTGCAGCTCGAAGGGTTTGAGCCAGCCCAAGCAATAGCTGATGATCACACCCCGGCGGGGCAGGGCATCGCGATTGGCGCCGCCGCCATGAAGCGTGGAGCCGAGGAAGATGAGCGCGTCGCCCGGCAGCACCGCCGGTACGATCGCCTCCGCTTCGGGAAGCGTGGCGATGTGCTGATCGACATGGCTTTCGGGCCAGAGTCGGGTGCCGCCATTATGCGCACCGAACGGAGTCAGCGGCCACATGACGTTGACGAGATATTCCATGGCCCCTTTTGGCCCCGGCCACATGTCCTGGTCGCGATGCGGGAGTTGCGCCGGCGCTCCAGGATGGATCTCGATCGCCTGGGTAAGGTTGAGGGCTATCCGGTCGCACCAGGGGAGGAGCTGTTGCTCTACGATACCGAGCACCACCGGATGCAGGGCGAGCATGCGTGCGACCGACGATCGGCGCAGCAGCGCACCGAAGCGCCGGGTGCGCTCGCCATAGAAGGGACCGACCCCCATTGGCGTATGCGCGAAGGCATCGGCGAGATGCTTCCCGAGCTCCGCGATCGCGCCCGGCTCGACCGCGTGCGGCAGGATGCAATAGCCTTGGCGCTCGAGACGCGCGGCATGGCAGTCGACGATGCCGGTCATGCCGCTCGTCCGAGCTGTTCGGTATAGATGCAAGTCCAGCGCAGCCGGTCGGGCGTGTCGGGAGCAATATGCGCGGCGAAGGCGCCGACCGGACCGCCGGGGATGCGGACCGCGGGGCCCAGCGGCTCGGCGAGCCAGCCCATAGCGAGCACTTCCTTGCGAAAGGGTTCGGGGAGTATCCCGGTATAGCGGGTGATGCCGCGGGCCAGCGCAAAGTCGACCATCGCGCTGATCAAGGCGTTGCGCAGCTGCCTGCGCCGCGCAGCGCCATGGCGCTGAGGAAGGCAGAGCCGGGTGCTCTCCCAGATGGTCGGCCCGGTCGGCACGCCCAGCGGACAGAGATTGCGAAAAAGCGTGTCGAGCATATGCGGACGCTCGGTTGGCAGCAATCGTAGCGAAGCCTCGTGCGCGCCGTCGCCGTCGACGGCGACCAGATAGACCACATGCTCGCCGTCGAACTGATCGATTTCGAAGCGACCGTCGACGACGGGCACGTCCCACCCGAACAGGTCGACGAAGAGCGCCTTACGATCGGCGAACATCGTGTCGACCGCAACCTGGTGCGGGGACATAGGGGCATTTTCGATTATGAGGATCATCGGCGTTCTCGCGGTTTCGACCATGCGAGAACAGCAGCTGGGCGCGCGGCCAGCTATCCCAGCGCAAATGACGGGGATTGACGGTGGTTTATCTCCTCCAGCCCGATCTGCCCGTCGAGGACGGCCGCGACCACCATTTCGGTGCGGTCAGCCGCGCCGAGAATCCGCCGGGCATCGGCGAGATATCCGTCTACGGTGCGCGGGGCCAGGCCGAGAGTCCGCGCGATTTGCTTATTCGTCTGACCACGTCCGGCAAGGACGACGCAGTCACGCGGCCGAGGATTGAGACGCGGCAAGGCGGCGTAGGGCGCTGCTCGGTCTCCAGCGATCTGACGGGCGCGCTGGAAGGCGAATATGGCGGCGGCCTGGAGGATTGCCCGTGATCGTTCGGCACGCTCGCAGTCGATCTTGCCCGCAAAGGTGCATGACCCAAAAGCTGATCCGAACTTATGGCATGGAACCGTGACGCCTTCGGTCAGACCGTGGCGGCAGCCTAATTCCAAGCTCGCGCGATCCTTTTTATCGAGCCGGATGATATCGCTGATGCGCGACCAGAGAAAAGCGCTGTCGGCAAAAAGCGCGCCTCTAATGATGGGATCCCGCCGGAAGAAAGCGTTAGCGATAATTCGCTCAACGATAGCTTCGGGATAATTGCGGATGTTGATTTGACCCCTGCGGCAAATCCTCAAATCCTCATGCGTGATCAGCGCGAAGTGCGAAAACCCGATCGTCTGCGAGAACGCCGACAGAAGGGTGTGCAGACTTGCCGGGTCGTTGGCCGAAGCGAGTCCGATCAGAAAATCTTCAAGCAGGTCGCTCATAACCCCTTCTGCAGCGGTCTTCAGCGACGGCGAGATCTTTCGCGACACAAAATGACGTGCTTGGGTGAAGGGGTGGAAAAATCCGCATGCCAGCCTTGCCCGCCATCAAACCAAGAACTCGGCTTCAGTAATTTCTCGAAGCTTCTCCAAGCACACGCCTGGGGCCATCTCCTTGAGGCGGAACGGCGATCCGCGGTCCGGACGCTCAAAAACTGCTTGGTCCGTCACGAGCATGTCGACGACGTTCGAACCGGTCAGCGGCAGCGAGCAGGTGCGTCTGAACTTCGCGGTCCCATCACGCGACACATGGTCCATCAGCACGATGATGCGACGAACACCCGCCACCAAATCCATGGCACCGCCCATTCCCTTGACCATCTTGCCGGGGATCATCCAGTTGGCGATGTCCCCATTTTCGGCGACCTCCATGGCGCCAAGAATAGACAGGTTCATATGACCGCCCCGGATCATCCCGAAGCTATCGGCTGAAGAGACGTAGCTGGTCCCGACCAACTCGGTGATCGTTTCCTTGCCAGCGTTGATGATGTCGGCATCGACATCGTCCTCCCGAGGATAGGGACCCAAGCCCAACATACCATTTTCTGATTGCAAGGTGACATTGATCCCGTCGGGGATATTGTCCGCAACCAACGTCGGGATACCGATCCCCAAATTGACGTAGAAGCCATCTTCCAGCTCACGCGCCGCGCGCCCTGCCATCTCATTTCTGGTCCAAGGCATATCAAATCTCCGCCCGCACAATGCGCTTTTCAATGCGCTTTTCGTTTCTCACCGCCTTGATCATCCGTTGAACGAAGATGCCAGCACTGTGGATATGGTCTGGATCGATCTGCCCCGCCGGCACGATCTCCTCGACTTCGGCGACTGTAACCGCGCCGCAGGTCGCGACCATCGGGTTGAAATTGCGCGCTGTCTTTCGATAGACGAGGTTTCCCCGATCATCGCCGCGCCAGGCTTTAACGATCGCCAAGTCGGCCACCAGCCCGGTCTCGAGGATGTAGCGTTCGCCCTTGAAGATTTTCTCGTCCTTGCCGTCGGCGACGATCGTCCCGACGCCGGTACGCGTGTAAAAACCGGCTATGCCCGCGCCCCCCGCGCGGATGCGTTCCGCCAGCGTACCTTGCGGGTTGAATTCGAGCTCAAGCTCTCCGGAAAGATACTGGCGTTCGAACTCCTTGTTCTCGCCCACATAAGAACTGACCATCTTCTTCACTTGGCGGTCGCGCAGCAACAAGCCGAGACCGTAGTCATCGACGCCAGCGTTGTTGGAGATAATCGTCAGATCCTTGATGCCGCTCTGTTGAATCGCTGCGATCAGCGTCTCAGGGATGCCACAAAGCCCGAAGCCGCCAGCGGCGATCGTCATCCCGTCAAACAGTAGATCTTCGAGCGCTTGATCTGCTGATGAAAAAATCTTCTTCGACATTATGCCGTAGTCCGTCCCTTGAAGTGCTTGCTACTATTCTCAATGCGCCGCCGATGTCTGTCGCCCGAAGCTTACGAATTTGCCGTCCTGTATCACGGCCAGAATGTTCAACGGGTCCAGCAGGACACGGATATCCGCGACAGGGTCGCCGTCGATAATCAACAGGTCCGCGATCGAGCCGCCGGACAACCGGCCAAGGTCGTCGCCCCTGCCAACGAGCTGTGCGCCGTGAAGGGTAGCCCAGCGGAGCACGTCACGCGCGTTTATGCCGACGATGTTGACGTAATAGTCGAGCTCCGCCCCATAATCGCCATGCGCTAGGAGCGCGCCGCCATAATCGTCGCCCAGCACGATCTGCAATCCGGCCGCATTCGCTTCGGGCAGGAGCGCGCCCATCCTATCCAGATCCGCCTTCATCGCGTCGGCGAGCACGCCGCCCATCTGCTGCACATAGCGGTGCGCGTAGAGCATGCTGGGCGCCAGGAACACGCCCTGACCAATCATGCGCTCCATGCAGCGTCGATCAAGCCCGTCGCCATGGTCTATCAGGTCGACGCCGACGTCCAAGGCGAGCTCGATCCCCTCTAGGTTTGCGACATGGGCCCGCACCTTCGCGCCCCGCTGATGAGCCGCGGACGTGATCGCGGCGAACTCCGCCCGCGTGAGATCGATCTGGCCCAGATTGCCGGGTACTCCGTGGCCGCTGGTTGCGAACACCTTGATGATCTCGGCCCCGCGCTTGATTTCCTCGCGAACGGCACGCCGAAACGCGTCCTCTCCATCGCAATTGACCACACTGGGCATGGTCACCCCGTCCCAATACCAAGGATAGAGCTGGTCGAGCGAATGCCCCGTCGTCGAGATGTCGCGGCTGCCCGCCATGATCCGTGGGCCGCTCAGCAGCCCCTGGGCTATGGCCGCCTTTAGGCCCGCATCGATCGCAAACGGCGCGCCGGCGCTGACGAGGCTTGTAAATCCAGAAGCCATCGCCTTTTGAACGGTGTAGGCCGCCTGCAAGGTCTGCAGCACCGGGGGCTGTTCCAAGCCGATCGGCAGACGCTTGGCCGCCAGTGGCAAACCAGGATAGGTTGCATGAAAATGGCAGTTGAACATCCCTGCCATCAGCGACAGGCCGCCAAGATCAACCAGCTGCACATCAGCTGCGGCGTCCTTGACGATATCGTGGACAACCGACGCGATCCGATCTCCAGAGATTACGACCGTACCGAGGCCGCTATGCTCGCCCACGACGTCGACGATGTTGGCATTGGTCAATATCAGCTTGCCCGCAGGCGCCGCACGCGCGGCGTCGGCAAGTCTGTGTGCGATGCCGGCGTCAGCCATGGTCAGGGCTCTTGCGGTCATGGTCGTGGCTGCCGCCCGGAGGCGATGCTGGCGGCCGCGCGTCGGCCCGAAAATACACAGTCCGCGATGGCCAATCCGCTGACATAGAAGTTGGACGGCACTCCATATGCGGAGCGCCCGGCGGCAAAGAGCCCCGGCACGGGCGCGCCAGCGCGATCCAGGACTTGGCCGGTTTGTTCGGAAACGTCGAGCCCGCCGAGCGAGAATCCGGTCGTGGGATTGACACGGCAATGCGACCCGATGTCGATCGCGTAATAGGGGCCGGCGCCGAACGGCTTGATGTTTTCTGGCGCCTTACCCAGCGGATCGGACCCGGCGGCGACGATGGCGCGATACTGCTCAACCGTTGCCTGCAGAGCGTCAGCCGGGATTCCGAGCTTGTGGGCGAGCTTGTCCAGAGAACCAGACCGCCGCGTGCCGAAGGTCATGCTCAGGATATTCCTTAGCTGCCAAAGAAACATGACGAGATGCGTCGGCCATTGAAGCTGAGAGCGGGCGGCGCGGCGTTGCTGAGCATCAGCAATTATCCAGGCCTTCCCCTTCTGATCGAGTGCCACTGCGTGACCGATCGTGGCATTATACGCGTCTTCGGCGATGAAACGCTTGCCTTCAGCGTTGACGATGATGCCGGCGAGATAGGCGGGCGGGGTTATCGACCGCGAAAGATCGAAATTATTAATAGCGCGGACGGCTCCGCCTACCGACTGCCCCAGACGAATACCCGATCCGTCACAGCTAAGCGTTCCCATCGGCAGTGAGCAACCCTGATGGGGCGCATAATGAAGCGCCATCTTCCGATTATGGACGAAGCCGCCGCACGCGAGGATTACGCCATGATGCGCGCGGTAGAGCTTTCGTTCGCCGTGCCGTCGCTCTAGAGCATCAAGAGCGCGTGCGAGCAGGCGGGCGACTGGGCCACCCGTCATCCGCAGGATACTGGCGCTGAACCAGCGCATGACGGCACCGTGCAGTCGGGCGATCCGCGGTGGAAGGATGAGCGCTTCGAGGCCGACGACTGCGCCATCAGCGTCGACGACGAGCCGTCGGACCGCAGCCTGGGTCACATAGGTGACATCGCTCTTCTCGAGCGAATATCGCAAAGCCCCCCAAAGAGCGCTGCCCGTGAATCCTGGGCCGACCACGCGATGCCCGCGCGGCACCGGCCGAGCGACCTTGCGCGCACCGTCCGCCTTTTCGTTTCCTGAATAGTAGAGATTGTAATCGTCGGGGGGATAGGGAGTCTTCGGTTCGAAGCATTTCGACCCGAACCGGACACCGTGCTGCTCGAGCCATTCGAGATTGGCGTTGCTGTCCTCTGCAAATTTCCGGATTGTCTCGTCGGACACCGCCCCCCGCAGTTCGTGGCGAAGATATCGGAACATGTTGTCCGCAGTCTCTTCGTACCCGGCTTCTTTCTGGTGGTGGGTACCTCCTCCATAATAGATGCCCCCGCTGATGCCCGTGGCGCCACCGCCATCAAAACGGTCGATCGCGATAACCGACATACCTCGCTCGTTCAGGTCCAGCGCAGCGCAAATTCCAGCGCCGCCCACACCGACCACCAGCGCGTCGGCCTCTGCATGCCAGGCCGCTTCGGCGGGATCGACGACCAAGGGGGCTTCGACCGGCGAGAACCATTCCGAGGACCCCGGCGAAGGCTCCGCCTGCTGCCGTGGCGGCGCGGTCAACGTCCCGGCTCCACCGTCAGGTCGAGCAGCGGCGCGAACTGCTGCGCACCGTCGAAATCCGTTTCCTCGATACCGCCATTCCACGTCGGCCGCGGCAAGGTTATCTTGATGGCGGTCGCGGGCCTATAAGGATATATTCTCACCTCGTCGGGAGCGAGGCCGTAAAGCGGCGCTATCCTCTCAGGCGTCAGCTGAGCCGCTGCCAGTTCGAAATGCTCCGGGTCGTCGAAGGGAAGATCGATCGAGATCCAGGACGCGCCGGCATTCCGGCATTTAAGTCCCGGGGATATATCGCCAAGTCTCACTAGCGCTCTCCTCAGATTTCCGCGATCTCGACGCGAAAGGCGTCGCGCTCATTCTCGACCTCGAGCAGATGCCAGACGCTCCATTCGAAGGATTCGCCGAGCGACAAAGTGCTCGGCGAGAATGGGGAAGCGAAGTTGCCACCAGCCGGTATCCCGATCGCTGGCTCAAGCTTCGAACCCGACGAGATCGCGCGATTGACGAGCGTCGTTGCCTGCTCCTGCGTTCGCGCGATCACATCGATCACCAAGCCGATCTCGTGAATGGGATCATTCCGTTTGGGTTCGGTTCCACCCATCACCGCGTCGCGGCCGTAGCATCGGAATTTAAGCTGAAAGTCCGAGCGCGCGATCGAAAGGCTCTTCGCGATCTTCAGCACGACCTCCTCCAGCCGGCGGAGGAAGTCGTCGAGACCGCCAATGATGCGCGGATCCCGAATGCCGAGCAAGGCGGCCGCGCGAAAACCAACTTGCGTCGCGCCCTCCAGCTTTACCGTGTGCGCCGCCGCGGGCGTGAACAGCGCTCCGCTAACCCGGACTCGCCGGTCGTCCAGTTGCTCGAAATTGGCGAACTGGGTCGAGATCGACCCCGATGGCTGGACTATCGACCACGGATCGGGGTTCTCGTACATGAACAGGGCCGACACGCTCTTTACCGTGCAGGCGGTATCCTCCTTCATCGGTTCGATGACGAAGCCGGTTGGATCGAGCGTTGCCAGGACCGGCGAGCCGCCAGCGACGTCAGTCGTAGCCAGATTGCCCTTGTCGATGCTGCGTGCCGCAGCCCAGGCCACGCCTGCGGGAATGCCTGCGCGGAGCGCCACGCTCGCGAAGATTGCCGGATCGGTCGCGCGGCCGGCGAGAATAACGTCGGCGCCCTGGTCCAGGGCATCGATGAAAGGCTGCGCGCCCGCCATCCCGACGATATATTTGCTGCGGTCGATCGCCTCCTCTGTCAAAGGAGGGACGGGGCCGAGGCTGCGGACTTTGTTAGCGCGCAGCGCCGCCTTGAGGCCGGCCTTGTCCTGATCGCAGTGAATGACCGCGAGTCGGAACCGCAGCCCCTCCTTGCGTGCGATGTCTTCCACGATCTGACGCGTTTCCTCGAGATGAGGTGCTGCACCTGCCACGCCACAGCTTCCGAAGATGAGCGGGATGCGCAGGCGGCGTGCGCCCTGCAGCATGATCTCAGCATCGCGGCGCACGGATGCGGCCGACTTGATGCTGCGCCCGACGCCCAACGGGCCAGGGCCATAGTCCGAGGTTCCGGCGTCGCAGCCGATCATATGGGGTTGCCGCGCCAGCCCGGCCTGAAAACCTTTATAGGAGAACCCGTTCCCCACCATTCCGTTTGCCAGGAGTCGTATTTCCATCGGATCGCTTCTCAATTGCTGCGGGCTCGCGCTCTGCATCCCTCCAGAGCGGCTTGGATAAGCGCGTTCGCAGGAAAAGGCAATTGCTATACCTCTATTAAGGCGGTATTGGCGGCTACATCCGAGGCGTAGCCTCTTCAAACGACATGGATCGCTTTGTGGTCAGCATAACCCCCAATCTCGCCAGCTTCCGCGAAGAAGTAGCTGAGTTCTGCCGAACTAAATTTCCAGCAGATTTGCGCGCGATGCTCGATAAGGGCCAGAAATTTCAGCGACAGCACTATGTCAGGTGGCAAAAAATCCTCCAGACTAGAAAGTGGTATGCGGGTCACTGGCCGGTGGAATATGGAGGATGCGGCTGGAGCGCGCTGCAGAGGTTCGTCTTCGACGATGAGATGTTGAAGGCAGGGTGTCCATACCTCCCTCCTTTCAACCACTATTATGTAGGACCAATCCTGTACACCTTTGGCAATGAGGAGCAGAAGGCGAAGTATCTTGCGCCGACGCGCGACAGCGACATCCTGTGGTGCCAAGGATATTCCGAGCCGAGCGCTGGCTCGGATCTCGCCGGCCTGCGGACCCGTGCCGTGCGGGACGGCGACCATTATGTTGTGAATGGACAGAAGATGTGGACGTCGAACGCTCATATCGCCGACAAGGTGCTTGCCCTAGTGCGAACATCCACCGAAGACAGGCGAACCGACGGCATTTCCTTTCTGATGATCGATACGGCGCTTCCCGGCGTCGATATCAAGCCGATCACCACGATGGACATGACGAACCATTGCAACGAGGTGTTCTTCAACGACGTGCGCGTGCCGGCGACCGAGCTGATCGGTGAGGAAGGGAAAGCGTGGACCTACTCCCGCTACCTCCTGTCCAACGAACGTCTGATCGGCGCGCTGGTGGGCAAATATAGGTATATCTATAGTGACCTCGTCAGCTTTGCCCGTACGACCTTCGAAGGAGGGCGTCCCATTATCGAAGATGCCTTTTTTCGGAGGGAGCTGTCAGAAATCACCGTGTTGATGCAGACGCTCGACGCGGTGTGCCATAGATTGTTGTCGGGCGTGCAGCAGGGGGGGGATCTTGGTGCGGCAGGGTCGATCCTCAAGCTTCGAGGATCGGAGATCGAGCAGCGGCTCGGACAGGCGATGATGGACGTCGTTGCCCGGCGCGGTCTGCCGTTCCAGCTCGAGGGACGGGATCCGGAATGGCAGGGCGAACGGGTAGGACCGGAAAAGCTGCTGGGATGGGTCACCGAATATCTGATGCGTCGTGCGGCAACGATCTATGGCGGATCGAGCGAGGTGATGCACAACATAATCGGCAAGGCGGCCCTAGGGCTGGCGGGAGTCTAAAGATGCTGAAACTTGAGGCCTTCGCGCCCGACGATGCCCGCTTGCTCCAGGAAGGGGTCGACCGGTGGGCCGCCGACGCGGCGAGCGTCGAGCATATTCATGATGCCCTCCGTGAGGACGTCGATCATGCACGCGCGAAATGGCGCGCCTTGGCTGAGCTGGGATGGCTGGCGATCGGATTGCCGGAGGAAGTCGGCGGGCTGGGCGCGGGCGATGCCAAGGACATCGCTATCATTTCAGCAGGTTTCGGCCGATCGGTCCGCAACGAGCCGCTGCTATCGGCCGTGGTAATATGCGCGCGCCTGCTGGCGATCCTCGGCGACGAGTCGCAGAAGGCGGAACTCGCCGCCATCATAGCGGGAAACCGGACGGCGGCGTTCGCACATACCGAACCCGAACTCGGTTTTGCTTCCGGACCGCTCCGCACGCGCTGCTCGCACGGCGCGCTCCATGGCAGTAAATCCTTTGTGCTCGATGGCGCCGATGCAGATTTTTTCCTGGTTTCGGCGATGGATGACGACGGTGCCATGGGGATTTATCTCGTCCAGCGTGACGCCCCAGGACTGGAGATCGTCCCCTTCCAGATGATTGATGGCCGTCGCTCCGCCGACCTGCGGCTGTCTGGCGTCGAGGCCCTGCGGCTGGGAAGCCAGGATGCGCGCGAGGCCATCGATTACGTCCTCGATTTCGCGATCGTCGCGCTGGCCGCCGATGCGGCGGGCGCGATGGCAGGAATCATCGAGCTGACCAAGGAATATATGGCGTCGCGCCATCAATTCGGAAAACCGCTCAACGCTTTCCAGGTCCTTCGTCACCGATTGGTCGACATGTACGTCCATCTCGAAGAAACCAAGGCTATGATCGACATGGGCGCGACAGCGCTCGCGCTCCCCGACCCGGCGGAGCGTAGTGTCGCAATCGCGGCGCTCAAGGTCCAGATGTGCCGGGCGGCCCGCTTCGTCGGACAACAGGGCGTCCAGCTCCATGGCGGCATGGGGATGACTGACGAATATATCGTCAGTCATTATTTCAAACGGCTGATGGTGCTGGAAGCCTTCCTTGGCAACGCAGACTTCCATTTGCGGCGGGTGGAGCGCGCGATCACCCGGTGACGGGCGGCCGGGCGCGTTGGTTCATGACCAGCGCGCTCCGGCCTCCTCGGTCGGCATTGTGAGACGCGTGCCTTTCGCGAGGTCGGAATCGACCGTACTGCGCCGCGCGGCAAGCGACGCCATCTCGGAATCGCCTTCGAGCACCGCCTGGATCACCCTACGGCGGCGGTTGATGACGCCTTCGAGGCGCGATGGCTTGCCGAGGACCGGGTCCTGGGCCGGCTCCACCGTTCGGCTAACGAGTGACAGCAGGATCTCCATGTACAACTGCAGCACGGGGTTGCCGCATCCAGCCGCAAGCGTGGCCCAAAAGCGCCGGTCGGCCCGCACGAACTCCACATAGTCGAACGGTTCGGCGATCAGGTCGGCGTCCTGCTTGAGAAACTCTCCCAGTTTCTCGTGCAGCCCGGGATCATCCGACAGGGCTGCGAGCCGGGCGACTTCGATCCTTATGGGTGTCGAGGCGTCGAGCAGATGCTCGATGCTGGCGCCGGCAGCGTGCAGAAAAATCGACGCGGCGCGCGTGACAGCGCCGGCCGTAGGGCGCGCCGCGAAATATCCCCCGTTCACACCCCTGCGAATGCGGACCAATTGATCCTGGCTCACGATGCCCGCAGCGAGACGCAAGGTGGGCCGGCTGACGCCGTACCGTAAGCGCAGATCCTCTTCGGCCCCGATGAAATCCCCATCAGCCAAGCTGAGAGAGTCCTGGCGCAACCTTTCTGCGGTTCGCTTGCTGATCGGGTCCGTCTTCCAATTGCCGCCCATCTGCACTCCCTAATCGACTCTGCCGGGCTACATCCGCGAAGCTCGAAAGCGACGGATCAGCACGGCCATGCCAGTCGGAGCATGTGTATAAAAGATGAACCCCAATGCGGCAATATGCCGATGCGTCGCTCTTGCCGGGCCAGCTTCCATCCTCCTGCCGAGTGGGGACGACGGCCTTGGCGTGCAAATGCCGTCCGATCGCTTGACCGCATCAAAAAAGGCCATTAGAGGTATCTCAATAGGTGGGATGATGGAGATGATGATGCATGGGAATGCTGCGATGGTAGAGACAGG
The DNA here is from genome assembly GCF_002355275.1 of Rhizorhabdus dicambivorans. NCBI lineage: Bacteria > Pseudomonadati > Pseudomonadota > Alphaproteobacteria > Sphingomonadales > Rhizorhabdaceae > Rhizorhabdus > Rhizorhabdus dicambivorans. The sequence continues at coordinate 4,174,316 of NZ_CP023449.1, read as the reverse complement.
AATGGCCGACCAGGCAAAAGCCGGCGGGAGCGGGCTGCAGATCGTCCCGCTGACCGGCTGTCTCGGCGCGGAAATCCGGAATGTGGACCTGGCGACACTCGACGAGGCTGGTTGGAAGGCCGTCTACGACGCTTGGGTCAAATATCTCGTGATCTTCATCCCGAACCAGGGACATCTGACCCCGGATGATCATCTGGCGATCGGTGCGCATTTCGGTCGTTGGGACGAAGAGGTGAGCCAAGGGTCCACCGCCGACGTTCTGGACAAATATTCCCAAATCAAGGTGTTGCACAACGAGGGCGTGCGTGCTGATCGTTGGCATGCCGACACGACCGGCAGCGAAAATCCACCGCGCGCGACGGTTTTCAGGCTGATCGAGGCACCGGCGTTCCGCGGCGACACGATTTGGTCCAACCAATATGCAGCCTATGAATCGTTGAGCGCTCCCATGCGCAACCTGTTGGACGGCCTGACCGCCTTTCACCAGTCGAACGTCAAGAAGGGATTGGAGGCGGTGCACCCCGTCGTCCGCACGAACCCGGAGACGGGCCAGCGCTACCTATTCGTCAACCGGCTCGTGACACGACATATTGTCGAGATGTCACCGTCCGAGAGCGAAGCGCTTTTAAGATATCTCTTTGACTGGCAGGAGCAGGTTCGCCTTCAGGTGCGCCATACGTGGTCGCCGGGCGACGTGGCGATCTGGGATAATTGCGCGACTCTTCATCATGCTGTCCGCGACTATCTCGAGCCCCGTGTCGCCCATCGCCTGATGATCGTCGGCGACCACAGATATGATAAGCCCGATCGCTGGGCACCGTTCGAGTCAAATGAGGCGGCATTCCTCAATCCCAATCTTTACGATGGTGCCGCGCTCGCGGCGCTCACGAAGTAAGAGCTGGACATCAATGTCTTCCAAACTCTTCTCGCCGTTTAAGCTACGAGGACTCGAACTCGAGAACCGTATCGTCACGTCGCCGATGATGCAGTTCAGCGCCACCGAGAATTCGGAGGCAACCGACTGGCACGTCATCCATTACGGCACGATGGCCATCTCGGGCGCGGGGCTGGTCATCACCGAAGCGACCTCGGTAAGGCCTGATGCGGCGTATAACAGAACTGGGCTCGGTCTGTGGACCGATGCTCAAGAGGAAGCTCTTGCGCGGGTCATAGCGGCCTGTCGCAAATATTCGCCCGCCAAACATGGTCTCCAGCTGTGGCATTCTGGCCGCAAGGCCAGCGTGAAGGGGCTCGAGGACGGTCTGGAAGAAATGACGTTGGAAGAAGGGGGCTGGCGTCTGATCGCTCCCTCGGACGCGCCTTATCCCGGTCGCACCAATCCCATCACCGTTCCGACGGCGGAAATGCTGGACGAGGTGATCGAAGCCTTTTGCAGGAGCGCGGAGCGCGCCGCTCGCATCGGCTATGATCTTCTCGAGATCCATGGCGCGCACGGTTATCTGCTCCATTCTTTCTTGTCGCCGATCAGCAACCTACGCACGGACGAGTTTGGCGGCGACATCACGAGCCGGATGCGGTTCCCGCTCAAGTTGATGAAGGCGGTTCGCCAGGTGTGGCCGGAGGATCGACCGCTTGGTCTTCGCCTATCCGCGACCGACTGGGTCGATAGCGGCTGGACGGTCGAGGATAGCGTGGTGTTCGCGAAGGCGCTCAAAGCGATCGGTTGCGACTATGTCACGGCTTCGAGCGGGGGCAGTTCGCCGCAGCAGCAGATCGATCTCGGGCCCGGCTATCAGACGCGGTTCGCGGCCGCCATTCGAAGCGAGGCCGAGATCCCGACCATGGCCGTCGGTCAGATTTCGGAGCCGCATCTCGCCGAATTCATCGTCGCGAACGGCATGGCCGATCTTATCGCGATCGGCCGGGGCCTGGTGGCGGATCCCAGATGGCCATGGCGAGCGGCCGAGGTGCTTCTGGCGAAGGCATATTGCCCAATACAATATCAGAAGAGCACGCCGATTTCGAACCGGACCAATCTCTTCCGAAAGGTGACGGGCTGGGATGCCCGCCATGTATCGCTGAAAGACAAGCCGGCAAGCGTCGCCTGAATTCTGACATGGCGAAAGTGCGCGCGACTGCGGGCCTGGCCAGAACCCAAAGACGCGGCCGGCGCCAATAACCGGCGGCGAGGATTCCATAGGTGACGGCTGTGATGAAGGCTGGCCGGCTCATCGACGATGAACGGAGATGAACATGCTGCCATTGGCCGGTGTGCGGATTCTGGATCTCGGGCGCGTGGTTGCCGCACCTTTTGCCACGCAGTTGCTCGCCGATCTCGGTGCCGACGTGATCAAGGTGGAGCGACCCGGCAAGGGTGATCTAAGCCGGGAATATGGTCCCTCTTACTTCGATCTCCCCGATGGTAGCTCGGCCTCCGGCCTGTATCTAAGCGTCAATCGCAACAAGAAGTCGGTGACCATCGATATCGGATCCTCGACGGGAAGGGCGCTGATCCTGGCGCTGGCAGCGAAATGCGATGTCCTGGTCGAGAACTTCAAGACGGGCGATCTAGACAAAAAGGGTCTGGGCTACGGCGATGTCGCCGCGGTCCATCCGGGGATTGTCTATTGTTCGATTACCGGTTTCGGCCATACGGGGCCCTATGCGCGACATCCGGCGACCGACGTTGTCTTCCAGTCGATGAGCGCCTTGATGAGCGTAACGGGCGAGGCGGACGGGGCTCCGCAACGGGCGGGGATCGCGGTCAGCGATCTCGTGGGCGGATTATACGCTGCGAACGCGATCCAGGCAGCTCTCCGCGCGCGCGATCATGACGGCCGGGGCCAGCACATCGACCTTTCGTTGCTCGACTGCAGCGTCGCCGCCATGTCGGCTCGCGCCGCAGATTATTTCATCACTGGCGATATTCCGGTTCGGACGGGCAATTTCGCTGCCGGCGTGGCCCCGGCGCAGTTGTTCGAATGTCGGGACGGGCTTTTGAACGTTCAGGCAGGCACCGATGCCCAGTTCCACAAGCTTTGTGCGGTAGTGGATCGTCTCGATCTGGTGCCGGATCCTCGTTTCGCTAGCAGCGCGAGCCGCGTCAGGCATGCCAAGGATCTCATTCCGATCTTTGAACAGATCTTCGCGCAGAACACGGTGTTGTTCTGGTATGAGAAACTTGTCGATTCCGGGGTCATCTGCTCGCCGATCTACGATATGGCGGGGACGTTCGAAGACCCGCAGGTGAAGTCGCGCGGGCTCAGATCTACGCTGCGGCGGCATGATGGTGTCTCGCTGGACTTCGTGCGCAACCCGATCCGTTTTTCCAAGACCCCGATCGATCACTATTCCTTTCCACCGGCGGTGGGTGAACACACCGATCAAGTACTCGCCGAAGTGCTAGAAATGACCTCTGCGGAGATCGAAGCGCTTCGGTCGGCCGGAGCCGTCTAGCCAAACGATCCGCTCGACGGGAAGATGGAAATGGAGCAGATTATGAAAGTCCTGGTGCCCGTGAAGCGGGTGATCGATTATAATGTGAAGCCGCGGGTCAAGATGGATGGCACGGGTGTGGACCTTGCGAACGTCAAGATGTCGATGAACCCGTTCGACGAGATTGCGGTCGAGGAAGCGATCCGCCTGAAGGAGAAGGGCGTCGCGACCGAGATCGTCGCGGTATCGATCGGCGAGCAGAAGGCGCAGGAGACGCTGCGCACCGCGCTGGCCATGGGGGCCGACCGCGCGATCCTGATCGTGAGCGAGACCGAGGTCGAGCCGCTCGGCGTCGCCAAGCTGCTGGCCAAGATCGTCGAGGAGGAGGCTCCGGGTCTCGTCATCCTCGGCAAGCAGGCGATCGACGACGACAGCAACCAGACCGGCCAGATGCTGGCGGCGCTGACCGGCCGTCCGCAGGGCACCTTCGCGTCGAAGGTCGAGGTCGAGGGCGACAGCGTCAAGGTGACCCGCGAAGTCGACGGCGGGCTGGAGACGGTCAGCCTCAAGACCCCGGCGATCGTGACGACCGACCTGCGCCTCAATGAGCCGCGCTATGCGTCGCTACCGAACATCATGAAGGCGAAGTCCAAGCCGCTCGCGCAGAAGACCCCGGCCGATTACGGCGTCGACGTCGCGCCGCGGCTCAAGACGCTCAAGGTCGCCGAACCGCCGAAGCGGTCGGCGGGGATCAAGGTTGCCGATGTTGACGAGCTTGTCGCCAAGCTCAAGGCCCTGGGAGTCGCGGCATGAAGACGCTGGTCTGGGTTGAGCATGAGGGCGGCGCGGTCAAGGACGCGACGCTTTCCACCGTCACCGCCGCCGCGAAGCTTGGCGAGGTGCATCTGCTGGTGGCCGGCCAGGGCGTCGGCGGGGTTGCCGATGCGGCCGCGAAGATCGCCGGCGTGGGCAAGGTCCATGTCGCCGACGATGCGGCCTATGCCAATGCGCTGCCGGAGAATGTCGCGCCGCTGGTCGTCGAGCTGATGGGCCATCACGACGCCTTCCTGGCGCCGGCCACCGCCAACGGCAAGAATATCGCGCCGCGTGTCGCAGCGCTGCTCGACGTGATGCAGATCTCCGAGATCCTGTCGGTCGAGGGCGAGGACAGCTTCACCCGTCCGACCTATGCGGGCAATGCGATCGCGACGGTACAGTCGTCGGATGCGAAGAAGGTGATCACGGTGCGCGCCACCGCCTTCGAGAAGGCGGTGCGCGAGGGCGGATCGGGCAGCGTCGAGGCGGTGCCGGGCAAGGGCGATGCGGGTCTCTCCAGCTTCGTCGGTGCCGAGATCTCCAAGTCCGAGCGCCCCGAGCTGACCTCGGCGAAGGTGATCGTCTCGGGCGGCCGCGCGCTGCAGAACAGCGAGAACTTCCATGCGATCATCGAGCCGCTCGCCGACAAGCTCGGCGCGGCGGTCGGCGCCTCGCGCGCCGCGGTCGACGCCGGCTATGTGCCCAACGACTATCAGGTCGGCCAGACCGGCAAGATCGTGGCCCCCGAAGTCTATATCGCGGTCGGCATCTCGGGCGCGATCCAGCACCTCGCCGGCATGAAGGACAGCAAGACGATCATCGCGATCAACAAGGACGAGGAAGCCCCGATCTTCCAGGTGGCCGACATCGGCCTGGTCGGCGATCTGTTCAAGGTCGTGCCGGAACTCGTTGGGAAATTGTGACGGGCCTGACGGGCGATACGCAATATCGTCGTCGCTCTGGGTCGATCCGACGATTTTTACGGCGGGCTCCATATCGGGTTGAAAAATCCTCATTTGTCGAATAGAGATTTCTCTATTCTAATTATCAAGCATGCCGATTGATGGCGCGAGCTTGGAGCGCTTTCATTTCCGGTGAGAGGAGAGCGCTGTCTCATCCACAAATAGAGCTCTCGCAGCCGTCGCACAGCGCTTCGCCCGTCATCGAGGTTGGTAAAAAGATATATCTCAAAAGACCAGTCGCAGTTCGAATATTGGAGTCTTCAATGAACCAGCTCGACCCTTCGCATCCTTTCGCCCGAGCACCCGGCCGGAGCTATCAAGAGCTGCTGGACGAGGACACCAGGCACAAGATCCCGGACGCGCTGCGGTTTCAAAACCCGGTGGATCTCGGTGTCGAGCCGGTTCGCGCCGAACGCTATCACAGCCCGGATTTCTTTCGAAAGGAAGTCGACAAGGTCTTTCTGAAGACCTGGCAGTATGCGGTCCATGAGGATGAGCTACCCAATGTGGGCGACACTTATGTGTTCGACCTGCTGCATAAGACGGTGCTGATTACCCGTCAGGAAGACGGAAGCCTCAAAGCGATGCAGAATGTCTGCCTCCATCGCGGTCGCAAACTGGTGACACATGGCGGGTGTAAGCGTCAGTTCAGGTGCCCATTCCACGGCATGGAATGGAATATCGACGGAACTTTCAAGTGGAATCCGATTGGATGGGACTTCCCGCAAATAGCCGAGAAGGAGTTCTCGCTCCCGGAGGTTCGCCTCGAATCCTGGATGGGCTTCGTTTTCATCAATTTCGATCCCAACGCTACGCCCTTCGCCGATCTGGTCGGCGTGCTGCCGGATCACATGGAGCATTGGAAGCTCAGGGACTGCTATAAGGGCGCCCATGTCGGCAAGATCGTCCGGGCGAACTGGAAGGTGGTCGCGGAGGCGTTCATGGAGGGATACCATGTCTACGCAACGCATCCGCAGGCCAACCCGTTCATCGCGGTGGAGCAGGGACAATATGATCTGATCACGGATCATGTTTCGCGCTTCACGACGGCGGTCGGCATCCCGACCGAGCTACTGGAAGAGAAGGATATGAGCGAGGAACGTCGCATCGAGCTCATGCTCGGTGCTGGCTCGCGCGCGAACAAGCCTTTTACGAAGGAGAGCCAGCCCCAGCTCGCCGCCGAGGAAACGACGCGCACCCACATGGCGGAACGCGGGCGCAGGATGCTTCAAGAGCAGACGGGGCGCGACTTCTCGGAGGCGTGCGACGCCGACATCCTTGATGGGATATCCTACCACATCTTCCCGAATTTCCACATCTGGGGGGCGTTCCCACAGAAAATCTGCTACCGAATGCGGCCGATCGATCCCGACACCACGCTTTGGGAAGCGATGATGATCCGGATTGCGCCAAAGGACGGGCCGCGCCCAGCGCCCGGAGTCTTCCGCATGCTGAAGGAGGACGAGCCCTGGTCAACCGTGATCGACGAGCTCGGATATCTGGCGACGCTATACGATCAGGACATGGGGAATATGCAGCCATGTCAGGATGGTCTGAAGGCCCTGGGCGACGGTGTCGTACAGTTTGCGCATTATTCCGAAACGGCTCTGCGTAACCTGCACCGCATGATCGACAAATATATCAACGACGAGATTTAGAATATCGGTGAAAAACTTCGACGCCGGCCGCGGATTCGGATCGTGTTCGGGAGCGGCTGCCGGAGTCGCGCCGCGTTTGCCGCGGAAACGTAACGTCTGCCTTGCCGCAGCGCGATAGCGCAGACCACAGAAATTCATTCAAGTTGGGGAGAGTGTCGTGAGCGACGAGCGCGTGGGCAATATGAAGGGGCATGAGGCGGTAGCGCGGGCGCTTCTCGATCATGGAATGAGCCTTATGTTCGGCGTGTTGGGCGGCGCAAACATCTTCATCGTCGATAGCTATGTGCGAACGCTCAACGGTCGATATGTCGCCACGTCGAACGAAGCTGGCGCGATCGCCGCCGCGCTCGCTTATGCCGCCTGTTCGGGAACGGTCGGGCTGGCCAGCGTCACGCACGGCCCCGGACTCACCAATACGATCACGGGACTGATCGAGGGGGTCAAGGCGCGCATCCCCGTCGTGTTGCTGGCAGGCGACACCGCGCCTGCCGGCCGCGGAAGCTCCCAGGACATTTCGCAGCGTGAACTGGTTGTTGCCACCGGGGCGGGCTTCGAGGATGTCACCACGGCGGACACGATGCTCGGAGATTTGGCGCGCGCGGTGCGGCGTGCAGAGTTAGAACGCCGTCCCATCGTGCTGAATGTGCCGACGCAACATCAATGGGCGGACGTAGAATACCGGAAGATGCTGATCCATCGGCCGGAGACGCGTGGACTCGTCGCCGAGGGCGAGGACATCGAGCGTGCGATCGGCATCATCGCCGCCGCGCGCAAGCCGATCATCGTCGCCGGCCGCGGCGCTATCAGTCCGGGCGCGCGCGCCGCGCTCGTCCAGTTGGCCGAGAGGACCGGCGCGCTGCTGAGCACGACGTTGCAGGCTCGCGACCTGTTCGACGGCGAGCGCTTCAACCTCGGGATATTCGGCACGCTTAGCACAGCCGTCGCGGCCGACGAGATTGTCGCGTGCGATTGCATCATCGCGATGGGGGCAGGGCTCAACAATTTCACGACGAGCAAGGGCGGTTTGGTAACGGGCAAGCGCGTTATCCACTGTGATACCGATCTTTCGGCGATCGGACGCCATGTGGCGGTCGACGCCGGCCTGGTCGGCGACGTTGAACTCGTTGCGAACAAGATCATTGAGCTGCTCGATATGGCCGAATTGCCTCCGAGCGGCTATCGCGATCCGAGGCTCGAGGAGGCATTGCGCACTCACACACCTGGATTCTCCGGGACAGCGACTGAGAACGGCCTGCCGCTTCACGGCACTATCCAACGCGTGGCGGAAGCCGTTGGCCATGATCGGGCAACCGTCACCGACGGAGGACGTTGCGTTGTGGAAAGCTTTAAGGTCCTCAGGATATCGGACCCGCAGCTCTGGTATTATAATCTCCGATTTGGTTCGATCGGATTGGGCCTCGCCTCGGCGATCGGCGCGTCGTTCGCGGCACGGGACAAGCCGACGCTGCTCGTCACCGGTGATGGCGGCTTCATGAACGGCGGGCTGGCGGAATTCAGCACTGCGGTCCGAAACGGCATCGACCTCGTCATCCTCCTCTGCAACGACGGCGGATACGGCATGGAAGAGATCGAGTTCAGGGCGCGCGACATGCCCCACGACATAACCTGCTTCGAATGGCCCGAATTTGCGGCGGTCGCCGAGTCACTCGGCGGGCAGGGTGTGTCCGTGCGCACCGAAGCAGATCTTGAGCAGGCTATTGCTGCCATCAGCAATCGTACTCGCCCGCTGCTGATCGATTTCAAGCTCGATATGCGCAGGCTTCCTGGGGAAGTCGGTTAGCGTAGTGATGCCCTGCGGCACCTTGTTGTCGGCGGCCGGTCAGCTAGCTCCACCGTTCGGTGCCTCTGATCAGTAGCGCCGCAGCCACGTATATGCATGCCGCCACGAGTCCCGGTGCAAGCAGCATGCGTAGGGCGTGCCGTAATGGTTCGGCACCGCTCATGATCGCGGCGAAATGATCGCTCAACATCCCGACCGCAAGCGGCCCGAATGCCACACCCAGCCCACTTACGGCGAACAGAAATATCGCGGACCCGATCGCATGCATCCGCGAATCCAGTCGTGACTGCATGTAGGAATATGTCGGCCCCGCATAGAGCATCATCCCGAGATGGGCGACGAAAAACGCCAGGAGGAAAAGCGCGTAGCTTTGTGTTGCCAGCGCAAACCAGAAGGCGGGCGGCCCGGCGAACAGCGCGAGGCCGACGACCATCAACGCTTTCCACCGCTGATCGCCATAACGATCACCGGCAAATCCGCCGAGGATTGATCCCAGTGCGCCGGACAGCCCAACGCATAATCCGTAGGATAATCCGACCTCAGTGGTTCCGACGTGGAAGGTTCGCATGATATAGGCGGGCGCAAAGGCCTGCAGCCCGCCGAACATGAAGCTAAACAGCGCACAGCCGATCAGCAGCAACAGCAATGTGCGATCTCTGAGGATCGCGAAGATCGTCTGGCTTACCGAGGGGCGAACTTCGAGCTCAGCCTTGGCAAGGCTGCGCCGCTCGGGCTCGCGCACGGTGAAAATGATCAACACCGCAAGTAGCAGACCTGGCGCGCCAAGTACCCACATTGCGACGCGCCAGTTGGCGAGGTCGTTAATCCAGCCGGCTGCGGCCAAGCCGATCAGCGCGCCGAGATAGGCTCCCATGAAATAAAGCCCTAGCGCGCGGGCCCTGTATTTTGGTGGAAAATAGTCTGCGATCATCGAATGAGCGGCCGGCGAACATCCCGACTCACCGATGGCGACACCGACCCGGCTTGCCGCCAGCTGCCAGAAGTTCTGCGCGAATCCGCCAAGCGAGGTCAGGCAGCTCCACACTGTCAGCGAGGCGATCAGGATGCGCTTGCGCGAACTGCGATCGGCCAGTCGGGCGGTCGGCACGGCCATTGTCGCATATACTATGGTGAAGACGACCCCGGTCAGCAGCCCGACTTGCGTGTCCGAAAGGTGAAGGTCACGCTTAATTGATTCCACGAGAATGAAAGGGAATTTCCGATCAATCATGCTGATGACATAGGCGAGCATCGTGACGCCAGCCACATACCAGGCATAAGGCCCCGGCCTTTGGTCATGATCGCTTTCGCTCATTATCGTCATTGCGCTTGATCTTCCCAACTTACGGATTGTTGTGAGGATGGTGGCTCTTCGCCAAGAATCAGCTGCCGGTCGCTACAGTCCAGTCTGTGAGTGGCCTTATGGAGGTCGCCGTCATGCTCGCAGCGTGGGGCGCGAGCAGGAGATTGGGGGCCGACACGAGCGTGGAGGCCGAATCCGATAATTTTTTGGTCGCGGCGGTCACAGGGAAGGGGCCTGCGATCGAAAACTCCGCTGATCTGGCGTACGCTTGGCGAGCCCGCACTATTGCTCCTCGCGTCCCACGAGCGTCGGTCAGGTCTAGGTATTAAGCTCGCCCTCATCACGATGATTCTGGTTTCTGACGACCAGCAGGTTTCGATCTCTTCCAGACACCGATCACCGATCAACGGTCGCTTGTCGCGACGCCACGTCACCATTCGCCCGCGTTAGGCATGGATATCCAAGGCTCTGTCGGCGTTAGCGCCGCGCCGCGCTGGAGCAGCTCGATCGAGATGTGGTCGGGTGAGCGCACGAACGCCATTTTTCCGTCGCGCGGTGGGCGCGAGATCATCACGCCAGCGGACAGCAATTGCCCACATACCGCGTAGATATCATCGACTTCGAAAGCCAGATGACCGAAGTTCCGTCCGGTCGGATACGCCTCGACGTCCCAGTTATAGGTCAATTCGAGCGCGGGCTTGAATGCGTGCGCCGGGCTTACGTGCGGATCGTCGATCACGGCAGGATCGAGATCGTCCGGCGCGCTGAGAAAGGCGAGCGTGAAGCGGCCCTGCGGCACGTCACGGCGGGCGACTTCGACCAGACCCAAGGCGTCGCAATAGAACGCCACCGATCGATCGAGGTCGGTGACGCGAACCATCGCGTGAAGATAGCGCATGACCTGCGCTTCTAAAACGCTTCCCAGGAATAGACGGCGCTTGTGTCTTCCAGCGGCGTAAAACTGTTTCGCCACGCCTTGGGGAGAAGCTCGCCGAGCGCGTCTGCGGTCCAACCTTCGGCGGTATGGACAGTGCGGACGGCGCGAGGTTGCGAATAGAGATAGACTTCGTTGCCTCGCACGCCGAGGATCTGGCCGGTTATATCCTTGGCTAGATCCGACGACAGGAAGGCTATCATTTCGCCGACCTGCTCTGGGCGCTGGCTATCCCGACGGCGCTCGATCGCGTCCATGAACGCAGGGTCGTCGGTCCGCGCGACGAAAAGCATACGACTGAAAGCATGCGGAGCGACGCAGTTCGACCGCACCCCGCAATCCCGCATCTCCATCGCTATCGATCGCGAGAGCCCCAGGATTCCCGCTTTGGCCGCCGAATAGCCGGACGTCCCGTAGGCCCCGATCAGCCCGGCCGTCGACGTCATGTGGACGAAGGCACCCGAGCCCGCCTTCTCCATCGTCGGGGCCGCCGCTCGGCTAAGATAGAAACTGCCCATGAGGTGGACGCGGACCACTTCTTCGAAATCCTCTACGGGCATGGTGGCGAAGCTGGACGAGCGGATATTTCCGGCATTGTTGATGACGATATCGACCTTACCGAAATGATCGAGGGCCGCCTCAACCACGCGTTGGGCACTTGCCCAGTCCGCCACGCTGTCGTGATTGGCCTCGGCTATGCCGCCGGCGGCTTTGATGGCGGTCACGGTCGCTGCAGCGGGGCCTTCGTCAGCGCCTGATCCGTCGAGACTGACGCCGAGATCGTTCACGATGACTTTGGCGCCATAAGCCGCCAACGTCTTGGCCACGGCGCCGCCGATCGCGCCGCCCGCGCCCGAGACGATCGCGACCTTGCCGTCCAACATCGAGCTCATACAATCCCCTCACGCCTGTAGATTTGAGGTATATCTATTCTTAGTCTATCGACGCGTCAACCTCGGCTAAGAGGGCGCGCGGGTAATTAGAGGAGGTGGAAGACGGCCAGTTTCGTGGACATATCCGAGGTTTATCCTGGGCGGGCTACTCGCGCCGGTTGCATGTGCGTCAAACTGCTGTCACTTAATAGGTGCCTCTAAAATATTCGATGGTACCCCGATGCAAAGCTCCTCCACTTTTACTGCTCCGGTGGCGGTCGAGCGTCCCGCGCCCGCCGTTGCTCGCATCACGCTGGCTCGACCACCGATGAACGCGCTCACCCTCGAGATGAAGCGGCTGATAGAGGCCTATCTGGCTGTCTACGCGGCCGACGAAACGGTACGCGCGGTAGTCATCCAGGGAAGCGCCAAAGCTTTCGCTGCCGGAACGGACCTGGCCGAGATGCGGGAGATGACGGCATTGGACCATGCGCGATTGCGGACCAACGACGTCTTCGCCGCGATGCGGGCCTTCCCAAAGCCGCTCATCGCGGCCGTCGAAGGTTTCGCGCTTGGCGGCGGATGTGAGCTCGCGCTGAACTGCGACATGATCATTGCGGGCCGCGGCGCCCGTTTTGGTCAGCCGGAGATCAAAGTCGGCATCATGCCCGGGGCTGGAGGGACACAGCTCCTCCTCAGGACGATCGGACGGTACCAGGCCGTGCGACTGGCCCTGACCGGATCGCATATCGATGCCGAAGAAGCCCTGCGGATGGGCATGATCTCAGAACTCGTCGAGTCCGGTGATGCCGCCGAGGCGGCGTTGAGGGTCGCCCGCGACATCGCGAATATGCCGCCCCTGGCCGTTAAATCGATCCTCGCCGCTTTTCGCTTCGGGCAGAACGCTCCCTTGGATGATGCCCTCGTCCATGAGCGCCGGCTCTTCGAGGAGTTGTTTGATACGGATGATCAGGAAGAGGGTATGTCGGCCTTTCTGGAGCGTAGGCCAGCCGCGTTCAAAGGACGGTGAGACACGGGAGTTTGGCAGAACCGGCAGAGAGGCGCGGGGCGGGCGTTTTAACATTGTATTCCTATACCTCTATTGCGTGATCGATTCGCATAGGATATTTGAAGGCAATGTTAGCTCGACAGCTTCACCGTGGGTGTAGCGCCCAAGAGGCCCGGATTCGACGCGATTTAGCTTGCTGCTATCGCCTCATTGCCCATCTGGGGTGGGACGATTTCACCTCGACACATATCTCCGCCCGCTTAGCGGCCGACGGCGAAGAGTTTCTGATCAACCCGTATGGAATGCTGTTTGAAGAAATCACGGCGTCTAGCCTCATCAAGGTGAACACCGAAGGCGAGATCCTGTCGGACTCTCCCTATAATGTTAACCGGGCGGGCTTCGTCATCCACAGCGCGGTGCATATGGCCCGGCCTGATGCGCAATGTGTGATACATCTGCACACGCGCGACGGCGTGGCGGTCTCGATTATGGAAGGAGGTCTACGGCCTCTCAGCCAGACCGCAATGGTGATTGCCGATAAGATCGCATTTCACGAGCATGAAGGTGTTTCGCTGGATCTGGACGAGCGCGCGAGATTGCAGGCCGATCTCGGTAACCGGAACCTTATGATCTTGAGAAACCACGGTACGTTGGCGCTGGGACGCACCGTCGGCGAGGCGTTTCGCAGGATTTCGCTGCTTGAGCGCGCCTGCTCGATCCAGGTCGCGGCTATGTCGATGAACGACGACATCCATTATGCTTCCCCAGAGGTGGTCCGCCGCACCGGGGAGCGCTTCGACGAGGCGGCCATGGAGGCAGCAGCAAGCCTCTTATGGCCTGCGCTCGTCCGTAAGATGGAACGGATCGATCCATCCTTCGCCGACATGGACTAGCCGGCCCAACAAGGCAAAGTGAAGGTCGGGGAAGGGAGAAACGAAATATGGCGCTGGACATGAACGGTGTTCACCATATCGAGCTGTCGTTACCCGAACTGGATCGTGGGCGTTTCTTCGACGTGGGCGTGATCGGGTTTAGACAGGCCGTCTGCCGCGGATCGGGGAGCCAACCATCATTGATGGGCCGGCTAATGCGGCTAGGGGGTGCGACCGGCCGATTGTTGATCTTGAAAGCTCGAAGCCTCTTCCCCGAACTCTTTGGATTTCCGTCCCCTTTCGCGACCCCGGCGGCGGCCGAGCGTGGCGTTAATAAGTGTGGCTCCAGGCATTTGAGTTTGAAAGACGACGTGGATGCGACATTCGCTCGTCTGGCGGCCGGGGTGGATCTCCATTGCCAACTGGTCCCCCGATCCGGCCTGAAGCTCGTCTATCATCGACATGTCTTCGGCAACCTCATCCAGCTTCAGCCGATCGTCCCGCAGGTGGTGGGCGAGCGGCTCAGGAACGCATCGCCTGCCGGCTATGTGGCCCACCGCCAGGCCGCTCGATGACGAGGATCAGCGTTATGATGCCGGACGTGCCCGCTTTGCGGCCAATCGCCGAAGTCATCAGTCCGGAACGACACCACCATTTTTCGTCGGCCGAACTCGAGTCTGCCATTCGATATATTAGGATAGGTGACGCCGCTTCCCCTCAGCTCATAGAGATCGTCTATCTCCCGGACACGCATATCGACGTCCATGCTCATGAGGAAGACGAGATCATTTACGTGCTACGAGGGCAGATCCTACTCGGGCGGCGGCCGTTGGGCCCCGGCGGGTCGGTGTTCGTACAACAGAATACGCTTTATGCATTTCGCGCGGGGCCCGAAGGGGCCGCCATCCTAATCTTTCGCCCTCGAGGAGGATCGACCTACATCTCGGCCGAGGAGTTTAGGGATACGGCGACACAGCGCAGGAACAGGGACGCGGCGTCCGAATCCCAGCCTTAGGCTGCGGTGAAGCCGCCGTCCACGATCATCGCCGTTCCCGTCACGTAGTTCGCTCTGGACGACGAGAGCCAGATCACCGCTTCAGCTACATCTTCAGGCGTGCCCAGGCGGCCGAGCGCAGTGGCGGTGCGGGCGTGGTCATGCACCGCTTGCAGGCTTATTCCCGGCCGCCGTTGGATCAACGGCGTCTCGATCATGCCCGGGCATATCGCGTTCACTCTGATGTTGCGCCGGCCATATTGTAGTGCCGCCTGTTTGGTCATCCCGATTACCGCATGCTTGCTGGCGACATAGCCGGGCTGGCGGGGAATGGCGACGATGCCCATGACCGAGGCGGTGTTAACGATCGTGCCGCCCCGCTGCTCTCGCATGATCTCGAGCTCATATTTCATCGACAGGAAGACTCCGCGGCTATTCACCGCCATGGTGCGATCGAACTCGGCTATATCGTAGTCGCTGTCGAGTTCGATGTTGATACCGGCATTATTGAAGGCGCAATCGAGCCGTCCGTAGGAGGCGACCACGAAATTGACGAGGTTTCGAACGTCTTCCTCCCGGCCCATGTCTGCAGCGTAGCCGAGCGCCTCGTATCCCTGCTCTCTCAGCGTGGTCACGGTTTGCGCCAGGCCGGACTCGTCCCGATCCGAAGCCACCACCGCCGCGCCCTCTCGGGCAAATGCAATCGTCGCTGCCCGGCCGATGCCGCTTCCGGCACCTGAGACGAGTGCGACCGTGCCGGCCGGAAAAAACTTCGCCACTCCAACACCGCCTTCCGTTAAGATCCTCATATTGATAATACTCAATAGGCTCGTCGTCAGTCGAAAAAAGCCTTCGTCGATCTGTGCCGACCGTTCAGCCGTCAGTTCGTGCGAGCGGGTTATCGGCCGTTGCGCGACATTGACAGAAGGGGGGTAAAGAGGCATCTCTAAAGAACTTTGATGCTCGCCTTCCTCCAGAACCGGCCGCATTGCGCTCTCCTCAGGTATCTCTTTATGGCAATGACATTGGAAGAATTGTCGGATCGGGAGGAAATCCGGCAAGTCATCTATCGCTGGTTCCGCGGGCTGGACCGGCTCGATCTCGATCTGCTCCATGCGAGCTTCTGGGCCGACGGCGAATTCGATGGCGGCCCGAACACCGGGCCATCCGCAGAATTCATACCGGCAATGTTCGGGGAGAACGGTCGTGTTCGCAAAATGTTTGCGATGACCAGCCATTACATGATGAACTTGTTGATCGACTGGCGTGGCCGTCATGCGATCACCGAGACCTATGCCGTTGCCTACCATCGACTGGCAAAGGGTAGGGAAGCAATTGAGAAGGCGATAGGCACCACCAGATTCGCCGAGCTAGGCGGGGACGCTGATCGGGAATATCAATTCATCCTCGGCCTTCGCTACGCAGACCGCTTCGAAAAACGCGGCGGCGTCTGGAAAATAGCCCGAAAGAAACTGATTCTCGAGTGGAGCAGCGTCGCCCCCTATGCCGGTCTGCCGGATGGAGAAGGCGTTCATAGCTACGCGCGCCTGCGCGGCCAACGCGGCGCTGCCGATGAATCCTACCGGTGGCTCGATGCGCTGGTCGAGGGATCGCCGGGCGCGCTGCCGGTTGATCATGCGGCCTGCGCGCGTCAGACGCCTCATGATGATAATTAGAGATACCTCTTTAATAGAGGAAGTTTTTTTGATACTGAGTGCTCATGGTTCCGCAAAGGCGAACGGAGCTGAGAAAAACGAACAGGGCGCTGAGCCGGACGGAGAGGGTCGATCATGAAATCCAAACAGCTAGGCAACGTCACAACCGCCGCTCTTCTTGCGGCAAGCACGGGGCTGGCATTGGCGGCTGCTCCAGCCCAGGCACAGGAGACGACGGCCGTGCCGATTGACGATGAGGGCGTGCAGGACATCATCGTTACGGCGCGGCGGCGCGAGGAGCGGCTGCAGGACGTCCCTGTTTCGGTGGTGGCAGCGAACCAGGCGCAGCTCGACCGGCGCGGAATCCTCCAGATGACCGACGTTCAGCAGCTGGCGCCCGGCTTCCGCGCCGAGTTGCAGGGCGGCCGGCCCTCGTCCGTCAACATCGCGCTGCGGGGGCAGCGCATGTATGGCAATGTTCCCGCGCAAGATACCCCCACCGCGATCTACTTCGCGGAAATGGTGATGCTGCCCAGCAATGGGGTGAACACCGCCTTCTATGATCTGGCAGACGTTCAGGTGCTTCGCGGGCCGCAAGGGACGCTGTTCGGTCGAAATGCCGATGGTGGAGCCTTAACTGTCAGGCCGGCCAAGCCGACGGACGAGTTCGAGGGTTCGGTGACCGGTACCCTCGGCAATTACGGCACGGTCGGCCTCCGCGGCTTCATCAACCTGCCAGCGTCGGAAACGGTCGAC
Source organism: Rhizorhabdus dicambivorans (assembly GCF_002355275.1). NCBI lineage: Bacteria > Pseudomonadati > Pseudomonadota > Alphaproteobacteria > Sphingomonadales > Rhizorhabdaceae > Rhizorhabdus > Rhizorhabdus dicambivorans. The sequence continues at coordinate 4,157,288 of NZ_CP023449.1, read as the reverse complement.
CTCCGGTTGGCAGGCTATTTCAAACGCAACCATGGCTATCAGAAGTCGATAGCACCGGGGCATACTGACGTTCGCGGCGGCGGCGACCGTGTCGTCGATATCCGTCCTTCGGTCATATGGAGGCCCGCCGACAACCTAGAGAATTACCTGGTTGCCTTCTATTCGAAGCAACGCGATCAGACCGTCATTCCCCGGGTGGTGGCCGTCAATCCGAACAGCCCGGCGGCCAATTTCAAGGGAGCTGCATCGACCGCGCCGGGCTATGACCAATATGGCGCGATCTTGGACCAGGTCTGGCGACCGGGCGACGATTTCACCAAAGTCTATTCGCGCTTTCAGCCGTTCGAGAAGGTTCGCACCTATGGCGCGGTAAACACAACGAGCCTGACGGTCGGCGGCATTACCGTAAAGAACATCATCGGCTATCGCAACGTGAAGGAGTCGGGCTTTTTCAACGTGACCGGCACCGCCTTGCCGACGGTGGAAGCACACCAATTCAGCTCGTCGGATACATTTTCCGAAGAGCTGCAGCTCTTGGGAAAATCCTTCGACGACAGGCTGAGCTGGGTCGCCGGCATCTATTATCTCAAGTTCGAAAGCAGCCCCTATGGGCAGCCGACGTCGGTTCTGAACCCGCTCAATCTGGCTTCGGCAATTTCGCCCTTCCTTGCCAACGTCAAGAATACCAGCTTGGCGGCATATGCCCAGGCCGACTTCGAGCTGACCGACGCGCTGACCTTCACCGCCGGTGGCCGATATACGCGTGATTCGCGCCATATCCAGTGGCTGACCCAGACGCAGCCCGACCGCTTCCTGCAAAATGTGCTCGGGATACCCTATGTGCCGCGTTGCGGCCTTCTCGGGCCAACCGGCGTGCCCCTCGCGCTAGCCGATTGTGATATCAAGGCGCGCAAGTCGTTCCGCGAACCGACTTGGACTCTTGGCCTCACCTATCGGGCTGCGCCAAAGACCATCCTCTATCTTACCCAGAGCCGGGGATATCGCTCGGGCGGCTTCAACTACAGGGCGATCACCGCCGCGCAGCGTCTGCCGTTCGATCCGGAAACCGTGATGAACTACGAAGCCGGGATCAAATCCGACTTTGACCTGGGATCGGTGCCGATGCGGTTCAACGCGGCACTGTTCCACGCCGACTATAAGGGTCTCCAGCGTTCGGTTACCGTGATCGTGCCGCCGGCGACGATCGCCCAGTCGATCTTCAATGCGGCATCGGGCAAGGTCGACGGGCTCGAAACCGAGATCGTCGCCCGTCCGCTCGACGGGCTGACGTTGAACGTCAGCTACGCTTATCTCCGGCCGAAATATAAGAAGTTCGACAATCTGGTGAACGGCGTGGTCCAGGACTTCTCCGATCGCAAATTTGCGGGCGTGCCCAAGCATCAACTGACGGCCGATGCGAATTACACGGCCGATCTGCCAGGTGATAATGGCGAGCTCGGTCTTTCGGTGAACGTCGCCTATATGGGACGGACGGCGATCGACGAGCTGTTCCAGTCGCGGCAGCAGCTTGCGGCGACCTATATCAATCCGGCGCAGGCCGCTGCGCTGCCCGAAAGCAGCGCACCATATCAGACGCGCAGCTACACCCTCACCAACCTGCGCATCGACTGGAAGAACTTGCTCGGTCGCCCGATCGATCTCGGCTTCTACATGCGGAACGTCTTCAACGTGGCGGCGCAGGTATTCCCCAACCCCAGTTACGGCTCGATCGGCACCACTGCGCTCGGCTTTTCGCCGCCGCGGATGTTCGGAATCGAGTTGACCGCTCGCTTCGAATAGGAGGTTTTGATGTTGGGTACCGCTGACCAGACGCGCCAGGCCATTCCGCAGGCGCTGGTCGACGCCGATTTCGACATGTTCGCGCTTAAGGTGCCGGATGGCGACGCGCAGATCGTCTGGACCGAAGTGCGTGACACGCATCCGCCAATCTTCTGGACCAACCAGAATGGCGGCCATTGGGTTTTCACCCGTGCCGACGACATCGAAGCGGCCCAGAAGGACCATGAGCATTTCTCGATGCGCGAGGGCGCTATTCCGAAGGGGCGGCGCGGCATCCCCTCGCCCCCCATCGACGTCGATCCGCCGAGGCATTTCGCCTACCGCGCCGTGCTGTCGCCGGCCTTCTCACCGAAGGCCGTCGCCGCGCTCGAAACGGTGACGCGGTCGGTGCTGCTGGAGGCGATCGACAAGGTCATCGACAAGGGCGAGTGCGAGTTCGTCAGCGAGATCGCCCATGTGCTGCCGATCACAGTATTTCTCAAAATGATGGGACTTCCGCTCGAGGATGCCAAAGTCCTCTTGCCGCTGTCCCACCAGAATACCCAGGCGAAAGAGCTAGTCGACACCCAGGCTGCCCGCGCAGGGATGGTGAGATATATCATCGACAAAATCGAGGATCGGCGAGCTTCTCCGGGAAGCGACGTTCTCAGCCATGTCGTGCACAGCAAGGTCGATGGCCAACCGATCGCCGAACAGGATCTGCTCGGCATGTGCGCGCTATTGCTGGCCGGGGGCCTCGACACCGTCGCGTCCATGCTCGGCTTCTTCGCCAGATTCCTGGCGCTCAATCCCGGGCATCGCGAGGACCTCGTCGCCAATCCCGACCGCATCCCGAAGGCCATCGATGAGCTGATCCGTCGCCACGGCGTCGCGAACACCGCGCGAATCATGACCGCGGATTACAATTATAAAGGGGTTCTGCTCCGCAAGGACGATATGGTTCTCGTTCCCAACTGCCTGCACGGGCTCGACCCTCAGCAGGTGAACATGCCGCTGGAGGTGGACTTCGACCGGCCTCCGCCTATCCCGTCGGCCGCGTTCGGTAATGGGCCGCACCGGTGCCCGGGCATCGCGCTCGCTCGCATGGAAATGAAGGTCTTCCTCCAGGAATGGCTGAAAAGAATCCCTGAATTCAGGATCAAGAGCGGGACAACGCCGGTTGCCACAATCGGCGCGACCAATTCGATGCAGGAGCTCTGGCTGAGCTGGGGATAACGGGATGCCGCAGCGTGGTTCCCAGCCAAAATCCGGAGAAGATATGTACGACAGTTTCAAGAGTCTGAAGCTCGACAAGCGCGGCAAAATCCTGACAATTACGCTCGACAATCCTCCGCTCAACGCCAACGAGCCTGGGATGCACGGCGAACTCGCGCGCATTTTTCATGTTATCAATCATGATCCCGACACCGCTGTGGTCATAATCACCGGCGCTGGGGAGAAGGCTTTTTCCGCCGGCGGGGACATCAAGAACATGGCTGCCCGGATTGAGCGTGGCGAGCATGAGGACTGGATCCGCGGCAATCGCGAGGCCAAGGAAATCATCTACTCGATGCTGCGCCTGGAAAAGCCTTTGATCGCGCGGGTCAACGGGCATGCAATGGGGCTGGGCGCTAGCCTCGCCGTCATGGCAGATTTTAGCTATATGGTCGAACATGCCCAGATCGCGGATACCCATGTCAAGGTAGGCCTCGCAGCGGGCGATGGAGGCGCGTTTATGTGGCCGATGCTCATCGGCTTTACGAACGCGCGCCGCTATCTGCTGACCGGCGACGCCATGACCGGTGCCGAAGCAGCGCAGATCGGGCTCATTACCCAGGCTGTCGCGGACATCCCGAACCTTGATCGCGCCGTGAACGAGATGGCCGATCGCCTAGCTAACGGAGCGACTCTCGCGATCAATACCACGAAGGCTGCGATCAACCTGCTCCTGCGGCGCATGCTTGACGGGGTGATGGAGGCCCATCTGGGCGCAGAAACATACACCTATCTGTCGAAGGATCATTACGAGGCTGTCACGGCCTTTCGGGATAAGCGTGTGCCGATTTTCACCGGGAGATAGCCTTGACGGGGCCTGCCCTTCCACATCGAGACCGACAAAGGGATTTTATGATCAAGGTCAATTTCCGCCTTCCTGACGGAGAGATGAAAACGGTGAGCGCCTGCGAGGAGAATACCTTGATGCAGGCAGCCGTCAGCAATGGGATTGACGGCATCATTGGCGATTGCGGTGGCAACCTGTCATGCGCCACCTGCCATGCCTATATCGAGGCCGAGTTCAGACAGCGTCTGCCCGCGCCGAGCGAGATGGAGATAGCGATGCTCGATTGCGCCTTGCATGTCACCGATGACAGCCGTCTGACCTGCCAGGTCATGCTCAGCCCACAGCTGGACGGTCTCATCGTGACCGTCCCCCCGCTCGACTGAGGCTCTCAGCGCCTATCTGACTGCCGAGCGGGCTGCTCGGTATTGCGAATATCGTCCGAGCCCGGCGCTCCGAAAAACAAGGTTAATATGCGTAGAGCTGCCATCATTTCCCCCGTCCGCACCGCCGTCGGCAAATATGGCGGCTCGCTGAAGTCGCTGAGCGCGGGGGAATTAGGAGCAATCGTCATCAAGGCGCTGGTCGAGCGCACGCGGATCGATCCCGAGCGGATCGACGACATCGTTTTCAGCCAGGGCTATGCCAGTGGTGAGGCACCGTGCATCGCTCGCTGGTCTGCACTGGCGGCGGGGCTGCCCGAATCCGTTCCGGGGGTGCAGCTCGATCGCCGCTGCGGCTCGGGCTTGCAGGCGGTGATCGACGCTGCGATGCGCATCCAGACCGGAGCCGCTGACGTCGTCATCGCAGGCGGCGTCGAAAGCATGTCGAACGTCGAATATTACTCGCTCGACCATCGCTGGGGCGCCCGTACGGGTTCCACGCAGATGCACGATCGGCTCACGCGCGCCCGCATTATGTCGCAGCCGATAAGCCGCTATGGCGTCATCAGCGGCATGATTGAAACCGCTAACAATCTAGCTAGGGATTACTGCATCGACCGTGAGGCTTGCGACGAATATGCCGCGATGAGCCATCAGCGGGCCGCTAAGGCGTGGGCCGAAGGCAAGTTCGACGATGAGCTGGTCCCGGTACCTGTGCCCCAGAAGCGCGGCGACCCGCTGATCTTCGCCCGGGACGAAGGCATTCGCGCCGATGCCACGTTGCAATCGCTCGCGCAGTTGAAGCCAATCGAAAAGAACGGCGTTGTGACCGCGGGGAATGCCAGCCAGCAAAATGATGCGGCAGCGGCCTGCCTGGTCGTCGCCGAGGATAAGCTTGAAGAACTGGGCCTCGAGCCGATCGCATGGTTTCACAGCTGGGCAGCGGCTGGCTGCGATCCGTCACGTATGGGCATCGGCCCGGTGCCAGCGGTCCAAAGATTATTCGCACGGACCGGCCTCGGCTGGGATGATGTCGATCTGCTCGAACTTAACGAAGCCTTTGCGCCGCAGGTGCTCGCTTGCCTCAAAAGCTGGAGTTGGGATGCCATCGATCCCGGGCGCGACAAGCTTAATGTCAATGGCTCGGGAATTTCGCTCGGGCACCCGATCGGCGCCACTGGCGGCCGCATCCTCGCTACACTCACCCGCGAATTACAGCGCCGCCAGGGTCGTTATGGTCTGGAGACGATGTGCATAGGCGGCGGCCAGGGCCTGGCCGCGCTGTTCGAGCGCGCGTGATGGCGGCGGCTGGCAGTCTGGTGACCGACGCGGTCGTCAGCAGCGCTCTGGAGGGCCGCATCGCGGTCGTTACAGTGAACTATCCGCCGGTAAATGCCTTGGGCGCCGCCGTGCGCCAGGGCGTTTCCCTCGCGATCACCCAGGCTGAGCAAGATGCAGCTGTCGGAGCGATCGTGCTGGTCTGCGAGGGCCGGACCTTTTTCGCAGGCGCCGACATTACGGAATTCGGCAAGAGGATGATCGAACCTTCGCTCCGCGCGATGCTGGCGCAGATCGAAAATGCTACCAAACCTGTTATCGCCGCGATCCACGGCACCGCATTGGGTGGTGGCCTCGAAACCGCGCTTGTCGCCCATTATCGGGTCGGCGTTCCTTCGGCGCGGGTCGGCCTGCCCGAAGTCAATCTCGGCCTGTTGCCGGGAGCGGGCGGCACTCAACGCCTGCCACGCGTGATCGGCGTTGAAAAGGCGCTCGATCTGATGACCAGCGGCGCGCTGCTGGCGGCCGGCCCCGCGTTGACAATGGGCCTGTTTGACGAACTGGTCGAGGAAGGTGAACTGCGCAAGGGTGCGATCAACTTTGCTAACAAGGTGCTCGACGAGAGGCGCCCGCTCGTGAAGGTCCGGCATCGGAGCGGTAAGCTCGACGAGGCGCGTGCCAATCCGAAACTATTCACTGATTTTCGCAAAGCCAATGCGAAGAGGTTTCGTGGCTTCAAGGCGCCCGAGAATATCATCCGCAGCGTTGAGGGGGCGCTGCAGCTGTCGTTCGACGAGGGCATGGCGCGCGAGCGCGAGCTGTTCGATGAACTGCTCCAAGACAGCCAGTCGGCGGCGATGCGCCATGTTTTTTTCGCCGAGCGCCAGGCCGCCAAGATCGACGACGTCGAGCCCGATACCCCGACGCTGCCGATTGCCAAGGTCGGCGTAATCGGCGCGGGCACGATGGGCAGCGGCATCGTGATGAACTTCCTCAATGCCGGCATCCCGTCGGTTATCGTCGAGACGAAGCAGGAGGCGCTCGATCGCGGCCTCGGCCTCATCCGCAAAAACTATGAGAACACCGCCGCCAAGGGGAAGATGAAGGCCGAGTATATCGAGATCCGTATGGGCCTGCTGACGCCGTCGCTAGCCCTCGAAGACCTTGCCGATTGCGACCTGATCATCGAAGCCGTGTTCGAGAATATAAACGTGAAGAAGGAGGTCTTCGCCAAGCTAGACAAGATCGCCAAGCCCGGCGCGATTCTTGCGACCAACACCTCCTATCTCGATGTGGAGGTCATCGCGGCCGCGACGTCGCGCCCTGCCAGCGTGATCGGTCTGCACTTCTTCTCGCCGGCCAATATCATGAAGCTGCTCGAGATCGTGCGTACCAATTACACCGCCCTGCCGATCGTGGCGACAGCGGCAAAGCTAGCCAAGACGATCGGCAAGGTCGGCGTTACCGTCGGCAACGGCTTCGGCTTCGTTGGCAATCGCATTCTGGCCGCACGCGATCGGGAGGTGAATAAGCTGCTGCTCGAAGGCGCGACGCCTTCCGAAATCGACAGAGTATTATACGAATTCGGCTTCCCGATGGGGCATCTCCAGATGCGCGATCTGGTCGGACTCGACGTGGGCTGGGATCGTGAGACCAGCGCTTCGTCCACCGTGCGCGAGATTCTGAATGAAATGGGTCGGCACGGCCAGAAGAGCGGCGGCGGCTACTATGATTATGACGAGCAGCGCAATCCGACGCCGTCGCCGATCGCCGCAAAGGTGATCGCCGACTTCGCTGCAAATCAGGGTGTCGCCCAGCGCAACGTGAGTGAAGACGAAGTCCGGGATCGCGTCCTCTATGCGATGGTTAACGAAGGTGCGCGCATCCTCGATGACAAGATCGCCGTTCGTGCGTCTGATATCGATATCGTCTGGATCACTGGCTATGGTTGGCCGAGGTATCGCGGCGGGCCAATGTTCTGGGCCGATCTCGAAGGTCTTCCGAAGATTCTAGCGCGGCTGAAGGAGCTCGAGGCCGCGCATGGCGCGGACTTCACGCCGTCGCCATTGATCGAGCGCTTGGTGAGCGAGGGCAGGGGTTTCGTCGAGCGACAATAAAAGCGGTCGACGTCGATCGACGTCTGCGTCGTCCATTAGGCGAACTCGCCATCGGGCGTGATGAGAGGGCAGGGATATGGTCTGCGGCGCCGAAACCAGTTTGAAACCCTGCGGGGACGTGATCGTTCACACCGTCTGCGCTCATAATTGCGGCGGGCGGGCGCGTTTGGCCTGCACTGTCAGAAAAGGAAAGCTCGTTCGCGTTGCCGCCGCGCCGGCGCCGGACGAGGCTTATACCGGGCTCTGCGTGCGCTGCCTCACATTGCCCCAATGGGTCTACAGCAAAGAGCGACTTCTGACGCCGTTGCGGCGAACCGGCCCTCGAGGTTCCGGGCAGTTCGAGCCGGTAGACTGGGACAGCGCCTTGGATGAGATCGCCGAGCGTCTCAACGAGCTTGTATCGGCTCACGGAACGCAAAGCATCGCCTTCGCCCGCAGCACCAGCGGATCGCCGTACCATGCCTTCGGCCGCCTTTCCGCGCTGCTGGGCGGCGGCGGTAGTTTGAATTGCTATGGCGGCATCGACATGGCGGTTCACATGGGTCTGAATAGCACGTTCGGCTACAAGGGGATGTATGCCCAGCATGCCAATGAGTGGACCGATCGTCTCAATTCGAGGCTTACCATCGTGTGGGGTCACAATCCGGCGGAAACGTCTATGACCGCGGTCAGACATCTGCTTAACGCGCGTGATGGCGGCTGCCGGGTCGTCGTCATCGACCCCCGATATTCGGCGACCGCGATGCATGCAAATTGGTGGGTGGCACCACGTCCGGGCTCGGACCTTCCGCTCGCTCTCGGTATCCTGCATGTGCTTCTCCGCGATGGAATGATCGACCGCGACTTTCTCTTGAAGCATAGCTGCGCGCCCTATCTCGTGCGGCTCGACGACGGACAGTATTTTCGGGGGCTTCCATGTGCGGACGGCAAGCGCGAGTTTCAGCTCTGGGACGAGCAAGATCAAGGCCCAGTGGCGATTTCGGAGGCGACGCGACCGGCGCTCGAGGGGCGCTACCTAATCGGGGACGTTGCGGTGGCAACCGCGTTCACGCTGTTGCAGGATATGGCCCGCGATTATCCGCCCGATCGCGTTGCGGCACTTACTGACGTAAGCGCATCAGATATTGTCGAGCTCGCCCATTGCTACTGGGAGGCCGGGCCCGTCCAAATTGGCGTCGGCTACGGAGTTGATCGGTACAAGCATGGCGAATTATTCACCAGAGCGGTGGCCGCAATCGCGATCGTCACCGGCAATATCGGCAAACCGGGAGCGGGGGTCGGTGTGCAGAGCCATCACCAGGGATTTCACGAAGCCTCGCTTGGACCTGAGCCCGATCTGCCGCCCTGGGCGCATACCATCTCAACACCGATCATTGAGGTAGGGCGAAAAGATCTGCCCATTCGCGCCGTCTTTTCGCAGGGTGACTGGATCAATCAGCGATCGGGCGACATGAACGCTACCCTCGATTTCTTCAAGTCGCTCGATTTCATCGTTACTGTCGACCATTTCCACCAGCTGACGACCCAATGGTCGGATATCGTGCTGCCCGCCAGCACCTTTCTGGAGGCCACCGCGCCGACGCGCGACGCCGTCGTTTTCGGCAACAGTGTTTATTTGCGACAGAAGGTGATCGACCCCGTGGGCAACTCCCGTCCCGACTTCGACATCGAAAGAGCTCTGGCCGAGCGGCTCGGATTGGCGGAATGGTATTGCGAAACGTCGGAGGATTTGACGCGTCATGTTGTGGATGGTGCATCGCACTCCGCCTTCAAGCACGTCACCTATGATCGCCTGATGGAGGCGGGCGGCGCGCTGCGGCTCGATGTGCCGACGACGCCCAACATCCAATATGAGAATTTGCGCTTCGAAACCAAGACTGGCCGAGCTGAATTTTATCTGGAAGAGCTGGCGGCTGTCGGCGAAGCGTTGCCTGTTTTCGAACCCGATCATGAAGCGCTGCCAACCCATCCCTTGGCGAAGCGCTATCCCCTCGTGCTGATTCAAAGCCATGTTCGTCAGCGCGCGCACTCGACCTTCTTCAATACCAAATGGACCCTGGAGATCTGGCCGGAACCCATCCTCGAGCTCAATCCCGACGATGCGCGTGATCGCCGGCTTTTAACAGGGGAGCTGGCCGAAGCCTTTAACGATCGTGGCCGTGTTGTGGCGAGAGTGGTGTGTAACCCTGATTTTCCGCCGGGAATGTGTAACATCTCGGAGGGCTGGAAACAGAATCAGTATGTTGCCGGCAACGTCCAGGAGCTGACGAACAGCGAGATCAACGATGCCCAGACAGCGGTATGGGGCCATGCCAACATCCCCTTTTTCGACACGCGGGTCGATGTGCGAGCCGTAGCCCGCGAAGGGAGTGAAGCATGACGCGCTTGGCCATGGTGCTTAACCTCGATCGCTGCATAGGCTGTTGGGCGTGCGCCGTCGCTTGCAAGCAGGAGAACAGCGTAGGCGAGGGCCTTTGGTGGCAGAGCGTCGACACTATCGGCGGACCCACGTTAGACACTTCGTTCGGCGTCTTTCCCGACGTTCAAAAATATTATCGCCCTCGCAACTGCTTCCACTGCGCAAGCCCTCCCTGTCTCCCCGTCTGCCCGACCGGCGCATTGTCGAAACGGGCAGACGGTATCGTCGAAATCATTGAGGCAAAATGTATCGGATGCGGCCTTTGCGTGCCGGCATGTCCCTATGACGCGATCGAGATCAACGCGGTCGACCCTATTCTGCCGCACGGATTGGAGGATGGGCATGGCGCCGCGGAGGTGGCTCCCAGAAAGGCCGGAATGGTCGAAAAGTGCACCTTCTGCAGCCACAGGGTCGACATGGGCCAACAGCCGGCCTGCGTTGCCGCCTGCCCGACCAACGTCATAACGTTCGGCGATGTCGACGATCCCGAGAGCAGCGTCCACGCTGCGGCATCAGATCCGCGTGCGTTTCGCATCGATGAGGAGACCGGCGCAGAACCTTCGACATGGTATCTGCCAGCTACCGCGGCGAGCAAACAGCGTCGAAGCGGCAATCCTCATAATCACCGTGATCTGAGCCAAAGTGCCAAAACGGGCCCGTCGACGGCGCGAGAAGGTAAACCGCGCGGTTGAACGTCAGTCCCAATGCGATTTTGGCATGGGCAGGCCGAGATGTTCGCGCAACGTCGTACCCTCATATTCTGTTCGGAAGGCGCCCCGGCGTTGAAGCTCGGGCACGACATGATCGACGAAATTTTCGAGGCCGACGGGCTGGAGACCACCGAGTACGACGAAGCCATCGCAACTGCCATGCTCGTACCATTCAATCATGCGGTCGGCCACCTCGACACCGCTCCCCTTGAAAATCGGATGACCGAGGCCTGGAACGATCAGGCGGACGAACTCGCGGATGCTCATCGGTGTCTTGCGCAGCCGATCATTGAATATCTTGCGGAGGCTCCTGATCAGATTGCTGTCTTCAGGAAGGATCGGCATAGGATCGTCGATATCATGCTGCGAAAGATCATATTCTAGCTCTTCCGAGAGCATTTTGACGCCGAGGTCTTCTGGGATCAGCTGATTGAGCTCGTCCAGCATTGCGTCGGCGGCATCAGCCGAACCGGCCGCGTAGGCAATTATCCCGCAGAACATTTTCAGCTCGTCGGGGGATCGCCCATATTTAGCCATGCGGGCCTTGATGTCGTCGTAGATGGATTTGGCGATATCTTTGTCGGTTGCGCCAAAGAACACCCCGTCAGCAACCCGGGCGGCCAGTTCCCGACCTGGATCGGACTGGCCGGCATGGAATAAGATCGGCCTGCCCTGCGGCGAGCGCGGACAATTCAACGGGCCTTTCACCTGGAAATATTCGCCGACATGGTGGATTTCGCGAACCCGGTCCGGATCTACGAACTGCCCAGTTTCGATATTCTGTACGAAGGCGTCGGGGCTCCAGCTGTCCCATAAGCCTTTGGCAACATCGACGAACTCGGATCCTCGACTATAGCGCGTGTCATGCTCGACCTGCCCCTTGCTGAAATTCATAGCGTCCTGAGCATAACCCGAGGTGACGATGTTCCAGCCGGCTCGGCCATTGCTGATGACGTCGAGCGATCCGAGTTTCCGGGCGACGGTATAGGGCTCTTCGAACGTTGTCGTAACTGTGGCGACCAGCCCGATATGGGTGGTGCGCATCGCCGCAGCGCTTAACAACGATACGGGTTCGAACGGCGCCGGGCTGAATGGCGGAGGGTTGTGCCTCAACATCTCGGGCCTATCCATGAATTGCGTACCGTTCGCATCGGCAAGGAAATAGGCGTCGAATTTTCCACGTTCAGCGATCTCGACCATTCGAATATGCGCGTCGAGATTGCCTATCGTGTGGTGAAAGGCTTCGGGGTGGCGCCATCCCGCGATATGGGCGCCGACCGGCAAGGAAATAGTAACCAGATGGAGCAACCTTCCCTCCTTCGACAACTCACCCCTGCAGGGGCATCTGCAGACTATGGCGCCACTTGACGATGTGCGTCATTGCGGATCCCTGACTGATTGTTATTCGTTTCTGCCAACATTGAACCGATGGGGTCAGTGCCATGCCCTTGCTCCGAGAGCTGCCCGGTTGGCTCGAGCCCGACGAAGTTGACCGACCGATCGTGACCTACGGGGTGCCCGTTCCCACGGCTGGCCATCTGGAACTAACCTTTCACAGCAGAGTGAAAGGACAATTGCTGTTTTCGCAGCGGGGTGCGCTCAGCTGCGAAGCCGAGGGTGGGCTGTGGATCGTCCCGCCGCAAAGCGCGATTTGGATACCGGGAGGCAAGGCCCGTGCGCTCAGGGCTAAGGGAATGCTGGAAGGCTACACGGTCTTTGTCCATCCCGCGGCGGGGGCAAATCTTCCGGCGCAGTGCTGTGCGCTTGCCGTAACGCCCCTGCTGCGCGAGATGATAATCCGGGCGGCGAGCTTTCCTGTCGACTATCCAGATGGGGGCAGGGAAGAAAGGCTGGTCGCGCTCCTGCTCGATGAGATTTCGGTCGCGCGGGTCGAACGGCTTCACTTGCCGATGCCTAACGATATCCGCTTGCGGGCGATTGTCGCGGAAATGCTCGATAACCCGGCGAAAATGCGGAAAATGAGCGACTGGGCTCGGCATATCGGTATGAGCGAGCGGACCATGGCTCGCATATTGAGTCGCGAGACCGGCATGGGATTCCGCCGCTGGCGTCAACAGCTTGCGGTCTTGCTTGCGGTGGAATGGCTGGCGCGGGGTTCGCCCATTCAACAGGTTGCCGCAGACCTCGGGTATGAAAGCGCACCCAGCTTCGTCACGATGTTTCGCAAGGCACTGGGCACCCCGCCCCGACGCTATATGTCCAGGCGTTCGCAACGGCACTGAATGCTGCGGTCCGGTCCAGCTTGGGCCGACCGCAGCAATCAAAAGACCGTTATCGTTCGCTGCGAGCGATAAGGGCTATCGCCCCGTCAACTCAAGCGTTCAAAGCGGCAGTGGCCGACGACGAATTTCGATGATTCCGCGATCACTCTCGACGCCCACAGCGTGAACCCCTGGCGCCTTTCCGTTGAACTTGAGCGGAAGATTTTCGATACCAGGGCCAATCCAGTCGCGCATCGCGGCCTGGGTGCCCCCGATTTCCAGCCAAGCGATGCCCGACGGCTTTGTAGGGCCCGGCACCACGGGCTTGGGTCGGCCGTCCCAATACATGAAGTTGGGCAGGCCTTTGGTCCAAGTGGTGAAAGCTTCCGGCGTGCGGACATAATTGGGCTTCGCGCTGCCATCGGCCCCCAAACCCAGGGGCGCATCAACGACCTTCGACTTAAGCCTTGCCGCTATTTCATCGAGTTCCTCGCGCGTGTTGACGCGCGCGACCCAGCCGAGGAAGCAATCGCCGCCGCGCAGCCGTTCGACTAGGTGACGCGCGGTTATCATCGTTTCCGCTGCGAAGGGATCGATGATCGCTTCAACCTCGATATAGGTGTTGTTACCTGTCCTGAAGTAACGATTGGCCATGCCGCCTTCGGGGAACCAACTGCCCTCGATACCCGTGATCCCGGTTTCCCGATTTAGGCGCGCCGATCCTTCGAACAAATCCCTAACGCCGAGCGACACATGGTCGATCGCGAGACTGGACTTGGCCGCCGCATTCGCCGGGACGGCGGCCATGGCGGTGCCAACTAGCGTTGCGCCTGCCAAGGACATGAACTGCCGTCTATCAAGCTGTGGAATATCTTCCATACTACTCTCCATGGGTATGTTTTGAAACCACTGGCAGGCGCCGATGGCGATAGAGCGGGTGCGATCATTCGTCGGGGATGACCGCAACCACCTCCATTTCGACCAGAAAATCGGGGTCCGAAAGGCGGCTGACCTCGATCACCGTGCTGCAGGGCGGCTTCCCTGCATCGCCCGGTACCGAAGTCAGCCCCTCCCGGTGCAACTTCACGAAGGCGTCCATGTCGCGGACATAGGTCCGTACCGAAACCACGTCGGACCAATCTGCCCCCGCTTCATCGAGGACCATTCCGCAGTCGGCCTTGACCTGCTCATATTGCGCCCTCAGGTCGCCGACATGAACCGCGCGATATTCGCGATCCGCCGGCGTCATGCCCGAGCAGTAGAGCGTCGTGGTCGAGCCGCTGACGCGGACTGCGCGGGGCATAGCCGGAAAGCGATGGAGAGCTGCTGGGTTGATGTGTGTCCGCTCCACGATGCTCGTCTCCTCGCTAGAAGTTGATGCGGAATTCGGCGCCCAAGGTGCGGGGTGCGCCATAGGTGCCGGTCGCAGGGGATCCGAGGAAGCTGGTGCTAACAACCGCCGCATCGAGATACAGCTTATTAGACAGGTTCCGGCCATAGGCGGCGACCGACCAGCCTCCATCATCAACATATCGGATGGCGGCGTTGAGCAGATTATATCCAGGTTGCGATATTAGCTCACGGTTGAACGGCGAGAAGTACACCTTGCCGATCCAGAAACTTTCGCCCTGCACGATCAGCTTTCCCGAAGCGACCGGGAATGAATATTCAGCCATTAAATTGGCTGTCCATTTGGCGGACTGGGAGAGGCGTTTTCCCGCTAGGTCTACGATACCGAAGCCGGTCGCGGCAGGATCGACCGTCGAGAACTTCTTGTATTTTGCATCGAGAAGCGCGCCGCTGCCCTGCAATCGGAGGCCATTTAGCGGCAACGCTTCGATCTCGGCTTCCACCCCATCGATGCGAGCTCTGGCTGCATTGATTATGCGAATGCCGGTCGTGGTGATCGCATTTGCCTGCAGCTGGGAATAATCATACCGGAACGCGGTGAGGTTCGTGCGTAGGCGCCGGTCGAACCAGTCGGCCTTCAGCCCTACCTCGTAATTTTTGAGTTCTTCGGGATCAAAGGGCGGTTGGATGCCACCCAAATTATATCCGCCGCTTTTGAATGCTGTCGAATAGGTCGCGTAAACCATCAGGCCCCGCCGCGGTGTAAATTGTACGGTCACCTTGGGGTCGAAAGATCGCCACGTCTGTTTGTCGGTCTGGAACATGTTGTAGACGTACGGGGTGGTCGGTGTGAACGGCGTCGTGAAGTTGAACGCCGTGCGGTCGAAATCCTTCTTTGTTTCCGCGCTGTAGCGACCGCCAACGCTCAGTAGCAGCATGGCGGTGACGTTGACGTCCGCTTGGGCAAAGACGGCCCCCGCGGCCGTTTTGAGCCGCCCACCGATCGACCCACCGACGACCGTGGTGCCGGGGAAGGGGGCGCCGAAAGATACCGAGTTAAGATGGGAATCGTTATAACCCGTTACATCTTCGTTCAAATAATATGCGCCGAGGGTCAGATGCCCCCAGTCGCCCTTGAGGGCGGCCCGAAACTCTTGTGAATATTGGCGGGCATACTCATTCTGCAGATATATTCCGGCCGGCGCAAAGGTCCCTCCACCGATGCCGTTCAAATCGCCGGCCGTGCGAAAGTTGGTGCGACGGTAGGAGCTTATCGACGTAAGCGTGATATCGTCCAAGTCGAAGTCGGCTGTGCCGGACAAGCCCCAGACCTTGCGGCGCGCATAGGGGCCGAAGTCGATCGAGGAGTTTCGCGGATTCGTGGGAATAACCGCGCCGAACAGCTGCGCGGTTGTGACGACGATTGTCGGAGCGGTCGGCGTTCCAGCCAGCCCACCGTTGCCAAGGAATTTTGCGGCGAAGTTGTGATCGTTCTGGTGCAGATAATCGCCGCTGAGTATCAACGTGAAATTTTCCGCCGGTTGCAGTTTGACCTTCGCGCGCAGCGCCTGGGTTGATTCATCATCAACATCAAGGCCTGTTGTAATATTCTTACCGTAGCCATCACGCCTGACGATGTCGCCCGCCACTCGGACGCTGATGCCGGTTGCCACTGCACCCGATACGGCCCCCTGCGCTTCGAGGCGATTGTAGCTTCCATAGCTGACCGCACCGTAGCCTGAGAGCTTCTCCGTCGGATCCGCGGTGATGACGTTGATCGCGCCCGCGGTCGCGTTGCGTCCATATAGGGTGCCTTGCGGACCGCGCAGCACCTCGACGCGTTCGATGTCAAAGAAGGTGCCAAAGATCGATGACGGACGGCTGAGGTAAACGCCGTCGACATGATAGGCGACTCGCTGCTCGCCCCCGGTTGCTACATTGTCGAAGCCGAGCCCGCGGATCGCTATGCGGGAATTGGCACCGGAGCGACTAAATTGAACATTGGGCGTCGTTTGAAGCACGGCCTCGACGCTGTTGATCTGGCGGGCGGCCAAAGCGTCACCCGAAAGCGCTGTGATCGCCAACGGTGTGGACTGGACATTCTCCGATCGCTTCTGGGCCGTGACGACGATGTCTGCGAGGCTGCTCGGTTCCGAGGCGCCATCGCTCTGAACCGGGGACTGCGCGCTGGCGGTGGCGGCTCCCATCATCAGGGCCACTGAGGCAGCACTTGCTAAAATCTTATTATTCATCCTGATCTCCCTGTTAACATGTTGTATTTATTGATTATCAGTAGTTGGGCGGGGCCGCATTCTTGCGGCGTTAGGCGGTCAACCCGAGATCGACGGGCGTCGAATAACCTTTTCCCCTGCTGGCGTGTTTACCGCGACGGCGTAAAGGCCCGGGCTTTGCCCATTGAAGCGTATCGGATGCTCGGCGGCCGTGGTCATCCCGCAAAAATAGGCGTCGAAATTCTCGACCGTTCCGCCGACTTCGATCCATGCCAGGCCCTGGCCATCGAAGCGGCCGGTGTGAGGATCGGTGGGATAACGCGCGTCATGCTTCAGCATGTCGGGCCAGAAATAGACATTGGGTTGACCAGCCGGCCAAGCGTCGGCCGCGGTCGGGGCGAGCGACAGGATGACCTTCTCGCCGTTCATCATCTGCTGTGCATTATCGGCATCGAGCGAGGTGGTATCGACGGATATACCTCTAAGGTCCGCGAAGGCGCGCAACTCGTCTTCGCTCTCCGCCCGGAAGCACCAACCCGCGAAAAATTCTGGCCTGTTCAGCCAGCTGGCGACGGAGGACTTACTTCGCCACAGAGCACGGGCGATCGACATGTCCACGAAGCCTTCGACCTCTATGAACAGGTCCGCTGCGAGCGGGAATATCTTGGTACCGATTCCGGCCTTCGGGAAGAAGCCGCCGTCGTAATGGCGTAAGCCCGTCTCTGCCGAAAGGTCGAATGCCGCCTTATAATGATTGGGCGCAAATAGACAGAAGTGATCCAATTTGAGCATCGAAGCCGCCCCTCCCTGACGGGCGCCTTTGCGCCTCGATTTTTGCCGGAAACCCGCTCGGAATACCGCCCGGAAAACATGCAGTGCGACATATTTATGTCGCGAAAATTATATGGACACAAGCAAAATTATCGATAAAACATTTGTCTAACGATAATTGTACAAGCCGGAGAGTCAGGATTTTCAATGCGTTCGGCATATGCCGTCACGTGCAATTCAGTTTGGGGGTCTTTAAAGAATGAAACATTGCCAGCCGGCTTTGGCGAAGCTTCTCACAGCTACCGCGCTCTCCGTCGTTGCTCCCGCAGTTATGGCCCAACCAATAGCCGAGGCCTCAGACGGCGATATCGTGGTGACTGCCCAGAAGCGGTCGGAATCGATTCAGAAGGTGCCGATCTCGCTCGCGGCGATCAGCGGCGAGGGGCTTGCCGAGAAGCAGGTGAACAACGTCGATGCGCTGGCGGCAACGGTTCCCGGCCTGACCTTCGGCTATTATGGCGGTAATGCGCGCATCGCCATCCGTGGTGTCGGTTTCGACTCTATCGGCCAGGGCACCGAGGGGCGCGTCACCTATCATGTCGACGGTATTTACTTCTCGCGTCCAAGCTCGACCTCAGGCACCTTCTTCGACGTCGAACGCATCGAGGTGCTGCGCGGTCCGCAGGGCACGCTTTACGGTCGCAACGCTACCGGCGGCTCGATCAACGTCATCACCCGCGCGCCGACCGACACGCTGGAGGGTTATGGCCGGGTCACGCTGGGCAATTATGCGACGGTCATCACCGAGGGCGCCGTCAGCGGTCCGCTGAGCGACACTGTCTCGGCACGCATTGCCTTCATGACCAACAACCATGATGGCTATGGCAAGAACATCATCACCGGCACCGACATCGACGATGCCCGCAACCAGTCGGTCCGAGCCTCGCTGTCGTTCAAGCCGAGCGAAAGCTTCAAGCTGGACCTGACCGCAGACTATGCGCGCCGCAACGATCACAACAACGGCCTACATTATTTCGGTCAGTCCAACCCGGGGGTGCCGCTGACGGGAACGAGTTTGGGCGGTGTCGTCAGCACAAACGTTAGGAACATCGCGAGCGAATTCGATCCGGTCAACAAGGCTGAATTCGCGGGCGGACGCCTGAACATGGAACTCGATCTTGGCTGGGCGACGCTGCGCTCGATCACTGGTTATCGCTATGCAGATTCCACCAATATCGCCGACATCGACGTGACGAGCCTCAATCTCGGCGCATCCAGTTTCTTCGAAAAATCCAATCAGTTTAGCGAAGAACTTCAGCTCAGCGGTTCTTTCGGCCGTAGCAAGTGGATCGTCGGTGCGTTCGCCTTCGATGAGAACATCACAGGTGGCGGCGCCATACCGTTCAACGCTCTCAGTCTGGGCGGTCCCAATCTGCTTCTACAGGGATATCTCGCGAAGGCTGATCTGCGTACCCGCGCCTATGCCGCGTTCGGTCAGGTGGACCTTGCCCTGACCGATCAATTCACCGTCACGTTGGGTGGGCGCTATGGTTGGGAAAAGCAAAGCATCGACGGCTTTATCCAATTCGACTTCTCTCGCCCCTTCTCGCCGACGAACCCGCCTATCATGACCCAGCTCATCCTAGGGTCGAAGCATTGGGATGCCTTCACTCCGAAGGTCGGTGTGCAGTATCAATTCTCGCCTGCCTTGATGGGTTATGCCTCGGTTTCGAAGGGATTTAAAAGCGGCGGCTACAGCACTGCAAGCAATCAACCGGCATTCGATCCTGAGACCGTCTGGGCCTATGAAGCGGGCATGAAGCTCAATCTGCCCGGCGGCGGCCGAATGAATCTGTCGGGCTTCTATTATGATTATAAGAACATGCAGGTCTCGATCATCGAGTCGACGTCACTGACGATCGAAAATGCCGCTTCCTCGGTTCTCTATGGCGGCGAGGCCGAGGTCAATTTCCCGGTGACCGAGCATTTCTGGGTCGATCTTTCCGGAGCTTATCTTCGCTCAAAGTTCAACGAATATACGTCGGAAGATCCGTCCTTTCCCCTCAACCCCCCGCGCAGCCTGAGGGGCAACCGCTTGGTCCAAGCGCCGCGCTTCAGCGTTGTGGCTGGCGCCGAATATCGCACCGATATCAGCGTGGGTTCGCTGACCCTGCGCGGCGAAATCAATTGGGTCGATAAGACCTATTTCACGGCTTACAACAACGAGGTCGATGCCCAGCCTCGCTACGCGAAGGCTAACGCCTATCTCAATCTCGAAAGCTCCGACAAGAAGTGGGTCGGTTCGCTGTTCATAAAAAACATCAACGACAAGAATGTTCGGACCAGTGGCGTTGTGACGGCCTCCTTATTTGGTTCCCCGTCCGTAGGTTCGCTGCAGGCGCCTCGCACCTTTGGAGGCAGCGTCCAATTCAACTTCTGACAATGCCCACAACCTGATTGCGTGACCGGAGTTAAAATGATCCATCTTGTCGCTCTTGCTCTCCCTGTGGGAGCCCATCTTGCCGGTTGGCGGCACCCCGATGCTTTCCACAACAGCGTCGGCGATCTGGAAGCCCATCTTCGCATGGTGGAAATTGCGGAACGCGGAAAGTTCGATGCTTATTTCATCGCCGACGTGAATGGCGTGAAATATATGTCGGAGCCCGACCTGCTCAAATACAATCCACCGCCGTCCAGTCCAGGCGGATATGAGCCAATCACCTTTCTGGCCGCGGCAGCGATGCGGACGAAGCATATCGGCCTGGTCGGGACGACGACGACGACCTTCGAAGAGCCCTACAGCGTCGCGCGCAAGTTCGCGTCGCTCGATCTCATCAGCCATGGCCGGGCCGGGTGGAATATCGTGACGTCTGGCTATCCCGAGGACACGAAGAATTTCACCAGTGGTGAAACCATGGAGCACGATGCCCGCTATAAACGGGCAACCGAGTTCGTCGATGTGGCGACCGGCCTCTGGGACAGCTGGGCGCCGGACGCGTTCGTGCAGGACATCGAAACCGGTTATTTCCTCGACCCCGACCGGGTTCGAGAACTCAATCACGTCGGCGAACATTTCAGCGTGAAGGGGCCGTTGAACTGCGCCCGGTCGCCGCAGGGCCACACGGTGCTGTTCCATGCGGGTCAGTCGGAAGCGGGCCGCGAACTGGCCGCCCGGGTCGCGGATTGCGTATTCTTCGGGGCAACCGACAAAGACATCGCGAAGTCGATCTATGACGACATCAAGGGACGCATGGCAAAATATGGCCGTACGCCCGATCAGCTCAAGATGTTTTGTGGGATGATCGTCTATACCGGGAAGACGGCAGAACAGGCCGACATTCTTCTCGAAGAGCTCAACGATCTCATCCCCGACAGCCTCGGTGTCGCGATGCTTTCGAATACCGTCGAATATGACCTTTCTCAGCACGATATCGACGATCCGATGCCCATCCTGCCCGAAACGAGTAATATGATCCGCAGCGTGCGGAAGATCTTCAATGATCGAATTCGCAAGGAGCCAATGTCGATCCGGCAGATCGTCAGGCAAGTCATTCCTGGTCTGGGTCATCCGATCTTCAAAGGTAGCGGTGCCGACGTCGCCGACAAAATGATCGAATGGTACGAGCACGGCGGTTGTGATGGCTTCATCGTGCTCGGTCCGGTGCAACCCCGCGGACTGGAAGATTTCGTGGATTTTGTCGTGCCCGAACTTCAACGACGCGGCATGTACCGAACCGAATATGAAGGCGCGACATTGCGGGAGAATATGGGTCTCCCCCTTCCGAAATCACAATGGGACCAGTGAGCGGAAGCTTTCCGCACGCTGAGACACCGATCGGCCTTTTGGCCCGAAAGGATCGCGCCGGGGAATGACCGCGACAAGTTACTTCAGGAGAAGATAAGTGAGCGAACTGACCACCACACGATGGTCTTCGAACAGTCGGGACGACCAGTTTGACGTCCATAACTCAGCGACCGGCGCGCGTATCGCCACCGTTCAGGGTGGGGGAGCCGCGGAGGTGGACGCCGCCGTCATTGCCGCCGACAAGGCATTTCGGACCGACTGGCGCTGGCGCCCTGCGGTGGAACGGGGCATGATGCTGCTCGAGATCGCTCGAAAAGTACGCGAGGATATCGATGCTATCGCCGAGTTGGAGACGCTGGAGAATGGGAAACCGCTCGACCAGGCGCGGATGGATGTCGAAGCTTGTATCGCAATCTTCAGTTTTTTCGGTTCGCTCGCCGGAAAGATCCCGGGCAATCTTTATGATTCCGGGCTGATCCTCTCTTCGTCCATCATCGAACCCTATGGCGTTGTCGGGGCGATCATACCCTTCAACTGGCCGCCGGTGCATACGGCGGGCAAGATCGCGCCGGCGCTCGCCGCGGGCAATACGATCGTCATCAAACCTCCCGAGCAGACACCGCTTTGCGTGATGCGTATCGTCGATATCATCCAGAGTGTTCTGCCGCCGGACGTAGTTCACATCGTGCCGGGCGTTGGGAAAAGTGCCGGAGCGGCCCTGGCAGGACATAAGTTGGTCCGGAAAATATCCTTCACCGGAGCCACAGCCACCGGCGCCGCGATCGTCCGCACAAGCGCGGAGAACACGACGCCGACACTGCTGGAACTCGGTGGAAAGAATGCTGTTTTCGTCATGGCGGATGCCGATTTGGATGAGGCGGCGAAGGCAATCGTGGAAGGCGGTTTCTTCAATCAGGGAGAGGCCTGCACCGCGCTGTCGCGTGTGTTGGTCCACGCGTCAGTCAAGGATCGGCTCGTTGCCAAACTGGCGCCCGCGATCTCGAGCCTCAACGTGGGTTCGGGAATGGTATCGGGCACGCATGTCGGGCCGCTGGTGACGAAGAGTCAGCAGGAAAAGGTGCTCGAATATATTCAGATCGGTGTGCGCGAGGGGGCCAAGATTGCTGCGCAGGCCAAGCTGCCGACCGATGACGACCTCCAGGGCGGCTATTTTGTGCCACCGACCATGCTGGTGGATGTCGCGCCGTCGATGCGTGTCGCCAAAGAAGAGATCTTCGGTCCGGTCGTCTGCGTCATCGCATTCGAGACCGAGGACGAAGCGATCTCGATTGCCAACGACACAGATTATGGGCTGACGTGCGCGATTTTCACTCGCGATCATCCCACGGCGCTTCGTATTTCGCGCCATATGGATGTGGGCATGGTTTTCATAAACAACTACTATCGCAGGACCTTTGGCGTACCCTTCGGGGGAACCAAAGGCAGTGGGTATGGCCGCGAGCATGCGATTGAGACGCTCAAGGATTACGGACGAATCAAGGTGATCTCGACGCCTTCGGGCCTAGGATCGTTTCCCTATTGGAGCGCTGTACAGGACACCGGGCTATGAGCGGTCATCTCTACCGCTGCGGCTGCGCGAGCGTCGCACCCACCGGGGTAGGTGGACTTAAGCTCGGCTCCGGAGCCATCGATGTACACTGCCATCTGGCCATTCCGGACGTCGACAAGCTGGCGAGCCAGGATCCCATGGCCAAGATATCCGCCGAGCGCCAGATGGCGGGATTCAGCCAAGCTACCATCGAACTCAACGCGGCAGCGCTGAAGAGCCTGATACCCAAGCTGGTGGACATCGATACCCGGCTTGCCGACATGGATCTGATGGGCATCGACACCCAGGTGCTTAGCCCTTCCCCCTTCCATTTCAATTATTGGGCTGATCCGGAGCTCAGCGCCGCGCTCGTCGCGATCCAGAACGACTATCTGGAGGCGATCTTTAAGGGGAATGATCGCCGTTTCCTGGCCTTCGGCGCAGTCTCGATGCAACATCCGCAGCAAGCGGCCCAACAGCTTGCCGATATCATGAATCGCGGTTTCAAGGGCATCGAGATATCCACCCGAATCAACGAACGAGATCTGTCCGACCCGTCTTTCGACTGCATCTGGAAGGTTGCGGAGCGAACGGGGGCGGTCATCTTCGTCCATCCAATGGGTACGGACATGGGGGACCGGCTCAAGGACAGCTATCTAGGGAATCTGATCGGGCAACCATTGGAAACCACGATCGCGCTGTCGAAGCTGATCTTTTCCGGCGTGTTCGATCGTTTTCCGGATTTAAAGGTGCTGGCCTGCCATGGCGGCGGATATCTTCCGAGTTTCTTCGGGCGATCCGATCACGGATATGCCGTTCGGTCGGACTGCCGGACGATGGCGCGCTCGCCGAGCGACTATCTCAAGCGGATCTGGTACGATACCGTTGTCCACGATCCGAGCATTTTGGAGCAGCTTGCGCGGACCGTGGGTATTGGCCAGATCGTCATCGGATCCGATTATCCCTTCGATATGGGAGAGTATCGTCCGGGTGCGCTGTTGGCGGAGGCGCATGCGTTCAGCGACGATGATCGCGCGGCAGTCACGTCCAAAAATGCGCGGCGATTGTTGGCCTTGCCGGACGCCTGACGGTGCGGATGTCGCAGCAACAAATCGAGGCGCGATCAGATAATCAAGGGATCTCGATGGTACGTATTTCGGAAACGGCGATGGATCCGGTGTTCCTCACGCGATGGTCACCACGTGCATTCGATGGGTCGTCGCTTACCGAAGCCGATATGCAGATTCTCGCGGATGCTGCTCATTGGGCGCCATCCGCCTTCAATCATCAGCCGTGGCGGATGATATATTCACTTCGCGGCGATGATCATTGGGGTCTGTTCCTTTCCCTGCTGATCCCGTTCAATCGGTCCTGGGCCGAGCAGGCTGGCGCGCTGATATTCTTCGTGTCCGACCAGTACATCGGCGAAAAGCCGTCGCGGAGTCATAGTTTCGATACGGGTGCCGCTTGGGCGATGATGGCACTGCAGGCGTCTATGATGGGGCTTCACGCCCATGGCATGACAGGTCTGGATTTTGACAGGCTGCCTGAAGCGTTGAAGGTGCCGACGAACTTCCGGATCGAGGCCGCTGCTGCGATCGGGAAGTTGGGCGATCGATCGCGTTTGCCGAGCGACCTACGCGACCGCGAGGTGATGAGCGACCGCAAGCCCCTCGCCGAAGTCTTGTTTGCCGGCCAGTTCGGCGGCTGAAGCGTGCGTATGGTCCGCTGAGGCTGCTGACGTACCCGCGATCCAGCGAAGCATTTTTCTGGCCGCTTCCGGACCATGGCTGAAAGCCGGCCTTATATCGGCTTTGTAGAACCAACCATAGCAGTCGACGCCTGCGTCATGGCAGCGGCCGCTTCACATGTGCGACGATAAGGCTTCAGCGCAAGAAGGGTGAGCAGTAGACCGGTCATCTGCGCGGGTATCGCCACCAGGATCACCGAAAGCTGAACCTGCATCGGATCCTTCAACACATAATCCGTGACAAGTGCCACGGCGGTTGGCGCTAGCCCTAGGCCGGCGAAATTGCCGACAACGAGAAAGGCGGTTACCGCCTGGCCGCGCATATTGTTCGGCACCATCTGGTTGATCGCGGAAAAAGACGATCCGTTGATTATCGATCCGACCAAGCCGCACGACAAGCCGTAATATATGATCGTCGGCGTCGCACCCTCCACGAAATACCAGAACAGCGCTAGCAAGATCAGCAGCGGGAACGCCAACAACGGCACGCCCAGCCTGCCAATGGATGGAGCCCGCGTTTGCAGCCAGTCGCCGGCGGCCCCCCCTATCGTCGAAGCCAGACCGCCAACGACCAGCATGAGCGCGCCGATGGTGGCGCCGAGCTCGACAGCCGGGACCTTGTAGATTCGCATCAGAACGACCGGTATCCAAACCATGGTGGCGATCCCGCATATCAAATTGGAGGCGAAAGCCGCGAATGTGAGGCCGAAACCAGCGGGGTGGCGGCGGACGAACTGAACGAAAGTGGCATCCGAGGGTCCGATGGCGACCTTCTCGCGTCGGGCCGGTTCGGCGACCGTGAAGAGCATCAGGATAAGCGGGACGCCCGGCAGGCTGACCAGGAAGAACACGATTTGCCATGAGGCTACATGGCCCAGGGGTGCGATATGGAGGCCTTCTGCAAACATTTCCAGGAGCAGTCCGCCAATGAAGATCGAGCCGGCGGCGCCGACAGCGGTGCCTCCGGTCAGAAATCCCATCGCTAATCCACGCCGCCCGGGGCGCACGATGTCGGCAACGATCGAATAACCGGTAGGTGCGAGGCAGGCTTCTCCGATACCGACGAGCATCCGCGCGAGGAACAACTGCCAGAAGTTCTGCGCCAAACCACAGGCGAACGTCGCGGCCGTCCAGCATATCAGGCCGCCGATCAGCACGTTGCGACGATTTGCCCTGTCGACCAAACGGCCGATTGGAATGCCCGCCAAGACGAAGAATAGCGAGAAAGCGAAACCCTGCACTAAACTGAGCTGCGTATCGGTCAGGCCCAAGGATAACCTTATCGGCTCCAACAGGATCGATATGACTTGGCGATCGAGATAGGCGACGACGAAGCCGATGGTCAGGACCCCGACGGTGTATCCAACAGCGCTAGAAGAGGGGTAGGGCGGATCGCAGTTCTCGAGCTTTTGGACCTGCTCAACATCAGCCTTGTTCACCAGTTTGCTCCCTTGCTAGCCGATGACGGCCCGCCATATCCAAACTCCGGCTGCAACCCGGTCGCTCAATCAATGCTATATAGATACCTATTTTGTGTGATGACAACAGTGATGGCGGGATAACCTACCAACACCGCATCGAAACGCCAACGCATCGTCGGCTTGGAAATATCGCTTTGATATGACGCAATCCGCAAAATCCCAAGGATAAAACCCACTTGAGCGGCGTCGCTGTCTTCGATCCGCTATCGGCAGAATTGAGTATTCGGCGCGGAGCGGGCCCCGACGTCCACCGCTGGGCCTATGGCGGTGGGTCCTAAAGAAATACCTCTTACCATTTAAGTCATGCTTCGGAGCTCCCGCACACAGCGGAGAATCGCAAAGATGTCCGTCGGTGGATCGTCTCGCGTCGATCGCGAGTTCGAAAGCGCCTAATCCTGAGAACCTTCTAGCCGCAGGTTGCTGGGGCCCATCGATCTAACGGGGGGCGTTTAGACGTCTTCTTTAATCGTCGCCGCACAGGCTTGCGGTCTGTTCCGACCAACTGCGGTTGATCTGGACGACGCAACACCCCTCAATCCCGACCGCCGGTATTCACGAGAGCGCGTGAGCGGCTGCAGTCAGTGCCAGAACCAGCTTATCTTCTATTTCGGCCAGCGGGAGGTTCCGCGGAAGACCATCATCGATCAACGCTGGATCGCTGGGAGCGGCGCCGATGAGCGAACTGTAGGCCGCCATTCCTAGGATGAACACGATGTCGCTGCGCTGCGCGGAGGGCAGCGAACGATGGAGCACGGTCGTGAAGCGGCGCACCGCCGGTTGCAGCGAACTCTCATTGATGGTGCGCCAGACGTCGGTGCCGATCTCGCGCATGTAAGAATGCACGACGTTGGTCCAAACATCCGGACTTTTTGCCTTAAGGTCGAAAAAGGGATGCACGAATGCCCGGAGAATCTCGGCTACTGGCGGTGAGGCGGGGGAGTATTTCAAATCCAGTTGTTCAAGCAGCTTTTCACGCAAGCCGTTAATTTGCAGAGAGCGAACCTGGTATACCTGCAGGTAGAGCTCTTCCTTTGTCCTGAAGTAATATGTGATTAAATTGACGTTGACGTCGGCCTCTCGAGCAATCTCCCGCAGTCCTGCACCGTGCAAGCCCTTGACCGCGAAGAGATGTTCCGCCGCACGCAATATGCGGTCGCGCGGCGCACCGACCTGAGGTTCCGGATTAGAGTCAGCTTTCATTTGCCCTTTTCGCGCCAGAGTGTCGCCGAGGTGGAGCGTCTATGTGTTCCGGCCAGCCGTGCAGAGCAGATTTCGCTCCGATCGGTAACCGGGTATAGCGTCACATCATTGAGTAACCTGTAATCGCAGGCTTTGGACGTCTGCATAAAAATTCGTAGACAGATGCATATTTATCGATAATATCTCCATTTAGCGATAATCATAGGTCGACTACGGCATCTGTGCGGCCATCGCAAAACAAAAAATACGCAACATGGAGAGGGGTAGGGATGAAGCAGGGACAATTGATCGCGTTGATGTTGAGTTCGACCGCAGCGACCGCCGTTACGATGCCTGGAGTTGTATATGCGCAGGCTGCTGCCGAGGAGGTGGCCAATGCGGGCGATATCGTGGTGACTGCCCAGAAGCGGTCGGAATCGATTCAGAAGGTACCGATCTCTCTCGCGGCGATCAGTGGCGAGGGGCTTGCCGAGAAGCAGGTGAACAACGTCGATGCGCTGGCGGCGACGGTTCCCGGCCTGACCTTCGGCTATTATGGCGGCAATGCACGCATCGCCATCCGCGGTGTCGGTTTCGACTCGATCGGCCAGGGCACCGAGGGGCGCGTCACCTATCATGTCGACGGCATTTATTTCGCGCGCCCCAGCTCGACCTCGGGCACCTTCTTCGACGTCGAACGCATCGAGGTGCTGCGCGGCCCGCAGGGCACGCTTTACGGGCGCAACGCCACCGGCGGCTCGATCAACGTCATCACCCGCGCGCCGACCGACACGCTGGAGGGCTATGGTCGGGTCACGCTGGGCAATTATGCGACGGTCATCACCGAGGGCGCCGTCAGCGGTCCGCTGAGCGACACTGTCTCGGCACGCATTGCCTTCATGACCAACAACCATGATGGCTATGGCAAGAACATCATCACCGGCACCGACATCGACGATGCCCGCAACCAGTCGGTCCGAGCCTCGCTGTCGTTCAAGCCGAGCGAAAGCTTCAAGCTGGACCTGACCGCAGACTATGCGCGCCGCAACGATCACAATAACGGACTACATTATTTCGGTCAGTCCAATCCGGCAGTACCGTTGGCGGGTCGTCGCTTCGGGGGCATCGTGGCGACTGACGTCCGCGACATCTCCAGCGAGTTCGACCCGCGCAACAAGGCGGAGTTTGCCGGCGGAAGGGCGAATATGGAGTTCGACTTCGGGGCGGTCACGTTCCGCTCGATCACCGGTTACCGATATGCCGATTCCCAGAACGTCGTCGATATCGACCTCACCAACATCGCGCTCGGCCCCACGGACTTCCACGAGACCGGCAAAGAGTTCACACAGGAGCTTCAACTCACCGGAACCTTAGGCGACAGCAAATGGATCGTCGGCGGATATTTCTTCGACGAAAAAATCAAGGGCGGCGGGATCATACCGTTCAACGCGCTCAATCTCGGCGGACCCAATCTTCAGCTTCAGGGATATGAGGCGTTTTCGGACCTCCACACACGGGCATATGCTGCGTTCGGGCAAATTGATATCGCGGTATCCGACAAGCTGACGTTCACGCTGGGCGGCCGTTATGGATGGGAGCGGCAGAACATCAACACGTGGCTCCAGCTGGACTTCTCGCGTCCCTACTCGCCGAATAATCCGCCGATCAAACTGTTCACCGTAATCGATTCCAAAAGCTGGGATGCCTTTACCCCGAAAGCTGGCGTTCAATATCAGTTCGCGCCCTCGTTCATGGGCTACGCGACGGTTTCGAAAGGCTTCAAGAGCGGCGGATATAATGGCGGATCCACGCAGCCGCCGTTCAATCCCGAAACGGTCTGGGCTTATGAGGCTGGCGTGAAGGCCAGTCTGCCGGGGGGAGGCAGATTCAACCTATCTGGCTTCTACTATGACTATAGGAATATGCAGGTTTCAATCACCGAGGCCACCACAATCACCATCGAGAATGCGGCATCGTCGACGCTTTATGGTGGTGAAGTAGAGGTCAATTATCCGCTGACCGATCAGTTCTGGCTCGATTTCTCGGGTGCCTATCTTTATTCCAAGTTCAACGATTACACATCGGAAGATCCATCCTTCCCGCTCAATCCGCCACGCGACCTCAACGGAAACCGGCTGGTCCAGGCCCCGCGGTTCAGCATCGTCGCCGGTGCCGAATATCGGACGGACCTTAGCTTTGGTTCGATGACGTTGCGTGGCGAGGTGAACTGGGTCGGGAAGACCTATTTCACCGCCTATAATAATGAAACCGACGCGCAGCCGCGGTACGCCAAGGCGAACGCCTATCTCAATATCGAGAGCTCCGACAAGAAGTGGGTCGGTTCGCTCTTCATGAAAAATATCACGAACAAGAATGTCCGTACCAGCGGCGTGGTGACGGCCGCCCTGTTCGGCTCGCCATCGGTCGGTTCTCTTCAGCCGCCACGGACATTTGGAGGTAGCGTACAATTTAACTTCTAGACGTCTTTAAACTACTCGAACTGGAGCGTGGCGGAGACACCGCTACGCTCCAGCTCCGCTTTTCGAACCGGCTTCGGATTGGCGGGCTGGTCCCGTCGAGAAATGGCCGAGTTTATTTCAAAAGAGGCTCGCGTGAAGACACTGATCAAGCATGCTTTCGTCGTCTCGGTAGACCCATCGATCGGAGATATCGACGGCGGGGACATCTTGATCGAAAACGGAGTCATCAGCGCTGTCGGGATCTCGATAGAAGCCGAAGGTGCTGAACCGATCGACGCTACTGGCTGCATCGCCATTCCCGGTTTCGTCGATACGCACAGGCATTTCTGGGAAGGAGCCCTGCGCTCTTCTACCGCCGACTGGGCGTTGTTGGACTTTGCCGGCAACATGCTGGTTCTCGCTTCGACATGTCTCCGCCCGCAGGACATGTACGCCACGTCGCTGCAGGGCGGGCTTGAGGCGCTCAACGCGGGCGTCACCACGGTCGCCGATTATTGTCACAACGTCATCAGCCCGGAACATGCTGAGCAGGCCGTGCAGGGCCTTCGCGATTCAGGCGTGCGTGCGATCTGGTGCTATAGTTTCAACCAGACCCTGCCGGCGCGGTCGGGCTTTGCGGACATGCAGTCGCGGCTAGCTTTTCTGGAGGATTTCGGCACGCGGCAATTCAGTGCACCCGGTGAGCTCGTCACTCTGGGCGTATGTCCCGAAGAGATGGCCTATTGGCCGACCAGTCGGGATTCGGTCGTGAAAAGCTTCGAACTGGCCAGGCATTTCGGCGCGCCGATCTTCGTCCACGCCAATGGCTACACCGTTGGCGATGGCGAATATCCTGGCGAGGTGGAACTCATAGACGGGTTCGGACTGCTCGGGCCGGACCTCACCCTGGTCCATATGGGTTACACCAAGGAAAGCGAGTGGCAGCGCTTGGGCGAAGCCGGCGTCAACGTGTCGTTCACGCCGGAAACCGAATTGCAGATGGGCATGAACATGCCGCCGATTACGGCCGCAAAGGCTACCGGCGTCAACATCAGCATCGGCGTCGACATCACTGCGAACAATAGTGGTGACCTGTTCACCCAGATGCGCATGGCGCTCCAGATCGAGCGTGCCAAACTCGCAGCTCCCCATGCTGGTGCGCTGTATTCGCGGACGGGCATCGACTGCGCCGAGGCGCTCTATTGGGGTACGATGGGCGGCGCGCGCGCTGTCGGACTGCAGGACCGCATCGGATCGCTGACGCCTGGAAAGGACGCGGATGTCGTCCTCCTTCGCGCAGACGGAATCGCAATGGTCGGTTGGGATCGCGGCAACCCCAGCGCGACGGTCGTCCAGCAGGCTGGAACGCATGTCGTGGACACGGTCCTGGTGAGAGGTCGTGTCGTCAAACGCGATGGCCGCCTTCTGGCCGATGAAAGGCGCGCCTGTGCCCTGCTCGAACAGACGTCTCGTCACGTTCGTACCGAAGCCGCGAAACAAGGCGGCTTCGACCTTTCGACCGAGGAGCTTTACGGGCGATTGAGCAGCCGCATGGCTGCGGCAGATGGTCAGGCGGCCTGATATGCCGTCAAGCGCAACAAGGATGAAATCATCGCGTGCCGCCGTCTGGCTGTTGGCTGCTATCGCCGGTGTTTCGTTATGTGCCCGAGGCTACGGCGTGGAACCGAAGCAGCCCCCCCGGATCGAGGCGTTGAAGGCTGGCACGCTCGTGAAGGCACCCGCGGCGAACTGGCTGACGCCGGGCGGCAATATCTTCAATCAACGTTACTCGTCGCTCACCGAAATCAACCGGCAAAACGTCTCCAAACTGCGCGGCGTATGGGAGAAGCATCTCGATGGCTCGGGGATCGGCCCGCAATATTCCGGAGAGGCGCAGCCCATCGTCCATGATGGGGTAATCTACGTCGTTACCGGTGCGGACGATGTGTTCGCCGTCAGCGTCGAAACCGGTAAAACGCTGTGGAAATATGTCGCCCAGCTCGATCCCAAGATCGCGACGGCGGTATGCTGCGGTTGGGCGAGCCGTGGTGTCGCGATCGGAGAGGGGCGCGTCTATGTCGGGCAGCTCGATGGCAAACTCGTAGCCCTGGACCAAGCGACAGGCAAGATCGCCTGGTCGGTACAGGCCGAGCGCTGGCAAGATGGTTACACGATCACCGGCGCGCCGCTCTATTATGACGGCCTGATCATCACCGGCTTCGGTGGGTCGGCGCGAAGTTCGCGAGGCCGCGTCAAGGCCTATGATGCGAAGAGCGGAAAGCCGGTGTGGACCTTCTATACCGTCCCCGGACCGGGGGAGCCCGGCCATGACACTTGGCCGGCAGACAATGATTTCTGGCAATATGGCGGTGCAAATGTCTGGATGACCCCCGCGGTCGATCCGAAGCTCGGCCTGATCTATTTCGGAACGTCCGGTCCTGGCAGTTATTTCAACGGGGCGCCTCGCGCGGGTGACAACCTCTACGCGAATTCCGTTGTCGCGGTCGAGGCGAAGACGGGGCGTTATCGGTGGCACTTTCAAGCCGTGCATCACGACATCTGGGACTATGACATGACCAATCCGGTCATCCTGTTCGATGCGACCGTGGACAATGAGATGCGGCATGGGATCGCAGCCGCGGGTAAAACAGGCTGGGTCTATATTCTCGATCGGATTACAGGGAAGCCGCTCATCGGCATTGAGGAGCGGCCCGTGCCGCAGGATGCACGGCAGAAGACCGCCGCCACCCAGCCCTATCCGATCGGCGATGCCTTCGTCCCACAAGAGATCGATATCGCCCCCGAAGGCTACAAACTCGAAAATGGTGGAAAGATATTTACGCCCTTCTGGCTCGATGGCGCGCTGATGAAGCCCGCGCCCAGAGGTGGTGCCAACTGGCCGCCATCATCCTTCGATCCGACCACCAACCGCATGTTCATCTGTGCGACCGACAAGGCGCAATATTATACGGGTGGCGATCGTGACGGCGATCCTAGAGGATGGCGCCCCGGTCAATTCTTCGTGGGAAGCAGCACGTTCCATTTCATTGACCAGCCCGAGTTCGGCGTGTTCGCGGCACTCGACGTCACCACCAACCGGCTCGTCTGGCAGCAGCGATGGAACGGCGCATGTTATAGCGGTTCCGTCGCCACGGCTGGCGGATTGGTGTTCGTCGGCCGAAACGATGGCCGAATGACGGCGCTGGATAGCAGCGACGGCAAGCTCCTATGGGAATTTCAGACAGGAGCGGGGGCTAATGCTCCAGCAACCGTTTTTGAATATCGCGGGAAGCAATATGTCGTCTCGCTTTCGGCAGGCAATCTTTTTGCCGGAACCGCGAAGGGGGACAGCCTCTGGCTTTTTTCGCTAGACGGCAAGCTGGAACCGGTCTCTGCTGCTCGGCAGGTCGCCGATGTGGGTGGTGCAGGCAACCACGGACCGCAGACTGTCACCATACCGGTCGGCTTGGGCGAAGAGGATATGCGCATCGCGCGCGAGGACTTTACGCGGGTATGCTCGAGTTGCCACGGTCCCGCCGGAGAAGGCACGGGCTATGGGGCTTCGCTGAAAAAGGCCAGTGATGCGGGCAAGAACGCCCGGACGATCTCGCAGGGGCGCGGGGGAATGCCATCCTTTTCGACTATGCTGAGTGAAACCGAGATCGGACGGCTCGCGGCCTATGTCGCCTCGCTCAGCTTCGCGACAGCCAGCCCGCCAGATCCAAAATAGAATGTCGCGAGTGACCGTTTCAAGGTCGATGGGGAGGCATAACGGCCCGAGGCCGTTCATTCGCGCTTTTCGCCAAATCCGGAGGTCGTATGATTCATCTCGTAGCACTTGCCCTTCCGATCGGTGCTCATCTTGGCGGCTGGCGTCATCCCGACGCATTTCACCACACGGTGGGCGATCTAGAGGCGCAGCTCCATATGATCGAACTGGCCGAGCGCGGAAAGTTCGATGCCTATTTTCTGGCCGACGTAAACTCGGTTAAGCACCTCAACAACAGGGAGTTGTTCGCGCGTAACACCCCAACAGCGCGGCCAGGCGGCTATGAGCCGCTCACGCTGCTTTCCGCGGCCGCCATGCGGACCAAGCATATCGGCCTTGTCGCAACGGCTACGACGACCTTCGAACAACCCTATACGCTCGCGCGCAAATTCGCCTCGCTCGATCTGATCAGTCATGGGCGGGCAGGGTGGAATATCGTAACCTCGGGCTATCCCGAAGATGCGAATAATTTCGGGCAGGAGGTCATGGAGCATGACGCGCGATATCGGCGCGCGACGGAGTTCGTCGACGTTACGATTGGCCTCTGGGACAGCTGGGCGCCCGATGCTTTCGTTCAGGATGTGACCACCGGTCACTTCTTGAATCCCGATCGCGTCCGTGAACTCAACCATGATGGAGAGCATTTCAGCGTGAAGGGGCCGTTGAACTGTGCCCGATCGCCGCAAGGGCATACCGTGCTCTTCCACGCCGGTCAGTCCGAAGTCGGTAGGGAATTGGCCGCGAAATCCGCCGACTGCGTTTTCTTTGGAGCGACGGACAAGGACATCGCCAAGTCGATTTACGATGACATCAAGGGGCGTATGGGCAAATATGGCCGCTCACCGGAAGAGCTGAAAATGTTCTGCGGCATCATGGCCTACCCCGGAAAGACGATCGAAGAGTCGGATACGTTAATTGCCGAACTCGACGCGCTCATCCCCGATAGCCATGGCGTGGCCATGTTGTCCGAGACGGTCGAATATGATCTATCGCAGCATCCGCTCGATGATCCGATGCCGTTCCTGCCCGAAACGAGCAATATGATCCGCAGTGTTCGCAAGATTTTCAACGATCGGATCCGGAAGAACCCGATGTCGATCCGCCAGTTCGTGCGGCAGGTCGTGCCAGGTCTCGGCCATCCGATCTTCAAAGGGACGGGCCCGCAGATCGCCGAGCGAATGATCGAGTGGCACGAATATGGTGGTTGCGATGGCTTCATAGTCCTCAGCGGGGTCGCCCCGGGCGGCCTCCAGAACTTCGTCGACCTTGTGATTCCCGAGCTTCAGCGGCGCGGCAAGTTCCGGACGGAATATGAAGGTACGACGCTTCGGGAGAATATTGGCCTGCCGATGCCGAGATCAGATTGGGATTGAGCATATAGGGTTATCCGTCGGCGACGTGGAGCCGTGCGGTGATATCGGAGGCGCGGGGCATAGGCTGAAGAAGCCAGACCCCTCGAGCCCCGCTGCTCTGGAGAGGATGTTTACCGAACAGGCTCTGTGGAGAAGAAGCATGTATTCCAGCGATCTGGGTGGTACACGATACGTCTTTAATGATCTGAAGCATCTGCTGGCGGCAGCTTCGCCGGAACGATCGGGCGACCATCTGGCGGGGGTCGCCGCGCGGACCGCCACCGAACGCGTAGCGGCGCGGTACGCCTTGGCCAATATTTCCCTCGATACCTTTCTCAAGGAGCCGGTGATCCCTTATGAGGAGGATGAAGTCTCGCGCCTTATCATCGACGGGCATGATGAAACCGCCTTTTGTCTGGTTCGGCATCTGACGGTTGGTGGGCTGAGAGATTGGTTGCTTTCCAGCGACGTGGGCTCCGAGCAGCTTCGTGCCGTCGCCCGTGGCTTCACGCCTGAAATGATCGCTGCCGTTAGCAAGATCATGCGCAACCAGGATCTGATCGCGGTCGCGCGGAAGGCGGAAATCGTCACACGATTCCGGACCACCATGGGCTTGAGGGGCCATATGGGCATACGCCTTCAACCGAACCATCCGACCGACAGCGCAGCCGGTGTCGCCGCGTCCATCCTCGATGGTCTGCTCTATGGTGCCGGCGACGCGATGATCGGGATCAACCCGGCAAGCGATAACCTCAACACCGTCGAACGACTGCTTAGGCTGCTGGACGACATCCGCTTGCGATATGCCATCCCTACACAAAGCTGTGTTTTGACGCATGTCACCAACAGTCTGCAGCTCATCGAGCGCGGCGCTCCTATCGACCTGACGTTCCAATCGATTGCCGGGACCGAGCGCGCCAACCAGAGTTTCGGCATATCGCTGGCTCTGCTTCAGGAGGCTCATGAGGCCACTGGCAGCCTGAGGCGGGCGCCGACCGGCGGTCAGTTCATGTATTTCGAGACAGGGCAGGGGTCGTGCCTGTCCGCGGACGCGCATCATGGGGTGGACCAACAAACGCTGGAAGCGCGTGCCTATGCGGTGGCCAGGCAGTTCGAACCATTTCTCGTTAATAGCGTGGTCGGATTTATTGGCCCAGAATATCTATATGATGGGAAGCAGATCATCAGGGCAGGTCTGGAAGACCATTTCTGCGGGAAGCTGCTGGGCGTTCCGATGGGAGTGGATATCTGTTATACCAATCATGCCGAGGCGGATCAGGACGATATGGACTGTCTGTTGACCGTACTCTGTGCCGCAGGGGTGACGTTCATCATGGGCATACCCGGCTCCGACGACATCATGCTGAACTATCAGTCCACCAGTTTCCATGATGGTCTGTTCGCTCGCAACGTCTTGGGATGCAGGCCCGCTCCTGAGTTCGCGATTTGGCTGGACAGACTCGGCCTTGGCCGAGGCGATCTGCGCGCGACGACCGAACTGCGCTCGGATGCTCGCCCGCTGCTGGAGATGGTCGATGACCTCGGACGTTGAAAACAGAACTCCGGACATTTTCGAACCGCTGCGCGCATTGACGAGCGCAAGGATCGGCCTCGGACGATTTGCACAAGGTGTACCCTCTGTCCATTCCCTCGATTTTCAGCGTTGCCACGCCTTAGCACGGGATGCGGTCCATCAGCAGCTCGATGTCGAGAGCATGGCCGATGTCCTGAACGCCGCAGTCTTGCACAGCCGTGCGGCGGATCGCGCCCAATATCTTCAGCGGCCGGATCTCGGGCGGCGCCTCGACTCGACGAGCGCGAAGGCGTTGAGTCAGGGACACTATGATCTCGCCGTCGTGATTGGCGACGGTTTGTCCTCTACCGCCGTGCAGCATCACGTGCCCGCTCTTTTGGAGGCGCTTCTTCCGCTGGTTGCCGACCTGGCGCTCAGTCCGATTAACATCGTGCTCCAGGCCAGAGTAGCGGTCGCTGACGAGGTCGGGGAAAGGCTGGGGGCCAAGCTCGTACTGATGCTGCTTGGGGAGCGGCCGGGACTTTCGTCGTCGGACAGTCTGGGAGCGTATCTTACCTTCGCGCCTAAGGTGGGGCGCCGCGACCACGAACGTAACTGCGTTTCGAATATTCGCCCTGAGGGACTGCCCCCGGTACGCGCGGCACACACGATCGGGTGGCTTATCAGGCAGGCATTGTCGCTGGGTGCCACAGGTATAGCGCTCAAGGACGGGTCCGACTCGGATGGCTCCGCGGTCGAAGCGTCGCTCGCTAAAAAGCTGACGGGCTGATTACTTGGCCTGATCAAAAAAAAGCGTCAGGGGGCTACTTTGGTACCAAACTTCTGGGTGGACCAGAAACTGTTGGCGTCAAACTCTTCGACAATAATGTAGAGATGATCGCGTAGTGTCGCGATGGCAGCGTCAGAGTCGCGCTTGAGGACTTCGCGAATGAGATCGTCATGGACCATCCGCAGTCCATCGTCCGCATCGACGAGTTCCTCGGCGGCGTGCTCGGGAGACGCCATGATCTCGCCAATAGCACCCATCACTGATTTCGGCGGCACATTCTGCGATCGGTAGGTGAACAAGGAAAGCAGCCGCTGATAGCGATTATGCTGCATCATCAACTGATCGGCCAGCGCCAGAAGCCGAACCGAACCGCAGGCTGCGAACATCGAGCGGTGCAACTCGTCGTGAACCGCTTCAAGTTGAGCCCAGGTGGGACGATAATTGTTCACCTGCATCTGCTTCTGAAAGCGGTAATGCGCCGCGACGACCCCGCTCTCCCAGCGGTCGTCACCGTGGGCGATTGACAGCCGGAGAGCCTCTGTTTCGACGGCGGTGCGGGCCGCGACGATATCGAGAAGATCTTCGCGGGACACGCCGCGAACCCGGAACCCCTTGTTAGCGGATAGCTCCACAAGCCCTTCCGGCAACAGCCGGGAGAGGGCTTCCCGCACGGGTGTGGCGCCCGCGCCGAACTTCTTCGTTAGCGTTGACATGCGAAGCGGTGAAAAAGGCGCGAGTTCCCCTTCGATGATGGCCGTCCTAAGATAGCCTTCGACACGGTCCGTAAGGGTAACTACGTCCATTCCAATGCTGCCCGCACAATTTATCGGTAAAACCGGACATAATCGAAATTGTGCAGGGCGGCAAGATCATCGGCAGCATGGCCCGAAACGGTAGCCTCTCCGCCGATCTGCTAGAGTTGCGCGCGTAGCTCATCGGTGAACTTGCCGTCGATGATGACGAAAGCGATACGGCAGGTCTCGTCAGACCGGTTTTCAAAGGCATGGTTGGTGCCTCGCTGGATTGCAATGTCGCCCTGCTTCAGGAGCGTTTCTCCGCTGTCCATGACCATCCAGACTTCGCCCTGGAGCACGATACCATAATCAACGGTCTCCGTCCGATGCATTGTGGGGTGATCGGCATTGGCGTTCATGCCGACCGAAGGATTGTCCCCATGGCCGAGAATGGTCTTGCTGACGTCCGCCTCAGAGCCGGTGGGGAGCCTGATCTCGCCGGGATGCAGGTCGGCGACACGCAGGCATGTCCCCAACGCGTCGGGCGCGATGCGAAGCGGCCGAAAAGTAGGGTCAGGTTCGGTGGGAGTGATTTGCGCAGGAGCACCTGAGGTGCTCCAGACCTCGAACATCTCGACGTTGGCCGTTTCGATCTTGATGCCGTTGACGGTTTGGCCATCTTCAGTGATGCAAGACCGCCCGTTATCGTCATGCCCAGTTACCACCCTTCGAATCCCACTCATCATTTCATCCTCTATGTTTGTCTCGATGATCATCGGCCCGTCACGGGACGGTCCTATTCACGCGGGCTTGGCGACCCGCTGGAGAAGCTCAGTCTTCAATTCGGGACTGAGCCGCTCCGTAAGAGGCACGCGTATGGCCGATGGGTAAGGTGTTTGTTCATAGGTGCGCACAGGTGGCCCGATGCGCGTTCGCAAAACGCCGATATGTTCCAATTCCACTTCGACCACGTCGCCAGCCTGTAGCCATCGCGCCGGATAGCCAAGTCGCGCGGATTCCATAACGGTTCCGCCGCCGATCGTTCCCGATCCAAAAAGATCGCCCGGTACTACGCGGCTGTCCTGCGATGCCCGCGCGATCATTGCTGGAAAGCTGTGGACCATGTTCCACGTGTTGCGTTCGGCCCATATCTCGCCGTTCACGCGGACCGTCGAGTTGATCGACAGCTTCCCCTCATGGTAATCGTTGCCGAACTCATCCGGGGTCACGATCCAGGGGCCGATCGAGGTTGCGCAATCCTTTCCTTTGCAGGGGCCCAGCTGGCATCCCATCTCGTCGGCCTGAATGTCGCGCAAGCTCCAGTCGTTCAACACGGTGAACCCGACGATGTAATCAGCCGCGTCCTCTTCGCTGACGTTGGCGCCTTCCTTGCCGATCACCATGCCGATCTCGGATTCGAAGTCCATATTCTGGCTCGAAACCGGATAGGTCAGATCCTCGTCGTGGCCAAGGATGTTGAGCGTATTGGAGAAATAGAAGACGGGGAGGCGATGCCAAGCCTCCATGTTGATGCCGTTGAACTTGCCGAGCGACTCCTGACTCTTGCGTGTGAACTGCTGCGTGACATGTTCTTCGAACGCCATGAAGTCGCGCATCGTCGGCGGGCGCAGGATGGGCGCTCTGAGCCGAACGCTCGACAAAGGGACTCCCTTCGCGCTTGTGCGGCCCAAGGCGTGGGCGAGCCGTTCAACCGGCCGTTCCGGCAGCTCGAGGAGGGCTTGAACGTCGCGCAATGGATGAGCCACGCCGAGAATATCGGCAGCGGCGATCACATTCTCGCCGAGCATCACACCGCACCGCGTCGATGTGCCATCTTCAAAAGTAAGAAGCTTCATCCGCCGTCACCCTCTCCGAATCATATCGATGATTTTTTTCTTTATCGATAATAGGGAGTATGGCAAGCGCTGCTCGGGCAAATGGACAAGATGGATCGCGATTCCGTCGGGGCGAGAGCCTATTCTTTGGAACCCGCTGCATATAAGACGATCGAGAGGCATGACCTACCATGACGACGCACGATAAACGCGAATTCGAGGCTCCTTTTCCTGCTCGATACGACAATTATATCGGCGGTGATTGGGTCGCGCCTAAATCCGGCCGCTACTTCAACAATATCTCGCCGATCACGGGGCAACCGATTGGCGAGATCGCGCGATCCGATGCAGCGGATGTGAACGCCGCGCTGGATGCGGCGCACGCGGCGAAAGACGCTTGGGGTAGCACGGCTGTCGCGGAGCGCGCGCTCATCCTAGGTCGCATCGCCGACCGGATGGCCGAGAACCTTGATGCACTCGCAACCGCCGAAACTTGGGACAACGGAAAGCCGATCAGGGAAACCCTAGCGGCGGACATCCCGCTCGCGATCGATCACTTTCGCTATTTCGCAGCCTGCATTCGGGCCCAGGAAGGATCGATTGGTGAAATCGACGCTGACACCGTGGCATACCATTTTCATGAGCCGCTCGGCGTCGTTGGTCAGATCATCCCCTGGAACTTCCCGATTTTGATGGCCGCCTGGAAGCTGGCACCGGCGTTAGCGGCAGGCAACTGTGTGGTGCTGAAGCCCGCAGAACAGACTCCCGCGTCGATCATGTTTTGGATCTCGCTGGTCGGCGACCTGCTTCCACCTGGCGTGCTCAACATCGTCAACGGCTTCGGTCTCGAGGCCGGTAAACCGCTCGCCTCTTCCCCCCGCATCGCGAAGATCGCCTTCACGGGCGAGACGACGACCGGGCGGATGATCATGCAATATGCCAGTGAGAACCTCATCCCCGTGACGCTCGAACTGGGCGGCAAATCGCCCAACATTTTCTTCGAAGATGTTGCGCGGGCCGATGATGATTTCTTCGACAAGGCGATCGAAGGATTCGTCATGTTCGCGCTGAACCAGGGAGAAGTTTGCACCTGTCCCAGCCGGGCCCTAATTCATGAGAAGATCTATGATCGTTTCATGGATCGCGCTCTCAAACGCGTGAAGGCGATCATCCAGGGCAATCCGCTCGATCCGTCGACTATGATCGGGGCCCAGGCTTCTTCGGAACAGCGAGAGAAGATTTTGAGTTATTTCGATATCGGCCGGCAGGAAGGCGCCGAAATCTTGATCGGTGGCGAGGCTGCGATGCTGGCGGGCGAATTGGCTGAGGGCTATTACGTGAAGCCGACCGTGTTCAAGGGGCACAACAAGATGCGGATTTTTCAGGAGGAAATCTTCGGTCCCGTCGTGTCAGTCACGACCTTCAAGGACAATGAAGAAGCTTTGTCCATCGCGAACGACACACTTTACGGGTTGGGCGCCGGCGTCTGGAGCCGCGACGCTAGCACCTGCTACCGCTTCGGCCGCGCTATCAAGGCAGGACGCGTCTGGACTAATTGCTATCACGCTTATCCGGCCCATGCGGCGTTCGGCGGCTACAAGCAGTCGGGCATAGGTCGAGAGAATCACCGAATGATGCTCGACCATTATCAGCAGACCAAGAATATGCTGGTGAGCTACACTCCCAAAAAACTCGGCTTTTTCTGAGAGGCTATTTCACCATCGGTAGGTTATGCCGGGTCGGAGGGTTTTGTCATTGTCTGATCAGCCATCGACCGAGCGTGTGATCGCGACATCGGCGGCGCAGTCCCTGATCGCGGAGTTGCGCCGCGAATATGGCCCTCTACTGTTCCATCAGTCGGGCGGTTGCTGCGATGGCTCTTCGCCCATGTGCTACCCGGCTAATGAATTTCGCCTGGGCGAAGGAGACCTTCTACTCGGTCAGATCTGTGGCACGCCATTCTATATCGGGCGTTCGCAAGGGGAAGCGTGGTCGCATACGCAGCTCATCCTCGATGTCGTTCCTGGACGCGGCGGTATGTTCAGTCTCGACAATGGCCGAGAGGTGCGCTTTCTAACGCGAGGGCGCGTCTTCACGGCCGAGGAGCGGATCGCGCTCCGTGCTGACCAGGATCGAAACTGATCCCCACTTTTCAGGGTCTGTCGTCAGGCGGCAACGTGGACGGCGCCGCGCTTGAGCGCCTCTCGTCGATAGAGAGGCTCTCATCGTATCGCGGTTTTGCTCAAGCCTGTGCCGCTTGCTCGAGAATATGGCGATTCAGCCGCGCCATAAGTTCCTCATTGGAGACGTTGAAACCACCTTTCGCGGCCGCTTCCTCGTGGATGTAACGCGACGTTTCCTCAAGCAGCTCACAGGCCGAACGTTCGTCGGCGATTAAACGCCCGTCGCGCTTTACGACCTTTCCCTTGACCAAAACCGTGTCGACGACATGGATGCCGGCCTGCTGTACCACCGTGGCGGCGGGATTGCTGCGGTCCCACCCGGTCATTGCGATACCGTCCGCGCGGATTAACACGATGTCCGCCTCTTTTCCTGGTGTTATCGATCCAATCCGATCTTGCATTCCGAGAGCCCTCGCACCGCCGATCGTGCCCCATTCGAGCGCCTGTGCGCACGATATTCCCGTGCCGGCATAAATTGCACCCGCATGCTTTTCGGCTAGCTTGGCCCGCTCGACCTGCAAGGCAAGCCGCAATTGCGTGAAAAGATCACCACTATTGTTGGCGGTGATATCGGCTCCGACGCTGATGTTCACCCCGGCATCCATCGCTGCGGTGATCGGCGGCGGATTCATGCCCATCTGGAGTTCGGTTTCTGGTGTAAACGATACATGCGCGCCAACTTCGCCAAGTCGTCGCCATTCATCGTCCTTGGTGAAACCCATATGAACCACCGTAAGGTCGGGCCCAAGGAGTCCAAGTTCGTCGAGAAGCTCGACTTCTCCCAGATACTCACCGCCCGGACGGGTGTAGGCGTTGGCGTGAACTAGAAGGGGGGCACCGAGCCGGCGAGCAACCTCAAAGGTCTTCACCGCATTCTGCCGATCCTTCTGCCACCCTCCGATTTCCTGCGGGCATACCGCCAGCGAGACGAGGTCGTCCCGA
This sequence comes from Rhizorhabdus dicambivorans, assembly GCF_002355275.1. Taxonomy (NCBI): domain Bacteria; kingdom Pseudomonadati; phylum Pseudomonadota; class Alphaproteobacteria; order Sphingomonadales; family Rhizorhabdaceae; genus Rhizorhabdus; species Rhizorhabdus dicambivorans. The sequence goes on along the minus strand of NZ_CP023449.1, from coordinate 4,114,628 downwards.
TCCTGAAAATGGGTGCGGGCGAAATCCTCGAGAAATGAGATGCGGGCAGCGGTATTTGCGAATGCGGACTTCTCCGACAGGCTTGGATTAAAGCTGTAGGACCATGCTGCCCGCACTCCGGACTCCCGAAGGCCGCGGACGGCCTCGCTCGCGTGTTCAGGCGTGATCACATTGTGGCAATAGTCAGCCACCGTCGTAACACCGGCGTTGAGGCAGTCGAGCCCACCCTGATAGGCGGTCGCGTACATGTCTCGAGGCCGGAAGCAAGCTGAGGATAGAATGAGCATGTTGCTCACAAACTCCAGTCCTGCCCAGTCGGCCGATACCGAACGCAGCGCACCTTCCCAAAGATGACGATGCGTATCCACGAACCCGGGAATAGCTATACAGCCGGTCGCGTCGATGATTTCGGCGTCGCCAGCGGTAATGGACTCCGCAATCTCGCAAATGAAACCGTCCTCGATCAGAATATCGCCACCGTGAACGTCGCCAATGGCGGGATCGACCGTTACGACGACGGCGTTCTTGATCAAGGTCTTCATTTACAAATCCTAATGTTGCCGCCTGACCCTTCGATCAGGCGGCTGTTACACAGCATATTACCAAGACATCGCGGCGCGAATCCCAATGACACGCCGATAGTCCCAGGTTTCCAGCAGGCGGAATGGTGCGATATTGAGCACGTTATTCCGCTGCCTCTCACCCGTTAAGTTTCGCACGAACACGCCCGCCGAATATGGCCCCGTAACGAGATCGACGCTTGCATCGGCGGTGAAATGCGAAGGTTCGCGAACGCCAGCGTCACTGTTGCTGGATTCGAAGAAGTAGCTGGCCACATAATTACCCGAAGCTCGCGCGGTAATTTTGCCGAACGAGGTAGGAACATCGAGAACGGCCCCTACATTTGCGGTATGCTTCGGTGCCCGCGGCAGATAATTACCCGTGAAGCTTATACCCGGCCGGAAGAGATAGTCCGCATATTTGGCGTGAAGGAACGAGTAGCCATAATCAAACCTAAGGTTGCTGCTCGCCACCAACTGACCTTCCGCTTCGAAGCCGTAGATCTTCGATAGGGCCCCGTTGGTCACCGACGTCACCGTCTGGGTCGTTGAACCGGGTATCAACGTAGTGCGCTGTACTTGGATATCTCGGTACCGGTAATAGAAGCCCGCCAGGTTAAAGCGGAGCTTTCGATCAAACAGATCCGACTTCACGCCCCCTTGAAAGGCTTTGATCCGCTCCGGATTAGCGATTTGGCTTGCTACGAGCAGCGTCGAAGGCAGCACTTGAAAAGTTCCGCTCTTGAAGCCGGTCGAATAGCTCACATAGGTCAGGATGTCGCGGCTGACATTGTAGGAAAGGGTGAGCGACGGATCAACCGACGACCAGGACTTACCGAGTTCGAGTCCGAAGTTCGATGAATATATTCCCGGCGCCGATGTGAAATTGGATATCGTGTCCCGCTTGCGATCGTGCGTGTATCGCAGCCCAGCTTCAAGCTTGAGGCTGTCCGAGATTTTGAAGCCGACCGTTCCGAAAGCGGCATAGCTTCGTGTCCGAACCCGCGCGCCAGCGTCAGAAAAAATGGGAACGCCACCTGTGCCGGTGGGCGCCGGAAGCGCGACGCTAGCAAAGTCAGTTCCAAATCGCAGATAGTTGTGCTGCGTGCTGCGTTCATCGAAAAAGAAAGCGCCGACGGTCCAGTCGAGTCGACCACCCATTGACAGTTCACCGTCTCGTTTGGAGGAGAAGCGCACCTCTTGGCTGAACTGCCTAGCCTTCTCCTTGTAAGGATTTTCTTGGATGAAGAAGACGGTGCCGTCTACGTCATTTCCAAGATTCGCATAGGAACCGCGATAAGCCGAGATTGAGGTGAAATCGATGTCATCGCCTGAATATGAGGCGGTGAGACCCACACCTCCGCCATGCAATTGCTGCAAGCCCTGATCGGGTCCACCATAAACCAGATAGGGGTTCGTAGGTGTCGGCGGGATTATCAGGCCGGCACGGGCACCCAGCACATTTGGACGCCGGCCCCCGACCGAATTCGACCTGAAAACAGTCGAGGCGCCATTTGTCCGATAATAATCGCCGTTCAAATCGAACGTTAGCCTATCCGTCATATCCCAGGCCAAGCGTGCACGCAGCGTCGTACGTCCGCCGCCATTGGCGTGCTGGCCGCTGTTGACCACCTTGGCGGGACCATCCGATTCGCTGTGGGAGACGCTTACCAGTCCGCGAACACCGTCGCCGATCGGCCCGCTGACGCTGGCGCCGATGGTGAATTGCTCGCCGCCGAACTCCTGGTTGAAGCCATACGACCCTTTGATACGGGCACGAAATGAATCGGTTGGTGCAGTCGTTACAATATTGAGTGCACCGCCGATCGTATTGCGCCCGAAGAGCGTCCCTTGAGGACCCTTCAATACCTCCACGCGCTCGACATTGTCGAGATCCTGCACTTGGCTGCCGAAACGGCCGATATATACGCCATCAATGAAGGTTCCGATGGACGGATCGGCTTCGCCCGTAAATCCTCGCGTGCCTATTCCCCGAATATAGAGGCTGGGTTTCGCCACATCGTGGCCGCGGTAGAACAGTCCGGGCGAAATCTTCGAAACATCTTTGATATTAGGCGAGCTACGCGCCGCGAAAGCGTCGTTCGATATGGCCGTTATCGCGACGGGGACATCTTGTAGCCGCTCGGAGCGTTTGCGGGCGGTGACGATAATGTCGGCAACGCCGGTTTCCGCCGCCGTGGCGCTGGTTTCACCAGCCACTGATTGTGCGACCGCCGGCCGGCCAGCAAGCGCCAGCGCTAGTGTGCCGGCCGACACAAACGCCTTTTGATAAACCTTTTTCACTGCAGCATCCTCCCTTGAGCAAGCCGATTTCCGACTTTTGATCACAAAGAGATACTTCTTTTCAAATCACCCGTCAATGGAGGCTGGAAACTTTCCAGTTTGATCGACGAGTCCCAAAAAAGCGTTGCTGAGCATGTCCACGAGTCTGTCCTCGAGCCGAACCTGACACCAGTCAGCAGCGACCGTTCCGATCAGCGATTCCACTTCCGCAGGCGAGATCAATGCTAGCGACTGGAAGGCGAGCATCAGTCCGAGGAGCAAATCCTGTTGACCGGCGTGGGGGAGTGCGCGCCTGAGCAACGTCAAATAGCTGTCGAATACAGTCGAGAGATTAGCTCCTACCGCTCCCCGCCAGAGATTGGTTCCAGAGTCGCGGGACGAGATCCGTATGAAGTTGGACCAGCCCGCACTGTTCTCCCGTTGCAAGGTGAATAGCGGCCCTATGAAGGTTTGCAGGATACGCCGCAGCGGCGGGGGTTCGTCCCCGTATTCCGCCTTCAATTCCGAGAGCAACTCGCTGCGCATTTGGAAGATAACGGGCGCGTATCGCGAGACAACGGCCTCATAGATGCGTTCCTTGGTTGCGAAATGATAGGATATTAGATTGATCGGCACGCCCGTTGCTTCACTTATGTGACGAAGCGCTGTTCCATGGAAACCTTGCTCCGCGAAAAGGCGTTCTGCTGCGGAAAGAATCCGGTCGCGGGCCGTTGCATCTTTGCTCTTTTCTCCACCCATCACCTGATCCTAATTATCTGCACGACGCGCACATCGTGGGACGGATCTGCGCTTTTCCGACTCTAATCAGCGAATAATGAGAGACTTGGGAGGGGCTGACAATGATCCGAGGCGTCAACGCTCTTCCGGTCGGGTATCCGCCGGCCGTCGGCGCGAGCTGAGCGCCGCGGGTAAACTGCCGACGTGGTGGCGCCATATAGGTACCTGGTTGGCGGAATGGCAACAGTGGTACGCGAACGGACAGAGCAGGAGCTGGGCTCGAAGTCTCCCGGGTTCCATCGATAAGGCCGGCTTGGCGAACTTCGCGCGCCCCTTGCGCAATCACGGCGCTTTACTCTATTGATATACCTCTTAATGTTCACAGCGCTTATGCGAGGGATGACGACCGGTCCATCGCATTGCTGGTGGCTGACGGGCTAAATTGGAGGCGAGAGTGGACGTCGAGGATTTATCTGTCGCAAGGCCCGCTCGAGCGCCTGGCACTGATCATTATTGGATGCCATTCACATCAATGCGTGATTTCCGGGCAGCGCCCCGGCTTCTGGCTTCGGCGGAGGGCCACTATTATAGGGATGTCCAGGGCCGGGAAGTCTATGATCTTTTTTCCGGCCTGTGGACGTCAGGGCTAGGTCATTGCCACCCGCATATCGTTGAAGCCGTGCGGCGCCAGGTTGGCGAGCTGGACTACGGGCTCGGTTTCCAGATGAGCCATCCGCTCGCGTTCGGCCTGGCTGAGCGACTAGCCGCGCTGGCGCCAAATGGCTTTTCCTCGGTTTTTTTCACGAATTCCGGTTCGGAGTCGGTCGATACAGCGCTGAAGATCGCACTGGCATATCACCGCGCCAACGGAGAAAGTGAACGGTTCAGGCTGATCGGTCGGGCTCGCGGATATCATGGTGTCAATTTTGGCGGCATGTCGGTCGGAGGCATCGCTGCGAACCGCAGGGCGTTCGGAACCTTGTTGCCTAACGTGGACCATTTGCCACACACCTTCGACTTGGAACATAATGCTTTTTCGCGTGGCCAGCCCCGTTGGGGCGCGCATCTTGCGGACGAGCTTTCAAATATCTGCGCGCTTCATGATCCGCGGAGCATCGCAGCGCTGATCATCGAGCCTGTAGCAGGTGCGACAGGCATCCTGCCGCCACCGCTCGGGTATCTCGAACGCCTTCGCGAGATATGCAGTACGCATGGTATCTTGCTGATCTTTGACGAGGTCATCACCGGCTTCGGGAGAGTCGGCAGTGCCTTCGCCGCAGAGAGGTTCGGCGTCACGCCCGACATCATCACGACCGCGAAGGGGCTGACCAATGGGGTCATCCCAATGGGAGCTGTACTCGTCAAACAGGAAATCCACGATGCATTGATGACCGGCCCCAGCGAAATGGTCGAGCTGGCCCATGGGTACACATATTCCGGGCATCCTGTCGCGGCGGCGGCTGCGCTCGCGACGTTGGACATCTATGAGAAAGAATCGAGTTTTGAGGCGGCGCGTAAGCTCGAGACCCAATTTGAAGAAGCGCTGCATTCTCTCGCAGGCCTGCCGAACGTCATCGACGTTCGGAACTTCGGACTCATGGGGGCTGTCGAACTGGCTCCCCGTCCGGGGTCCCCTGGAGCCCGGGCCCTTGAGATCCATAAGCGATGTTTTTGGGATGAGCGCGTCGTGGTACGAAGTGCCGGAGAGACAATCCAGTTCGCGCCGTTTCTCAACTCACGCGCTACAGAGCTAGTGCGGGCAATCGGAAGCGTCGGCCGAGTGATTTCTGCTACTGATTAGGACCGATGCCGGCTTACGCGGTATGGGCGTCGCATTGGTGCCCGACTCTCCCGGAGGGGCCTAAAGTTCTAGGCCCAGCGCTAAGGCGGCGCCCACGCTAACTGAAGAATCGCGGGACGAGCCGAGCAACTGGCCCGATCCGCATCGAACCATCAAATGCCTTCACTGATTGCCCTCACGACCGTTCGATTGAACGGCAACATCGCCCAACTGACGCGACCGTTCCGCTCAGCTTATGCCTTGGGCTCCACCCACCGGATGGCTCTCGTCAAGAAGACCGCTTTGGGTTCTCCCACCAGGACCCGCACCATCGAGCCGGCCGCGGCGAAGCCTGTGCCAAAGCGCAAGGTCCCGGTGATGCGAACCTCCAAGGGCAAGACCGGGACGACTGCCGACCGTATCAACCAGGCGACGCTCGAGCTCGCCTCTGGTTTGAGCCAGGCATTAGACGAGCTTATGATTCGGAACGACCGGGTACGATGGAGCGCGCGGTCATTCGACCGACTGCGGCACCGTTCAAAAGCCCGTTCAAATGCCGGACTCCCAGACTTTTGATAGCTAAGTCTTTGAAAATTGGCGCCCCGCGCAGGATAAAGGTAACGAATACGTATCGCCGTTAACGCTACGCTAGAAGCGCCAATCTGCGCAACGTGCCGCCCTTCCCCGATATAGCCAGCCACTAATACTACTCCGCCGAGCCTGCAGGATGGTTGTATTGACGGACGAAAAGCGGGGGGAAGTAGCCCGCTTCCTAAGTTGAACCATCGTAGCGGGTTCATTGATCTCGCACGCAGCGGACCCGTCCCTGACCGACTGCCCTTTCGAGACGGGCGCGCCGTCCAACCGCCAGCCTTGCCATTTTTTGAACCGATTGCGCGCCGGCGGCTTATCTCCGCTTGGAACTGAGATATATGTGTTTCATTTTAATATTGTTGATGATACGCATGTGCTATGGAATCCTCGCCCGACCCGGAACATTGGTTAGCACTGCTGCACCAACTACCCGCGAAGCCACCCTACATGCGCGTGAAGATTTGGCGTCGCTTACAAGCGATTGGCGCGGTGCCGCTCAAAAACGCGGTTCATGTGCTCCCCCGTCGCGAGCAAAACGAAGCCGCATTCCGCGACCTGCTGGGAGAGATCACGAACAGCGGCGGCGAGGCGGTGCTGATCAACGCGCAGATGATCGAAGGCCAAAGCGACGCGGAGCTACGAGGGCTTTTCGACGCTGCGCGTGACGCCGACTATGACGAGGTGGCCCTGGCCGCACACAGGCTGCTCGACACCGGGCCGACGTCGGGGGCCGAGATTGCGAAACTCCAGAGACGGCTTTCCGAGATTGTCCGGCTAGACTTCTTTGGCGCTCACGGCCGTCAAGGTGCGGAGGCGGCGCTGCGGGAGTTGGACGAAAAGCGCTATGCCCATCCCGATGTCGGCCGCACGGGCGAAGCGGCTGCGTTTCCGCCCGCCGACCTCAAGAATCGCGTCTGGGTGACGCGGCGCGGCGTCCATGTCGATCGCATCGCCTGCGCTTGGCTGATCCGACGATTCGTCGACCCCCACGCCAGCTTCAAGTTCGTCGATGGCAGGAGCTACACGCCCGATGCGGGCGAGCTGCGCTTCGACATGGCCGATGCCGAGTTCACCCACGAACAAGACCGGTGCAGCTTCGAGACGATCGTGAGGCGAGCTAGGCTCGAAGATGATCCCGCACTCGTCGCGATCGGCGAGATTATCCATGACCTGGACATAGCGGACGGCAAGTTCGGGCGCTCCGAGACGGCAGGCCTTGGTGCCATGCTTGCAGGCGTATGCGCGTCCACAGATGACGATCTCAAGCGCATCGCCAACGCAAGCGACGCGCTGGACGGCTTCTACACGCATTTCACTCTGGGCAGTCCACTCGATCGGCAGTCAGCGCAGCGCGTTCGACCATCGGTCGAGGGATGACGATCATGATCTGAGGAACGTAGCGAATGAGCACAAACGTGGCGGATGGGGCATTGGCTCCTGAGAACGGAGGCACATTGCCCGACCTTTCTTATGCGCAGATTTTCGCGAAGTTCCTGCGGTTCGGCTTCCTGGCCTGGGGTGGCCCGATCGCCCAGATCGCGATGATCCGCCGTGAGCTGGTCGATGAGGAACACTGGGTCTCCAGCGCCAGGTTCAACCGCATCCTCGCCGTCTATCAGGTGCTCCCTGGTCCGGAGGCGCACGAGCTGTGCGTCTTCTTCGGCACGCTTCCCAAGGGAAAGCTCGGCGGCCTTCTTGCGGGTCTGGGATTCATGATGCCGGGCTTCGTCCTAATGTTCGCGCTGTCGTGGCTGTATCTCTCCACCGGGATCATGCAGACTGCCGCCGCGACCGCGGCATTTCTCGGAGTTCAACCCGCCGTCATCGCCCTGATCGTGCGCGCCGTGCACCGGATTGGCGGTCACATCCTGCTCGACCGCTGGCTTTGGGGTATCGCGGGCGTCGCCGGCCTGGCGGCCCTCGTCGGCACTCCGTTCTGGCTCACCCTGCCGATCGCGGGCCTCGTCTATATGTTCGCGGCGCGCCATCAGCGGGTGATGGCCGGCCTGCTCATGGCCGTGCTCGTCGGGGTCGGCCTCTACTTCGCCTGGGTCACTTTCGGCAGTACGGTCGGTGGGGATGCGGTCTCGGCGCAAGCCATCGCAAACCAAAAGCCGTCGCTGCTGGAGCTTTTCATCTCGGGCCTCAAGGCCGGGCTCCTCACCTTTGGCGGGGCCTACACAGTCATCCCGTTCCTGCGTGCAGATGCGGTCGGCAATGGATGGATGACGGATGCGCAGTTCCTCGACGGGCTCGCCTTATCGGGAATTCTGCCGGCGCCCCTGATCATCTTCTCGACGTTCATCGGATATTTCGGCGGCGGCCCACTCGGAGCGATCGTCATGACGATCGGCATCTTTCTGCCGGCATTCAGCTTTTCTCTGTTCTTTCATGACCAGCTTGAACGGTTGGTAGACAGCGAAAAGATCAAGACCTTCCTAGAGGGAATATCCGCAGCGGTCGTCGGGCTGATCGCCGCCACGACGCTGGAACTAGGGCAAAAGACTCTCGTGAACGTGCCCGGCGTGGTGATCCCGCTCGCAATCTTCGCCGTCGCCCTCGCGCTCCTTTATGTGTTCAAGGCCAAAACGACGATCCTGTGGGTTGTTCTCGCCGCGGCGGGGACGGGCCTTGTCCTGTTCGGATGATCGCGACGCACCATCACTCTTACGCAGCCTAATCAATCATATTGGAAAGGACCGAACGTGGCGATCGACAATCTCTCCCGACGCAGTGCAATCGCAACCCTAGGCATAGGAGCCGCCGCCATGACGATCAACGAAGCCTCCGCCCAGACGCCGGCCGCCGCGCCGCCGACTGTCCCCGCCTTTGCCGGCAACCATCAGATCAAGCCGCTCAAGTTCAATCCGGCCAAGCTCGAGGGCCTGTCCGAGCGATTGATCACGTCGCATCACGAGAACAACTATGCCGGCTCGGTCAGGACGCTGAACGCATTGCGGCCACGGCTGGCCGCCGCGCTCGCCGATACCGAAGCGCCGCCTGCCATCTACGGCGGCCTCAAGCGCGAGGAACTGCACCGTACCGGCTCGGTGGTGCTGCATGAAATCTACTTCGACGGGTTGGGCGGCGACGGTCAGGCGGCCGGTTCGGTCCGCGACGCGATCGACGCCGCCTTCGGCTCATTCGCGAACTGGGAGGCCGAGTTCCGGCGCACTGGCATGAGCCTGGCGGGAGGGTCGGGCTGGACGATCCTGGGTTACAACCTCCACACCCGCTCGCTCAACAATCACTGGGCTTGGGACCATATGCACGGCGCGGCGGCTGGCGTGCCGGTGCTCGTCCTCGATATGTACGAGCACAGCTTCCACATGGACTATGGCACCCAGGCAGCCAGATATATCGATGCCTGGTTCAAGAACCTCGACTGGGAAGCAGTCGACCGCCGCTATGCGCATGCGATCGCCGCCGCCAGCGCCTGAGTTGGAAAGCGGCGATGAACGGGAAGCGAGCGAAGTCAGCCTTGACCACTTGCCCCAAGATCGGCCTGCTGTGGCGAACCGACGTCCCCACCAGCCCCGCGGACGCGCACAGCGCGCGCCAGTGGCCGATCATGGCAGCCCTGCGTGAGCTGGGCGGCGAGGTCGAGGCGATTGGATATGCCGACGAGACGGCTGGTACAGCGCGCGACCGTCTGCTGACTTGCGACGGCGTGATGGTCTGGGCCGACCCGATCAGCGACGCCGGTGACCGCTCAAGGCTCGATCCGATTTTGCACGAGGCGGCGGGGGCGGGCGTCTCGATCAGTGCGCATCCCGATGTCATCGCGAAGATGGGCGTGAAAAACGTGCTTCATTCCACGCGCGCGCTAGGCTGGGGCACGGACACCCACCGCTACGCCGATCTAGAGGAACTGCGCGCGCTGCTCCCTGAACGCCTCGCTTCCGGGGCGCGTGTGCTCAAGGAAAACCGGAGCAATGGCGGCCGGGGCGTGTGGCGGGTCGAAGTTGTTGACCGGGGGCGCGGCGCCCAACCCAACGTTTCGGTCCTTCACGCCGCGCGGGGCAGCGTTCCGCTTGAGATGCCCCTCGATGCCCTGATCGATCGGTTCGCACCCTATTTCGAGCGGGGCGAATGCCTCATCGACCAACCCTTCCAGCCGCGGCTCGGAGAGGGCATGATTCGCTGCTATGTCAGCGCGGACAAGGTCGTCGGTTTCGGGCATCAACTGATCCGCGCGCTGTTGCCGCCACCCCCCGAAGGGGTCGACTCGCCGGAGGCGCAGCCAAATCCACGGGTCATGCACCCCGCCGATGCGGGCGCTTTTCAGTCGCTCAGAGACAGTATGGAACAGTCGTGGATACCTGGTTTGCAGCACATCCTCGCCGTCGAGCGTGACGAGCTCCCGCTGCTCTGGGATGCTGACTTCCTCTACGGGCCAAAGCATGATCGCGGCTCGGACAGCTATGTCTTGTGCGAGATCAACGTCAGCTCGGTAGCGCCGTTTCCGCCCAGCGCCGTGCGGCCGGTAGCCGAGGCCGCGTATCGGCGCGCGGTTGCCGCGCGGGAGCGCCGTGTCGCCGGCCGAGGAACCGCCGCTTCGCCGGCATAAGCGTTCGCGCGTTCCGGGACACGCTAGTCGGTCTCTGGACTAGCGGAGCGTTTTCGGTCGCGCTTAGTCAGCGATGCGCATTCAAGGCGGCCGTCTCCGCCAATTCCCGCGGTAGTCTGATTTCGACGGCCAGGCCCGGCTGGAGCCGTGCAAACGTCAGTGTTCCGCGGTGCAGCCGAGCCACGGCGTCGGCAATCGCGAGGCCGAGACCGTTGCCGGATTTACGCCGCGCTCGGTCCAAGCGCCCGAACGGGCGCAACATCTCCTCGACCTCGCCATCGGTTACGCCAGGACCGTCGTCCGCGACCGCCATCGTCACCGTGCCCGCGTGCTCGGTGACCGAAACATCGATCCGAGCGTGCTCACGGGAGTATTTGAGCGCGTTCTCGATCAGGTTGGCGAGCGCGCGCGCCAGCAAGTCGGCGTCACCGGCGACCGCCGTGCGAACCGAGCGGACCGAGATGTGGCGGCCGGAAGCCTCAATCTCCGCACGGTAGGCATCCACCACCCGGTCCACGATCTCCGCCAGATCGATCGGCTCAAATCGCGCGCGAGCATTACCGGCATCGATTTCCGCCAACTCCAGCACCGCGCTGAACAGACGGAGTGCCTCGTCCAGCCCCGCCATCGCCCGTCCCAGCGCCGCGGTCCGTTTCTCGCCATCGGGCTGCGCGAGCGCCGTTTCGACCGCGTGCCTCACGCGTGTCAGCGGCGTGCGCAGGTCATGAGCGACCTCCGCCGACACGCGGCGGATCGTGGCGACGAGCGTGTCGATTTGGTCGAGCATTCGATCGATCGCCAACGCGAGCTGATCAAGATCGGTGCGCGCGTGAACTGGAGCTCCAGTCCGCGCAGAGAGATCTCCGCCCTCGACCGCGCGGACAGTGACGTTGATCCGCTTCATCTGGCGGAGCGTCTGCCGCGTGGCAAAGAGGCCTGCGACGATGCCAAAGACCAACGCGATTCCGCCGGCGATCAGAGTGGCCCCGAAAACAGCGTCGCGGATCGCTTCGCTTCGCTCCATGTCCTCCCCGACGATTAGAAGGGAGCCATCGGGAAGGCGTTGCGTCAGCGCCAGTAAATGAACGCCCTCGATGCCAGGTCGCGGCGAAGGCTGATCGGCGAAATGCCAACCGGTCTCTCGCGGCACCACCTGAAGGTCGCCGATCAACGTGCGTCCCTCTGGACCAATGAGATAATACTCAGGCGAACCCGGCCGTTCGGCCTTCGTCCGGATCATGGCAAGTGCGCGATCAAGCCCTCCCCGGTCCGCCTCGACGGCGATGACATGCGACTCCAGCTCGATGCGGTTTCGAGCCTCGCGTTCAACGACCCCACGCGTTGCGATCCAGCCGCCGAGCGCGCCGGCGACCATGCTGATGACGAGCAGCAGCGCGTTGAGGGCAACAAGACGCGACACCGTCGAGCGCAACAGCCGGCTAATCACTCCAAGCGGCATAGCCTTCCCCACGCACGGTATGGATCAGGGGGGGATCGTCACCGCGATCGATCTTGGCCCGCAGCCGACTGATATGGCTTTCGACGAGGTTCCTGCCAGGATCGAAACGGAACTTCCACACGGTCTCCAGCAGCATCAACCGCGTGAGCACGGCCGGCGAGTTCAGCATCAGTAGTTCGAGAAGCTGGAACTCGCGCGGTATTAGTTCGATCGGCGTGTCGCCTCTCCGCACCGTCCGAGCGAGGCGGTCGAGCGTCAAGTCGCCCAGCGAGAGGATGCTGGGCGGGCCGGCTGCGCGGCGCTGCAGCGCTTCAACGCGCGCGACGAGTTCGGCGATTGCGAACGGTTTGACAAGATAGTCGTCGGCTCCACCTTCAAGACCTTCGACTCGTTGGCCCACTGAGCCTAGCGCCGTAAGCATCAGCACGGGTGCTACGACTTGCCGACGGCGCAGCTCGGTGACGACCGATAGCCCATCCATCTCTGGCAGCATTCGGTCAACGATCAGCAACGCGTGGGCGCCGCTCGCGGCGCGATCAAGTCCGCTTTTCCCATCCTCCTCCCAATCCACGGCATGACCACGAGCACGCAGCGCTTCAACGACAGCGCTCCCCGTATCCTCGTCATCCTCGATCAGTAGCAGGCGCATAGTGCGGAGGCATCTCCTCTGCGTTGTTGGAGAACCATAGCCTTGTGCGAGGAGCATCGACAGCGCGCTCCAATGTCGTTTGCCGCCGGCCGCTTTCGCACAAGGGTATGTTTGCGCGTTCTAGTGCAAAATGCCGCCAGCGGACCTTGTGAATCTACAAGGTGCCTTGCGGTCCGCGCCGATGCATGAGTCTCGCAGCCTTGGCGTGCCCGAAGAAGCATCGACCATCATGTCATTATGCATCAGGAGCTGAAGCAAAACTATGCGAACGGTGTTGTTATCGGGGTTGGCTACGCTGCTGCTAGCCGCGCCTGCTTGGGCGGCTCCGGACTGGACGAAGGTTGACGCCGCGCTGGGGCGCGTCGGCGTCGAGCAGGCCGACGGAGTTCGTCGCTACGGATTTCCTCGCTCCGACCTGCGCGTTGTCCTGGATGGCGTCTCGATAGAGCCTTCGCTGGCGCTCGGCTCCTGGGCCGCGTTTCAGCCGATAGGTGACGACGTGATGGTAATGGGCGATCTTGTGCTCACGCACGAGGAAGTGAACCCCGTGATGACCCGCCTTTTACAAGGCGGATTCACCATCACCGCGCTCCACAATCACCTGCTGCGGTCCGCGCCCGGCACCATGTACATGCACATAGCTGCGCATGGCGATCCGGTAAGGCTAGCGGCGGCGCTGCGCCAAGCCATTGCCGCAAGCCGCACCCCAATGTCTCCACCGTCTCCTGGCGCGGGAGCACCCTCCCGCCTCGATCTCAACTCCGATGCTCTGGACGAGCTGATGGGAGCCGAAGGCAGGGTCAATGGCGGCGTTCTGCAATACAGTATTCCCCGTGCGGAGCGGCTCATGGATGGCGGCATGGTGACGCCTCAATCAATGGGAACCGCGACCGCAATCAATTTTCAGCCTACCGGCGGCGGCAAGGCGGCGATCACGGGCGATTTCGTCCTCATCGCGAGCGAAGTAGACCCCGTCCTTCGAGCGCTTCGAGCGAACGGGATCGAAGTCACCGCACTTCACAATCATATGTTGAACGACGAGCCGCGCCTGTTCTTCCTGCACTTTTGGGCCAATGACGACGCGGCAAAGCTCGCACGCGGTCTCCGCTCGGCACTCGACACAATGAACAATCGACAAAATTAAGATCGGACGACGGCCAGTCGGGCCGCGACCGCCGCCCGTTCATCCCCCGGCCCCGAAGGAAGTGGAACGGAACATGGCTAGCAAACGAACTCTCGTCATCGGAGCCAGCGCTGCTGTTTTGGCGGTGGCAGGCGTGGCGCTCGCAGCGCAGCAGAACCATGAGGCGAACGAAAACCGCATTATCGGCGAGCATAGCGAGGAAGAAGTCGCGCTCGACCAGGTGCCGGCGGCCGCGATGAACGCCGCACGCACACGACTCGCGTCCGTCCGCGAAGCCGAGCTGGTGACCAGAAAGGCGGACGGCAGCACGCTCTACGAGATCGAAGGCAAGGACCAAGCTGGCAAGAACGTGGAGCTGTTCGTAACGCCGACAGGCCAAATCCTCGGGAATGAAAACGACAGCGATGAGGATGGCGACTGAACTCTCACTCGCCTGAATGGGCCTGAGTGAGGGTAAGGCCCATTCCTTGATAACAACATCCGAGGATCAAGTATGTTTAGGACTATCGGTTATAGCATCGGAGCGTGTCTATCATCCGTCGTACTCGCTGCTTCTAGTTATGCGCAGGAACAACCGACTGATACGAACGGCTCTGAACTTGTTGCAAGTTGCCGCGCCAACAACCCAGCGTGCGGCGCGTACCTTCAAGGCGTGCTGGACATGATGATAGTGGCGCGGGGTAGCGAGTGTGGGGCGCCGCGTTACGATCGGAATAGATTGCGTTCAGCCTATCTGCGCTGGGCAGAAGACAATGCCTACTTCATGGACGTTCACATGGTCGCTGGCGCCGAACAAGCATTGGCTGAAGCTTGGCCTTGCTCGCCGCGACGATAGGAGGAAGTTGCGTCATTCCCAATCGCTCCGCAGCGGCGCTCAGATAGGGTTGTTTCTGGCAGGTATCTGATATCACTGAACGGAGTAAGGAGTTCCGCTTGCCCTTTGAAATCCGCCAGCTTCGTTATGCTATCGCCGCGGCGGATCATGGTAGTTTTTACAGAGCCGCCCGGGCACTTGATATTGAACAATCGACCCTCAGTCGCTCCATCTCGAAATTGGAGCGCTCGATAGGAATGTCTATCTTCGAGCGGTCGCGGGCTGGGGTCAAAACGACGCTCGCCGGAGCCGCGTTTATTCGTGGCGCGCGACCAATGGTGGCAACGGCAGATAAGCTAGTCACCATGATGCTTGCAGCCGGCCAGGGCCGCGCTGGCGGTTTACTGCTCGGGTATAATAGTTCGGTCTCCGCCGGCAATCTCCGAGCGACCCTCATTAGCTGGCGCGAAGCGCATCCTGACGTCGAACTGGAATGCGTCGAGGCGGATCGCAGCCTTCTGCTCGCTGGGCTCGACACGGGCGAAATCGACATAGCGATCCTGATGGGGACGCCCAGCCACAACGGGTTTCGCTGCGAGCCGCTATGGAGCGAGCGGATGCTAGCCGCGTTGCCCGCCTCACATCCGTTGGCTCAACGTGACATCATTCACTGGACGGATCTTCGGGGCGAGCACTTCCTTCTGCCTGCGGCCGATCCCGGCCCGGAAATTCGCGACATGCTGCTTGGCAGACTTCCGATCTCCGGCGGTAAGCCTGACATCCGGATGTCGCGGGCGAGCCGTGAGACCGTGCTGAGCATCCTCGGCGCCAATTCGGGCGTCACCATTGTCTGCGAGGGATCGACCGGAGCGATCTATCCTAGTGTCGTCTATCGGCCGATTCATGGCGAACAAGGACCGGCACTGACAGGATACTCGGGTTGCTGGCGAGACGACAATCGCAATCCAGCGTTGCGGCGCTTTCTTGGATTCATCAAGACCCGCTATGCTCTGTCTTTTGATTTCTCGCCAAGATTTCGGTAAACTAGACATCCAGTTAGTGGAGTTAGTTTCGATGTCACAAGGCAGGACCATAATCATCGTTCTTGTTACTTTAGTCATCGGCTTCACAGGCGGTTTTTTCTTGCGGCCGGTCCTCGCCCCCCTTCGTCAAACAGCGGTCGCCGTCAGTCCGGCTGCCGCCGTGCCTCAGCCGACCGCAGCGCGCGGCACTCAGTATTTCGCGGCCAATCTCGACGAGGCTCGGCAGATCGTAACAGGGTGTCGTGACGGGTCGGTGCGCGGTGATGAATGCGCCAACGCTGAGCAGGCAGTTATCGAGGTCGATAGCCGGGATCGCTTCAAGCGTTTCACCGGCAACTGAAAGCCGGGAACCTCTCAACTGCCTTGCGCGCGGTGGCGACGAAAGCCGCGGTCGGTGTCCATGAAGCGTGCAAGCATAGGCGCCACCAGCTTTTCGGGCGGCATAGGTTGCTGTCCGGTCTCCGCCGCGAGCGCGGCGGCGTAGGCGACAAGATCGCGGTGGACCCCGGCGGGTAGCTCCACAGCCAGTTTGACAGGCCGATCGTCCACCAATGGCCCCAGCTTCAATTTTGTCATCGTGTCGCTCCCAAAGGTTCGAGCACCAGGTCGCGGGTGATGACCACGCGCAGCGGATGGCCCGGCCGGATGGTGAGGGTCGGCTGCACATTGAGCTGCCGCCGAACGATCTGCTGGCCGGTCTGATTGATCGTGTCCTGCGAGCCGCGCCGCAGCGCGCGGGTCAAGTCATCCTCGCTGTCGGCTCCCAGCTCGGCGCCGACGCCGAGCAGCGTCGAGACGGCCGCCGCCCTGAGCAGATTGCCCCAATGCTGATTCACGCGGTCCTGTAGGCCCGCGAACCCAGCGCCGTCCGCGCCGGGCTGGCGCTCGAGAACGATCGAGCGCCCGTCCGGCATGATGAGCCGGTCCCAGGCGAGGAGAACACGGGTCTGCCCGGCGGTGATCTCGCTGTCGTATTCGCCGATCAGCCGGGCACCTTGCGGGATGAGCAAGATGCGGCCTGTCGGGCTGTCATAGACGTTCTGCGTCACCTGCGCCGTTATCTGGCCGGGCAGATCGGACCTGATCCCGGTGATGAGCGCCGCCGGGATGATGCTTCCGGCCTGCACGATGTTGGGCGACGGGGGTGCGGTCAGCCGCTCCGCGCTCACCGTTCGCTGGTTCGAGGCTTGCGCCATGAAAGCGCGCCGGCCAGCTTGATCGCCCTGCGCTGCGCTCGCCTGCTGCGTTGGCTGAGCGGCTTGGTCGGGCAAGATCAGCGATGGGGCCGGCGCCGTTCCAGCGTAGCCCGCGTTGCCGCCGAGAAATACGCCACTCATGCGGGCAGCGTCGCGTTCCTGCTGGGCGCGCTGGCGCGCAGCCTCCTCGGCCTGCACGCGCGGATCAGGTTGGGCCGGCTGCGTGCCGATCGGCGGCACGGGCACGTTTTCGCCGCGCTGCTGGGCGGACACGATCGGGCCGC
The DNA here is from genome assembly GCF_002355275.1 of Rhizorhabdus dicambivorans. Lineage (NCBI taxonomy): Bacteria > Pseudomonadati > Pseudomonadota > Alphaproteobacteria > Sphingomonadales > Rhizorhabdaceae > Rhizorhabdus > Rhizorhabdus dicambivorans. Next base: position 4,097,514 of record NZ_CP023449.1, on the reverse strand, counting down.
CGAGGTCGCCGGGAAGTGGCGGCCCAAGGCGCGGCGCTTGAGAATAGTCCCTCGGTCCCGAGGTGATGGTCTCGGCCGTGGCGCGGCTCTCGGTGTTGTAGAGTTCTTCCGCCTGCCGTTCACCAGCCGGTTTGAGCGCGTAGATCAGCGAGCCGCCGATACCGAGGCCGGCGGCCACGCCTATGACGGTCAGCGCCTTACGGGACAGACGCATGACGCGGGGCGGATCGCCTCGAAGCTGGAATGGCTTTGGATCGGCGAGAAGCGGCTGCGGCGCGGCCGGCTCGGCGGAGGGAATGTCGGTGGACAAGTTCACGGCCGCCGCTCCCGTCCGTCGTCGCGCACGATGCTGACGCGCTGTTCATTGCGCCGATCGCCCAGACGCAGCTCGGCGGCGGCGAACAGCCGGTCCACCACCATGTAGCGGCCCTGCACGCGATAATTGACTAGCTCGGCGTCCCCGGCCGCGCCGGTAACGAACAGCGGCGGCATCTCGCCCCGCGAGATCCCCGCCGGAAACTCGATGAACACCTGCCCGGAGTCGTCGAACGCACGAACGGGACGCCACGGGGCGCGGTCGCCCTCGATGCGATAACGGAAATTGAGCGAAGTCACATCCACGCCGCTCGCGGCCGGCGTGACCGCCGCAGCGGCGATGTTGCCGCCGCGTAGCGCGATGAGCTGATCTTGCGGGTAGGTCCATGACACTGAGGCCATGTAGGTCGCGGGCGTCGCACGCAGCTCCAGATGATAGGTGCGCCGATCGGTGTTGATGACGAGGTTGGTGGCGAGGTCCGCCCGTGTCGGCTTGACGAGGATGTGGACGCGCGCGGTCGCGCCCGCGCCGCTGATCGTGTCGCCGATGATCCAACGAACGGTGTCACCGGCCGCGACTGGCCCCGGTCCAACGAGCTGCTCGCCCTCCTGCAAGGCGATGTCCGTCACTTGGCCGGGGGCAGTATAGACCTGATAGAGCGCACCATCCGTCCAGGGATATTGCTGGATGGCATTGAGGAAGCCGTCACGCGCCGGCTGCACCCGCGCGGCGGCGTTTGCGTCGCCGACGCGCCTACGGGGATCGGTAGGCTCCGACCCGCGAGGCGCATCCGGCATTGGCTTGAGCTGACCGGGAAGCGGGAGCGGTTCGGGAATAGTAACAATCTCCACCGGACGCGGCGGCTCCGCGGCCGGCGTCGCGGCCACTTCGCGCGGCGGATCGTCGTATGCGATGGCGGGCGGCCGGGCGGATGTAGTGGCGCAGCCGGCGAGTGTGGAGGTGGAAACGAGCAGCGCGGCTGTGACGGCGCGCCGAAAGGGAATGCCGGTCATTGCGACAGCTCCTTTGACCAGTTGAGGGCATTGACGAATACGCCGAGCGGATTCTTGCGAAGTGCGTCTGGCGTGCGAGGCGGCTGCACGACGATGGTGAGGATCGCCGACCAGCGTTCGGTGGCGGTGAGGCTGCCGTCCTGATAGCGGCGCTCCGTCCAGGCGACGCGGAAGCTGTCCGGTGACGCGCGGATGACGCTGGACACGTCCACCGCCACCTGCACCCGCCCGACGTTGGCGAACGGGTCATTGGCGCGAGCGTAATCGTTGAGCGCGACCGCGCCCCGATCGGTGGTGAAGTCATACGCGCGAAGCCAGTTCTGACGAACGATGACCGGATCGGCCGGCACGCTCCTGACTTGCTCGATGAAGCGGGCGAGATGGAACGCGATCTGCGGGTCGCTCGGGCGATAGCCGGCCTCGGCCGGCGCGACCGCCTGCGCCTCGCCGAGCCGATCGACCTGCACCACCCAAGGGACGATATGGCCACGGGCCGATTGCCAGACGAGGCCGCCAGCCAGGCCACCCGAAAGGGCGAGCGTGCCGAAAAATGCGAGACGCCAGTTCTTGGCCTGCACGCGCGCCGAACCGATCCTGTCATCCCAGGCTTGGGCGGCGCGCTGATAGGGCGTGGTCGGTTCGGGGGTCTGGCCGTAGCGGATGGTCGGTCGTCGAAACATGGCAGCTAGTCCTTCTGATGGAGATCGACGGACGAGCCGCTTCCCCCGCCGTCGCCGGAACGCAGGGTGTGGGCGGCGATCGTCGCGCCGTGGGTCATGGTCTGGCGGCGCTTCATGGCCGATGCCCAAGCGGGCCTGTCGTCGGGGGCTGGTGCCGATGGCGAAGCGCCGCCTGAAATCGTGCCTCCCGTCGCCGTGACTGCGGCGCGACCGCCAGAGCGATAGCTGTCTTTCAGGGACGCGGCGGCCTTCCGAAGCGGGGACATCGCCGCACCCGCCACCGCTTGGCCGACGCCGGCCGCGCCGCCCGCGACGGCGGCTGCGCCGGTCTTGCCTGCCGAGCCGAGCGCATAGGCGCTGCTGGCGGCGCCGGACGCAAAGGCGCTCCCTCGTGCCGCGCCGCCGATCGCGCCTGCGGCCGCACCGGCACCGAGGCGTGCGGCGGCTGCACCACCGACCAGCGCGCCGCCTGCGGCAAGCGCGGTCCCGGCGGCTGCGCCCGCGCCCAGGGCCGGCCCGCCTGAAACGATGCCGTTCGCTACGCCGGGGCCGAAGATCGCCAGGCCAAGCAGCGACAGCGCGCCGAGCGCGATCGACATCGCTTGCTCCAGCGTGGGCTCAGGGCCAGCGGCGGCGGTGAATTGACTGAACAACGTCGTGCCGATGCCGGTGATGACGGCGAGCACGAGAACTTTGATGCCGGTGGAGACGACATGGCCTAACACCTTCTCGGCCATGAAGGCGGTCTTGTTGAAGAAGGCGAACGGCAACAGCACGAAGCCGGCGAGCGTCACCAGCTTGAACTCGATCAGCGTCACGAAAATCTGAATCGCCAGGATGAAGAAGGCGATGACGACAAGCGCCCAAGCGAGCAACAACACCACGATCTGCACGAAGTTGGTGAAGAATGAGATTGGACCGACCAGCTCGCCTGCGGCAACGACCAGCGGCTCACCCGCGTCCAAGCCGGTCGCGGCGATGAAACCGGGGCGCATGAAGTCGGCGATGCTCATGGAATCGCCCGTTGCCTTCAAACCGAGCCCTGCGAAGGACTGGAACACGATCGTCGCCAGCGTCGAGAAATTGCCGATGATGAAAGCAAAGACGCCAATGTAGAGCGTCTTTTTGATGAGGCGTTGAAGCACGTCCTCATCGGCGCCCCACGCCCAAAACAGGCCGGCAATCGTCAGGTCGATGGCGATCAGCGTGGTTGAGAGGAACGCGATCTCGTCGCCGAGCAGCCCGAACCCGCTGTCGATGTAGGTCGTGAAGACCTGTAGGAAGTTGTCGATAACGCCGGTGTCGTTCACGGCTGAGTGCCTTCTTTTCCGAAGAACCGGCGCTGGTGCGCCGCCCATGCCGCCTCGCAGCCTGAGTCCGGCATGGTGAGCGCGCGGCAACGCGCCAACTCCGCCGCCAACGGGTCGCGCTCGGCGCGTGCCTCCGCGGCGTTGGCCGCCTCTGGCACGCGCGGCTCGGTGACGGCGGCGATCACCGCCACCGTCATCATGAACCCAGCCAGCGTGGCCACACCGGCAATCTTGGCGGCAGCCGACATCGGCTCAGTTGCCGAGGAAGCGGCGGAGGCGCTCGCGCCCCTCAGCTTCGGCGGCTGCATTTCGCGCCGCCTCCAGCGACTGCGCCCGGCCTTGGGCGGCCAGCAATGCCGCGATGTCAGCGAGCTGCTGCGATTGCAGCGCGAGAAGCTGGTTGCCGGCCTGAGCCGCTTGGAGCGCGCCTTGAGATGATTGGCTCGCCGACACGAGGCGGTCCATCGTCGCACGCGAGCCGTCGATATTCCCGACGACTCCGGCCTGAACGCGGAGCGCGTCCTGAAACGCGCCTACGCTGGTCTCCCACCGCTCGCGCGCGTTTGCGACGAGCTGCCGTTGCGGGACCGACATGGCGCCGGCCGTGTATCGGCTGGTGAAAGCCTGGTCGATCTGGCCGACGTCATAGGCGATGCGCTGCGCCTGACCGAGCAACTGCTGGGTCTGGCGCACTTGGCCCTGCAACTCGGCGAGCGAGGATTGCGGGAGGCTCGCCAGATTGCGGGCCTCGTTGAGCAGGGAAGTCGCCTGATTCTGTATCTGGCGAATCTGATTGTTGATCTGCTCCAACGTGCGCGCCGCGGTCAGCACGTTCTGCGCGTAGTTGGTCGGGTCATAGACGATCCCGCCGAGCTGCGCGTAGGCCGGCACGGGCGCCATAATCGGCGCGATGGTCGCGGTGGCGAGGACGCCGGCCAGAATGGCGCGGCGCAGGGAAAGTCGGGTCATAGCGGTAACTCCTGCTGGCTGGGGGGAAGAAGCTCGATCGCCCACGCGCAGCCGCGATGGCGCAGCCATTCGGCCGCGAAAGCAGCTTGGCCGTGGGTTTCGATGATGTCGGCGATGCGGAGCTGATCGGCCTTGGCCGACGCGGCTGAGAAGGCCAGCGCGACCTCGCCCAGCCCCAACTCGAACAGCCGGTTGCCGCGCCGGGACTGGCAATAATAGTCGCGCTTGGGTGTCGCCCGGCTGAGGATTTCGATCTGGCGGGCGTTAAGCCCGAACCGCTCGTAGATGGCGGCGATCTGCGGCTCGGCGGCGCGCTCGTTCGGCAGGAAGATGCGCGTCGGGCAGCTTTCGATGATGGCCGGGGCGATGCTCGACGTTTCGATGTCGGCAAGGCTCTGCGTGGCAAAGACGACGCTCGCGTTCTTCTTCCGGAGGGTCTTCAGCCACTCGCGGAGTTGCGCTGCGAAGTCCGGGCTGTCGAGAACCAGCCAGCCCTCGTCGATGATGATGAGTGTCGGCGAGCCGTCCAGCCGCCCGTCGATCCGGTGGAACAGGTAGGACAAAACGGCGGCGGCAGAGCCGGCGCCGACCAGTCCTTCGGTCTCGAACGCCTGCACGGCGGCTTCGCCCAGGCGCTCGTCCTCGGCGTCGAGAAGCCGGCCCCACGGCCCGCCGATGCAATACGAGGCGAGCGCTTGTTTGAGCTGCTGGTTCTGCAACAGCACGGCAAGGCCGGTCAGCGTGCGTTCGCTGACCGGCGCCGACGCCAGTGAATTGAGCGCCGACCAGATATGCTCCTTGGCTTGCGGATCGACCGCGACGCCTTCGGACGCGAGGATCGCCGCCAGCCATTCCGCCGCCCACGCTCGTTCGGCCGGATCGTCGATACGGGCGAGCGGCTGGAGCTGCACGCCGTCGCCGGCCTCGTCGGCGAGCATCCCGCCGAGATCCTGCCAGTCGCCGCCCATGCCGATCACCGCGGCGCGGATGCTGCCGCCGAAATCGAAGGCGAAGACCTGGCTGTTCTCGTAGCGGCGGAACTGCATCGCCATCAGCGCGAGCAGCACCGATTTGCCGGCGCCGGTCGGGCCGACGATCAGCGTGTGGCCGACATCGCCGACGTGAAGGGAAAACCGGAACGGGGTCGAGCCTTCGGTTCTTGCGTAGAGCAAGGGGGCTGCACCGAAATGCTCGTCCCGTTCCGGCCCCGCCCATACTGCTGACAGGGGGATCAGGTGGGCGAGATTGATGGTGGAAATCGGGGGCTGGCGAACATTGGCGTAGGTGTGACCGGGAAGGCTGCCCAGCCACGCCTCGATCGCGTTCATGCCCTCGGGGATGACGGTGAAGTCGCGGCCCTGAATGACCTTCTCGACGAGCCTCAGCTTCTCGGCCGCGATGGCTGGATCGCGATCCCATACCGTCACCGTGGCGGTGACGTAGGCCATGCCGGCATAGTCGGCGCCCAGCTCCTGCAAGGCGGTGTCAGCGTCGGCGGCCTTGTTCGAGGCGTCGCTGTCGAGCAGCGTGCTCGCCTCGTTGGTCATCACCTCCTTCAAGATGGCGGCGACGGATTTGCGCTTGGCGAACCACTGGCGACGAATGCGGGTAAGCAGCTTGGTCGCGTCGATCTTGTCGAGCATGATCGCGCGCGTGGACCAGCGATAGCCGAACGCCAGCCGGTTCAGCTCGTCGAGCAGCCCCGGAAACGTCGAGCTGGGAAAGCCGGTAATGGTGAGCGTGCGGAGATGATGGTCGCCCAGGCAAGGCTCCAGCCCGCCGGTCAACGGCTCATCGGCGAGCAGCGCGTCGAGGTGCATCGGGGTTTCCGGCACGCGCACACGCTGTCGCCGCGTCGAAATCGTCGAATGGAGGTAGGTCAGCGTCTCGCCGTCATCGAGCCAGCGGACCTCGGGCACGAAACCCTCGACCAAATTGAGCACGCGGTCGCTGCGATCGGTGAAGCCTTTGAGCAGCTCCCACGGATCGACGCCGGTGGTGGACCGGCCCTCGTATAGCCAGCCTTCGGCCCGCGCGGCTTCCTCGGCCGGCGGCATCCACAGCAACGTCAGGAAATAGGCGCTCTCGAAATGCGCGCCTTCCTCACGGAACTGTTCGCGCCGTTCCATATCGACCAGCGCCGACACGGGATCGGGGAAATCATCCTCGGGATAGTCCAGCGCGGGCGTCCGCTGGGCTTCGACGAAGATCGCCCAGCCCGAACCGAGCCGGCGAAGCGAATTGTTGAGCCGTGAGGTGGTCGCCACCAGCTCGGCCGGCGTCGCACTGTCCAGATCAGGGCCACGGAAGCGTGCAGTGCGCTGGAACGACCCGTCCTTGTTGAGCACGACGCCTTCGCCGACCAACGCGGCCCAGGGCAGGAAGTCCGCAAGGTGCGCGGCTTTGCTGCGATATTCGCGCAAGCTCATCATGGCTGCATCCATGTCGGGAAGCGGAGATGGCGCCGGGCCACGTCCACGAACTGCGGATCGCGCCGTGCAACCCATACGGAAAGCGCGTGGCCGATCGCCCAAATGACGAGGCCGGCGATCCAGAGACGCAGGCCGAGCCCGATCGCGCCGGCCAGCGTCCCGTTGACGATGGCGAGCGACCGGGGGGCGCCGCCGAGCAAA